>JBBSBI010000205.1:0-9080 GCA_038251425.1 Polyangiales bacterium
CCCCGAGTTCTTTGCCGTGATTGTCGAACAGTTTTTCGAGCGGCCCCGGGCGCTTCGCCTGCAGCACCCTGCGCTCTACACCGAACTGAGCGGTTTCTTCCGCTGGGATCCGGCTGCGCGAATCGACGAGCGCGGTGCCCTCAAGTTCTAAAGCAGCTGCCGTAGGACAAACGGCTGGGCAAACTCTTTCTCGTTGTCCTACGAGGGCTCGAGGAGCAAGCCCGCCCCGCCCTACTTCACAAGAGGCTTCACTGCGCCGACGCCGATCCGATCGGGCGAAATCTGCCCGGGGGTGTAGTTGTACACGGCGTAGGTGAGGGCGAATAACGCCACCGCTGCCGCGGCAAACAGGCTGAGTGCCATGACTTTCTTGCGCTTCCGGTCCTTGCCGATGGTGACAAGTGCCTGATCAATCTGGTTATCGAGTCGGTCGTAGGTATGCATTGAGAGCTCCTCGTTTGAGATTTCGATGAGTATCGAAGCATCAATCATGCCGCTTGCCGTCGTCGCGTTGGCAATGCCCTCCTTCGAGCGCAATCGATGACAAAGTCGACATAACGCCCACACCGGGACATTTCGACGCGGTGCAGGGACGCGAGGTGAGGGCTCAATGGAGAGTGTACTTGGTCGCCACCCCGGATGGGATCGGGGACCCCTTGTTCTGGCATCGCTCCTGCATTGGTTCGCAGGCGGATATGGGCGACCACTTCGGCGATAATCGCAAGACCACGAATCTTTGGTTGGCCGCGCTGGTCGCGGGAGCCGTGTTGATCATTTCCTGCAAACGGCAGCCCGAGCCGAGCGGCGCTCCTCCGAACGAGATCGTGCTGGAGAAACAAACAGGAAAGACACTGGCGATGGCGAACAGAGTGATCAAGACCGATGAGGAATGGAAGAAAATCCTGACGCCCGAACAGTTCCGTATCACCCGCGAAAAGGGCACCGAACGCCCCTTTCAGAACGAATACAACGGCACCAAGGAGCCGGGCATCTATCATTGTGTGAGCTGCGACTTCGACCTGTTCAGTTCCGAAACGAAGTTCGAGTCCGGCACGGGCTGGCCCAGCTTCTGGCAACCGCTGGCGCCGAATCGGATCAACACGGAGGCGGACAACAGTTTGTTTTCCCGGCGCACCGAAGTGCTCTGCAGCCGTTGCGACGCCCATCTCGGCCATGTCTTTGAAGATGGCCCCAATCCGACTGGGCTTCGCTACTGTTTGAATTCCGCCGCGTTGAAATTCAAGAAGACGCCCGAGGTCGGTGAGGGACCGCGTGAGTAAGAAACCCGCCGGCAAAAGCACAGCCGCGTGGGCAGCGCGACAGAACGAAAAGTTTTCGGCCATCGACGAAGCCGTCGGTGAGGATGGCTGGAAGATCGTTGGCCTGTTGCGGCTCAGTCCCCCGGCAGCATCCTTTACGTTTACCTGGATTACGTCGGCAAAGCCAACACTTGCCTAAAGAAACGAACAACAGACAGCCCTACACAGCTGCTGTTGAGCGTCGCCGATGAAGTAAACAAACGCTTAACCACAAAAGGAAATCTATGGCTAAAAATGTCGCCGATGTTCTAGTCTCCATGCTGGTGAAAGTGGGAGTCAAACGGGTTTACGCGGTCACCGGAGACAGCCTCAATCCCATCAACGACGCCGTCCGCCGCGATGGACGACTGCAATGGATTCACGTCCGACACGAAGAAGCGGGTGCCTATGCCGCCTCAATGGAAGCCGAGCTGGAAGGCATAGCCTGCTGCATGGGAAGTAGCGGCCCCGGTCATGTCCACCTCGTCAACGGCCTTTATGATGCCAACCGCGCCGGGAACCCGGTCATCGCCATCGCCACAACCGTGACCACCGACAAGCTCGGTTTGGATAATTTCCAAGAGACCGACGTCGCCAAGCTCTTCGACGATTGCTCGAAATACTGCTTCATGGCGAACACGCCCACCCAGGCAATCCACGCCCTGCAAACAGGCATCCAGCATGCGATCAGCAAGCGTGGCGTCGCGGTGATCGGCCTCCCGGGTGATGTTTCCGCAGCGGACGCCCCCGAACTCGCGACCGGGGAAAGGAATTTTTTCCCGCGCTCCTCGACCGTCCCATCGAAAGAGGAAAACAGTGAGTTCGCCGAGGTGATCAACTCGAACAAAAAAATCATGATCTTCTGTGGCTACGGCTGCCGTCACGCACAAAGCCAGGTCATGGCTCTCGCAGAAAAACTGCGCGCACCCATGGGCTACAGTTACCGTGGGAAAATCTTTTTCGACAAGGAGGACAACCCGTATGCGGTCGGCATGAACGGCCTGCTGGGCACGAAATCCGGCTTCACCGCTATGCAGGAAGCGGATGTCCTGCTCATGCTAGGCACTGATTTCCCCTACACCGAATTCCTCCCGGAAAAGAACATCATCATCCAGGTCGATATCAAGCCGGAGCGCATCGGACGTCGTGCGAAAGTGGACTACGGCTACTGTGGAGACATCGCCCCGACTCTGGAAAACCTTCTCCCGCTGCTCGATGGGAAACACGACAACGATTTCCTCAACGAAATGCGCGAGCTGCACGCATCGGTAGAGAAAAACTACCGGAGCTATGTCGATGAGCATTCGAAAAAAGACATGATCCATCCGGAATACGTCGCCGCCGTGATCGACAAGCTCGCCACCGACAATGCGATTTTCACTGTCGATACGGGCATGTCGGCGGTGTGGGCAGCCCGCTATCTCAGTGGGAAGCACGACCGCTACTTGACCGGTTCTTTCAATCACGGCTCGATGGCAAACGCGATGCCTATGGCTCTCGGCGCGGCATTGCAGCAGCCAAACCGGCAAGTCATCGCCATGTGCGGCGATGGTGGGCTCACCATGTTGCTGGGCGATCTCATGACGATCAGCCAATACAAGGCTCCCGTGAAAATCATCGTCTTCAACAACCGTGCGCTGGCAATGGTGGAGCTGGAAATGCGTCTAGCCGGTTATCCCGATTGGCAGACGGGCATGGAGAATCCTGATTTCGCGATGGTCGCCCGGGCGATGGGTATCCGTGGCTGGACCGCGAAAAGATCCAGTGAGGTGGAGCCAGCGCTCCGGGAAGCCTTCGCCCACGACGGCCCCGCGCTGATCGATATTTTCACCGATAAAAACGCTCTCGCAATGCCGCCGCATGTCACCTTCGATCAGATGAAAGGCTACGCCACCTCCATGGCCAAGCTCATGTTCACCGGCCACGTCCCGGAGGTAATTGAACTCGGCTCATCCAGCATTAAATATCTCAAAGAACTAAAATAGTGCTCCGGCAGCGAGGGCTGCGCACAGCGCGAAGGCCGGCTGAGCTTGCCAACTTCGGCAGCGTCTACGACCAAGTGGCTTCCGTTCAAAGCAGCTGCCGTAGGACAAACGGCAAGATGCCACCGTGGCGATAGTAGTCGAGCTCCACCAGGGTATCGATTCTGCAGATAACCTGAAAGTTGATTCTCTCGCCGGTCTGAGTGGTTGCCGTCACATCGAGTGCTTTCGATAGCGTGAGGTCGTTGGCGATACCGTGGATCTCGAATTGTTCCTCGCCCGAGAGCTCGAGACTAGTCGCGGTTTGGCTGGGGAGAAATTGGAGCGGCAAGACGCCCATGCCGATCAGATTGCTGCGGTGAATGCGTTCGAAGGATTCTGCGAGCACCGCTCTTACTCCGAGCAGGAGTGTTCCCTTGGCGGCCCAGTCGCGCGACGAGCCGGCGCCGTAATTCTTTCCCGCCAAGATCAGAAGCGGCGTGCCCTCGGTGCCATATTGGACGGCTGCGTCGAAGATCGAGCTCAACTCGGACTCGGGGAGGTGGCGAGTGACTCCACCTTCGACGCCATTCGCGAGCCTATTTTTGAGGCGGACGTTGGCGAACGTGCCCCGAACCATCACCTCGTGATTGCCGCGCCGAGCGCCATAGGAGTTGAAATCTAGCTGTTGGACTCCGTGTTGGATCAGATACTCCGCGGCCGGTGATCGTTTGGCGATATTGCCAGCTGGTGAGATGTGATCCGTGGTCACCGAGTCCCCCAGTTGGGCGAGCACCCGAGCCCCAAGAATGTCGGTGAGCGGGGTTGGCTCGCGCGGGATGTCTTCCAGAAAGCTGGGGCGGCGAACGTAGGTACTGAGCTCATCCCAGGCGAACTTCTTGTCGGCGGGAACTGCGAGATTTTGCCAAGTGGCGTCCCCCGTCAGTACTTGTGCATACTCTTCCCGGAAGAGCTCCGCCGTGACGTGCTCTTTCACGGCGCTTTGGACCTCTGTGGGCGAAGGCCAAATATCGGTCAAGAAAACGTCGTGCCCCTCTTGATCGGTGCCCAGGGGTTCACGCGTAAGATCAATGTCCATGCGCCCAGCCAATGCGTACGCCACAACGAGCGGTGGGCTTGCGAGAAAATTGGCTCGCACATCTGGGTTGATGCGTCCTTCGAAGTTGCGGTTGCCGGAGAGCACGCTCGCAACCACCAGATCTTGGGCTGAAATTGCCTCGGAAATGGCTGGATCGAGTGGGCCGCTGTTGCCGATGCAGGTCGTGCAGCCGTAGCCCACGAGGTTGAAATGCAAGGCTTCCAAATCAGCCAGCACTCCCGCCGCTTCTAGGTAACGTGTTACTACCTTGGAGCCCGGGGCCAGGCTGGTCTTCACCCACGGCTTCACTTGCAGCCCGCGCTCGCGTGCGCGCCGCGCCAAGAGCCCAGCTGCGAGCATGACGGACGGATTTGACGTGTTGGTGCACGAGGTGATGGCGGCGATCACGACGGAGCCATGCTGAAGCTCGAAAGTCTGGCCCAACGCTTGGACGCTCGCACCTTTGGAAGCGTCACCGTGCAAGGGGCGCAGCATGGACTCAAGCTCCCGCGCCCAAACCCCCTTCACATCCACGAGTGCGATCTTGTCCTCGGGCCGTCGAGGCCCCGCTACGCTTGGCACCACGCTCGAGAGATCGAGTTCGACGATCTCGCTATACGTTGGGTTCGGAGTTTCCTTAGTTCGGAAGAGGCCCTGTGCTTGCGCATAGGCGGTGATCAGAGCGAGCTGTTCAGGGCTTCTGCCGGTGAGTCGCAGGTAACTGAGGGTTTGCTCGTCGATCGGAAAAATCGCGCACGTTGAGCCGAATTCAGGGCTCATATTGCTGATCGTGGCTCGATCCGCGAGCGGCAGATCGTCCAAACCGTCGCCGAAAAACTCGACAAACTTTTCCACCACTCCGCGCGCTCGCAAGATCTGAGTGATCGTGAGCACGAGGTCCGTCGCGGTGGCGCCGGCCGGCAGTTGACCGCGCAAATGAAACCCCACGACTTCAGGCAAGAGCAAGCTGATCGGCTGCCCCAACATCGCCGCTTCTGCTTCAATGCCGCCCACGCCCCAACCTAGCACACCGAGCCCATTCACCATCGTGGTGTGGCTATCGGTTCCCACCAGCGTATCCGGATAGACAAGGCCGTCTGCGTCAAACACGACGCGAGCCAAATGCTCCAGATTGACCTGATGAACAATCCCCGTCTGCGGCGGCACCACCACAAGATTCTTAAACGCGCTTTGAGCCCAACGAAACAGTGTGTAGCGCTCTGTGTTGCGCTCGTACTCTTTGCGCGCGTTGATCAGCAGAGAATCGACACTCCCGTAGGAATCCACCTGAACTGAATGGTCAATCACCAGCTCTAAAGGGAAGAGCGGATTGATCTTCGCCGGGTCTCCGCCCATGCGCTCCATGGCATCGCGAAGCGCCGCTAAATCCACGATGACCGGCACTCCAGTGAAATCCTGAAGCAATACGCGCGCCGGATGAAACGCGATCTCGCGTGGCGCAATCTGGTGTGGCTTCCAAGCGCCCAAAGCCAAGATGTCGTCTCGCGTGACGGCCTTCCCGTCTTCACGCCGCAGCAGGTTTTCCAGCAGGATGCGGAGGCAGAAAGGCAGCCGTGCAAGATCGAGGTTCGAATGTTTCGCGAAGGCGGGCAAGCTGAAGTAGCTCTTCGCTCCGCTCGGGAGTGTTAGCTCGCGCTTGACCGAAAAGGAATCGTGGGACGCTTCGGGTATCATTAATCAAGCGACCGGCTGAACCGGCGGCGTATCTTCGTACTGGGGGAAGGGCTTGGGATCCGGGGGCGCATGATCCGGAAGGGGATCGGGTTCTGGATTCGGTCCGCCGGGGTGGGGATAGGGATCTGGGACATTAGGCCCGTGGTTCGTGTGCAGGTTCATCCTGGGAGACGGCTGCAAGGAACGAACCAGGTCGTTCAACGCTGAATGATTAACTCGGCGCGGCGGCGGGGTGAGTGGCGCGAAAGTTGCGAAGCCGTCTCCCAGACTAAGGTACGAGCATGCCCCTGCAACTAGTGAAAAGTCCCGGCTCGGTGGAGCCAGCCGAGCCCGAACCAAAGACGCCCGTCGCGGACTGGGAGGGAGAAGGCGGTCAAATTCCGGGTGTTCCCACCGCTGTTGCTGATGGAAGCAGCCCGCCTGGTCCGCCCGAAAAGACGCCTAAAGCGCGCTGGCGGCAATTCCTCCGACAGTGGTTCAGACGTCTGGCCCGTTGAAGCCGCGTGGCAAGCTGCCCCGTTGAGGCGCTGCGCGACACACGCCGCCGTGGAAGCAGCACGAGTTGGAACGGCACGGGGCGGCACGGCCTTCGCAGGAGAGCCGTACAATGTTCGAGTTCATCCACCGCCGGCGCTTGCCAGCCCGGGCCAAGCAAGTTTACCAAATTTTCCACGAGACCTGGGACGAGTACGTCAAGGACCGGGCGGAAATGTTTGCAGCCGGCTTGGCGTTCTTCACGCTGCTGTCCATCGCGCCGCTCATGATCATCGCCGTCGCCATCGCCGGTGCCGTGTTGGGTCAAAGCGCGGCACTGGGGCAAGCCTTGCTCATGGTTCAAGAAACGATGGGAAGTGGTGCAGCCGAGGCCGTGGAGAGGTGGGTCACTCAAGCCTCTGACTCGGGAATGGCCGCTTCGCTTGTAGGGTTCGCACTAGCGCTGTACACGGCGTCGCGCCTGACCACCCAGCTGCGCGTCGCGCTCAATCAAGTGTGGAACGTCGATGAGCGTCAGGCGGAAGGCTTCAAAGCCAGCGTGACCGGCTACCTGAGGCGGCGCGTGTTCGCGTTCGTGTTGGTGTTGGCGTCGGGCCCCCTCCTGCTCGCGGTGTTCGCTTCGCGGACCCTGATTGCCTGGCTAAAACGGGCAATATTCCCCGATGCCCCGTGGATGGCCCCGCTGGTGGATCTGAGCCAGCTGGCGTTTTCTTTGGCGTCAGTAGCGCTCGTATCAACGGTGGTGTTCAAGGTAGTCCCCGACACCTGCGTGGGGTGGCGAGCGGCGAGTCGCGGAGCGCTCTTGACCTCTTTGTTGTTCAATATCGGCAATTGGCTGGTGGGGTTGTACCTCTCGCACGCGGCGGTAGGACAAGCCTACGGCGCGGCCGGTTCGGTCATGGTCGTCTTGCTCTGGCTGTACTTCTCGGCTCAGATGTTTCTGTTCGGCGCGGAGCTCACCCAGGTCTATTCCCGTCACTTCGGCCGCGGTTTGATGCCCGCCGAAGCCAAGGAAGTCGCGCAAGGAGCGCAGGTGGTCGAAGGCGCGCCTCTCTTTGAGCGCCGATGGGAGTAAGGCCTGCCACTTGCAGGGCGACACTCCATGACCCAGCCGCCCCCGCCCTCCCGCTACACTCCTAGCCATGAGCCAGCGCGCGATCCTCAACATAGGCCTCCGATGGAAGACCCGAGGCCAAAGCGTCCGCCCGTAGGCGATCCGCCGCCCGAGGAGCCGATCAGGCGCGACCCGCCCCCTCCTTCGCCTGAACCGGGCGAGCCCCCGCGCGTGATCGAAGATCCTCCGGCGCCAGGTTCACCTCCCAAAGATCCCGGCGTGATCGCGAGAGGCGCCATTCCCACGCCTCCCATCCCGTTTCCCGTTCCAACGCCGGGGCCAGGACCAGAACCCATGCCGAGGCCAAATCCTTTTCCAGGCCCGATTCCGCGCCAGGGGTCCGCAATCAAGCGCTGTAGCACGCCCAGCAGATACGCTTCTGTCGTTGGACAGCGCGAGAAGCTCCTGCAGCAACGCGTGTTGGCCGAAGGCTCTTTGGCCCGAAAATGAAAAACGCGGAGGGCTCACTGCGAAGCCCAGCCATCGTCATTAATTAACACCTGAAAATCATTAACAAGTATCGAATAGGTCGCGGGATCTGATCGCAGCGAGACGGAGGTGCGGGCGCGCTCCTCGCCGAAAGCGCTGTCTGCCCTTAAGCGGCAGGCCAGCTACGGGGGTCAGGTCGACGAGATGTACACGGCGGAGGTCAAGGTGTCGTTAGTGAACGGCGGAACTCGCTCGCAAGCTGGCCGGCTCGATCCTGTGGGATTGGCTTCAATGGGGCCGCCGTTAGTGAACGGCGGAAATGTGAATCGGATGGCGAAGCTTGCCGCTGATAGCGCGGCTTCAATGGGGCCGCCGTTAGTGAACGGCGGAAATCGGCGCGTTGATTCGCGCCAATGACATTGGTTTCGTTGCTTCAATGGGGCCGCCGTTAGTGAACGGCGGAAATAAGCGCATCACAGGTGCCGACGTTCTCGCCTTGAACGCTTCAATGGGGCCGCCGTTAGTGAACGGCGGAAATAGCACAGATCGCTACCTTGTGCGGACAGTGGGCGATGCTTCAATGGGGCCGCCGTTAGTGAACGGCGGAAATGAACGAGAGTCATTCACTGGCGATATACGTGTGGTGCTGCAAAGTGGCCGCCCGTAGGGTCCGGAGGGAATTATCCGCGGAAGACTCATGCCTAAAGCTTCAATGGGGCCGCCGTTAGTGAACGGCGGAAATGAGGCGTACAAAGCAGGCGAGCCCTTAAAATACATCGACTTCAATGGGGCCGCCGTTAGTGAACGGCGGAAATTCTCAAGCAAGACTCGCCCGGACACTCAGGCGAGATTCCAGCTTCAATGGGGCCGCCGTTAGTGAACGGCGGAAATATTAACCCAGGCGTACATGCGTGCCGGTGATAGCCCGGCTTCAATGGGGCCGCCGTTCGTGAACGGCGGACATACGCAATGCGCGCGCGAGTGGGAGC
>JBBSBI010000206.1:0-9017 GCA_038251425.1 Polyangiales bacterium
GCATCGATACTTCGGGTCGCTTGTTCAGCGACGGTTCCAAGCCGCGAGAGGATCCAGCGGTTCACCAAGTGTGTGGGGCGAGTCGGCTTCTGCTGTGGGAGCTGGCCTTCAATGTGCGGTAGCGAGAAGCGCACTGCGTTGTAAACTTTGTTGCAAAAGTTGCGGTAGCCCTCGATGCGCTTTGGCGAAAGGCTGATGCGCTTGGCCTGCGGTGAGTAGCTGCAGAGTGTGAGACGAATCGAGTCCGCGCCATAGGCTGGAAAGCCTTGCCCCATTTGCGCAGTTGAAGGGTAGGCCTTCTTGAATTTCTGAAGTGCCTCGCTGAGGGGCGCGCCCGGGAGCGTTCGCTTGGCGACGTCATCGAAGTTGGCGCCGTGGATCAAATCCAAAGGATCGAGCGTGTTGCCCTTCACCTTGCTCATTTTCTCTCCCGTTTCGTCGACCACCATGCCGTGCAAGAGCACGCGTCGAAAGGGAACCTCGCCCGTGAGGTGGAGGCCTAGCATCAGCATGCGCGCCACCCAGAAGAATAGAATATCGTAGCCCGTTTCGAGATCGCTTGTGGGGTAGAAACGGCGGAGATCGGGCGTGTTATCAGGCCAGCCGAGCGTGGAAAATGGCCACAGCCCACTTGAAAACCACGTATCGAGCACGTCCGGATCTTGGCGCAATTGGGTGCCACCACAGCTTTCACAAGCGCTCGGAGCGGCCTCTCGAGTCACGGTGATGTGCTGGCAAGTGTCGCAGTGGAAGGCTGGGATCTGGTGCCCCCACCAGAGTTGGCGCGAGATACACCAGTCTTGAATGTTGGTGAGCCAGTGCTCATATGTCTTCACCCATTCTGCTGGAACAATTTGGGTGCGGCCGTCGCGCACCGCGGCTAGCGCGGGCTCAGCAAGCGGCTGCATCTTAACAAACCATTGGGTTGAAATCATCGGCTCAACCACGCTGCGACAGCGCTGACAGCGTGGCACCTGAAGCTTGTGGGCCTTCTCACCGCGCTCCAAGCCGAGCGCTGCCAAGGCAAGCTTCACTTCTTTACGCGCTTTGGCCACGGCGAGGCCCGCGAAACGCCCGCCCGCTTGGTTCAGGGTGCCATCGAGATTGAGGATGGAAATCTCTTCGAGGCCGTGGCGCTTGCCGGTGGCAAAGTCGTTAAAATCATGAGCTGGCGTCACCTTCACGGCGCCCGTACCAAACGTCATGTCGACGAGCACAGCGTCCGTAATGATGGGGATCTCCCGCTCCGCAAACGGATGCTTGAGCTTCTTCCCGTGCAAATGCAGGTACCGAGGATCTTCGGGATGAACGGCCACTGCCGTGTCCCCCAGCATGGTTTCGGGGCGAGTGGTGGCGACAACCAATTCCATTTTCTCGGAGCCCGAGTTTTCCCCGATCACTTCGTAGGCGAACTCATACAACTTGCCGTCGGCTTCCTCATTCTCCACTTCAAGGTCGCTCAATGCCGTGCGGCAATCACTGCACCAGTTGATAAGCCGCGTTGCGCGATAGATGAGCTTATCTTCGTAGAGCCGGACGAAGGCTTCACGCACTGCTCGTGACAGATCCGCATCCATTGTGAATTTGAGGCGCTCCCAATCAGCTGAGCACCCGAGCACGCGCATCTGCTCAACGATGCGATTGCCACTTTGCTCTTTCCACTGCCACACGCGCTCCACAAAGGCATCGCGGCCCAAATCATGTCGAGATTTGCCTTCTTGACGAAGTTGGCGCTCCACCACCGTCTGGGTTGCGATCCCTGCGTGGTCTGTGCCCGGCTGCCACAAGGTGTTGTAACCTTGCATGCGTTTGTGACGCACGAGCACGTCTTCCAGCGTGCCCATCAGGGCATGCCCCATGTGCAGGGAACCTGTAACGTTCGGTGGTGGTAGCGCGATCACGTACACGGGGCGCGTGTCGTTCGGATCGGTGCCAGCGGCAAACACGCCCTGGGCCGTCCAATAGGCGTACCAGCGGGGTTCAACGTCGGTGGGGTCGTAGACCTTCGGCAGCTCGTGCATCGGGGCGCACCCTAACGCTCGAACTCCGGGCTCGCAACGGAGCTTAAAGCTGTGCAGTCAGGCGGTCGAGCTCTTCGCGGATCATCGTTTCGGCGAGTGTTGGCACCACTTCCCAAACAGCTTGTTCCACAATTTCACGCGAGAGAGCCAGCACGGCGTGCGCCTGATCGGCAGTGAGCCCAAGCCCAGCTAGCTTGCCCAGAAGGCCAGAGCTGTCCGCTGTTGCAGCTAAGACAGCCTGTGCCACTGGCGCGAGCCCCTGCGTGGTGATTGGGGAGGCCGGGCGCTGGAACGGCACGGAGATCGGCGGGCGCTGGTCTAAAGCAGAAGGCGGCGTCCCCGTGGTGAGCGTTGGGGTGCGTAGGCGGGATGCGTCAGCCACTGGAGCTGCGGACGCATCGGGTGCCCCAGCCGTGGGCGTACCGTAAGAGAGGGTTTGCGCACGCGGGCGTGCTGCGACGCTGGACGCCGTGGTGCTGGCGGCCATCGGTGACGGGGGTGCCGGGGGTGAGACGGGTGGTCGCGAGGCAATTTGAGGTCGACCAGCAGAAAGGCTCTTCACGCGATCGAGAAGTTGCTGCGTATCGAACGGCTTGTCCATAAAATCATCTGCCCCGACTTGACCGCCGCGGGTGCGATCGTAGGGCTGATGCTTGCTGGTCAGTAGGATGACCGCGATACCTGGTGCGGCGCTCTTGATTTGCTGACACAGCGCGTACCCGTCGCCGTCGAGGCCCGCATCGATCAACGCCAGCTGGGGGCGGTCCGACGCGAGCTTGTTCATCGCCTCTGCAGCACTCGCCGCGGTAACGGTCGTGTAGTCTTCACCCGAAAAGGTGATTTCGAGGACTTTCCTCATGGTGTTGCTGTCGTCGACGGCAAGCAAAGTCGTGGCCAAGTGTCCTCCGGAGCGCTTTCTGAGATCTTAGGTTAATATTTCCCCGCAAAAGTAATCATCCGCGGCCAGCCCTGGCCTTGTCAAGGCGTTGCCCATTGGGTTGGGCGGCATTTGACGGTTGGGCCCCTCCCGGCCCACATTCATATAAATGGCCACCACAGATCTCAGCAGGCGCGGTCGGGCAGTTCTGTATGCGGTTGTCACTGAGTTCATCGCTACCGGAGAGCCCGTCGGAAGCCGCACCCTCTCCAAAAAGCACGAACTCGAGTTGTCGCCGGCCACCATCCGCAACGTGCTCGCGGACCTTGAAGAGGCGGGCTTTCTCCAACAGCCCCACACTTCCGCCGGCCGGGTTCCGACGGAAGCCGCGTTTCGTCTTTATATCAATGCACTCATGCAGGTGCGCGCACTCCGGCCGAATGAATCACAAAAGATCGCCCAGCGTTTCGAAGAGATGGCCCCTGAGGCGGATATTCTGCGTGAAACCGGCAGGCTCTTAGCGGAGCTGAGTGGGGCGGCGGCAGTTCTGGTGCGATCGCGAACGGACAGTCGAGTGGTGGTCAAAATGCGTTTCATTCCCACGCGCCCGACGGAGCTGTTGAGCGTGATCGTTTTTTCTGACGGCTCGGTAGAAAACAGGTTTGTCACCTTCGACGCCGCGCTCGGCGAGCAAGATCTTGAGCGCGTCCACAACATGCTGGAGGAGGCGTGCTCGGGTCGAACGCTGGCCGACGTGAGGGATTATGTTTCGGCCGGTGTCCTGAACACTCGTGATGCACTGTTGAGCTTGCGGCAGCTCGGGTACTCGCTGGCGAAGCTTGCACTCGAGGGCGCGACAACCAGCGTTGAAGTGGTGATTGAGGGGCAATCGCGACTCTTCGAGCAACCTGAGTTCCGAGATGGTGACCGAGTGCGTGAGCTCGTCCACGTGCTGGAAGACCGCCAGAAGCTGGTGGCGCTTCTGGATCGAACGCTCGGCGCGAGTGAGGTCCGGGTTTTCTTGGGCCAGGAGACGGCGGAAGCGGTCGGGTGCCCGGTCAGTTTGGTGGCAGCGCCGTACCTCGCCCAGGGGGGCCATCCTGGAGGTGCCGTTGGAGTATTGGGGCCAACCCGCATGGACTACCCATCCGTGGTTCCGCTGGTTGGCGCGACGGCCGCTGCCATGAGTCGTCTGTTTGGGAAGAATCGCGACGAGAGCTGACTTAGGCCTGCCACGGCCGATACCATAGCCAGATGGCAAGTTCGGAAAGCGTTCGCGACACCGTGCAAGCAACGGACGAAGTGATTCGACTGTTGGCAACAGGTGAGCCCAAGCAGGCTTTGTTTTGGGCGGCGCCGCTCGCCAAGCTCGACCCTGCGCATCCAGTGCATTGGTTCCTCTTGGGCTGTGCGCTCGGCGAGCAAAACCACACAAGCCAGGCCATCACGGCGTTGGGTCTCGCGGTCGACCGCGGATTAGCGACCAGTAACTTGCCCGTGGCCATCGCCGCGTGTGAACGGCTGCGAAAGTTGGGCGCTGACAACGCGGGCAGCGTTGAAAGGCTGGCACGCAGCTTTGCCAAAGATTCGAACGTTCTCGGCGTTCGCCCAGATGTTCCGCCCTCGTTGCCGGGCCAGCGTAGCCAAGTTTCTCGGCTGCCTGACTCTACGAAGGACGTGGAGATGTTGGCGCTCGTCAATGCGTCGATGGAGCGAGCATCGGAATTGACGGATGCGAACGCCGTTTCGGAACAACCGCTGTTTTCTTCGCTCGGCGCGCAGGCCTTGCAGGCGCTGCTCGGTGCGTTCAGCGTGCAGCTGATCTGCAGCGAAGATGTACTCATCAAACAGGGTGAGCTTGGCCAAGAAGCTTTTGTACTGGCGCGCGGAGAACTTGAAGTTGTGCGGTTCAGCGAATCGGAGCGTGTGGTCTTGGCCCGGCTCGGCAATGGCACTTTATTTGGAGAGATGGCGCTGCTCTCGCGGACGCCCCGTGCGGCCAGTGTCGTCGCTTCGCGTCCCTGCATTGTGCTTTCGGCTACGCGCGTCGATCTGGATGCATTGGCCGAGAAGGAGCCAGAGCTAGGGCAGGCGCTGGCGCAGTTCTGCCGGCAACGCATGATTGATAATTTGCTCCGAACAAGCGGGATCCTGCGCGCGGTGAGCGCCAAAGAGCGCACCAGCCTGATTGAGCAGTTTGAGACTCAAACGCACGAAGCCGAAACGCTCCTGATTGAGCAGGGGCAGCAATCCGAGGGGATGTACCTGATCGCTTCGGGGGAGGTTCAGGTCTGGCATCGGGAGGCCGATGGCGACGTGCTCATAGCGACCTTGGGGCCCGGGGAAGTCGTGGGAGAGGTGGCTCTTGTGCTCAGACGGCCCGCGACAACGGACGTACGGGTGTCGCACCCAAGCGTGCTCTTACATCTGCCCCGTGAGCGTTTTTTGGAGGTGATCAAGCATCATCCGCAGCTCCTGGCAGAGCTGTACGAGGTCGCCGTGCGCCGCGATGAAGAGACATCGAGCATCGTGGCCGAGCAGGCCAGCGATGCTGACGACTGCATTCTACTCTGATGAGTTGAAGGCCTGGTCCGGGCTTGACCAGGCCCGGCCTGGCCGCTAAGCCGGCGGCATGCAGCAAGCTTTCTTTCGGCTCGTCGTTGGTTTGGTGTTCACTCTCGTCACCGTCATTTTGCCACGCGGCGCGTTCGCCGACACCAAAATCGCCGTGGTGGACACGCAACGCGCCATCATGGAGACGGAAGACGGCCTTCGAGCGAGCGCCAACCTGAAGAAGCTCTTTGAGAGCAAGCAGCGCGAGCTCGACGGCAAGCAGACCGATCTGCAAAAGGTGCGGGAAGATATCGAGAAGCAGCGCTCGGTGCTTTCAAAGGAAGCATTCAACAAACGTCTCGAAACCTGGCAGCGCGATATTGTCCAGCTGCAAAGCGTGTTTGTTCAATACCAGAAGGACATTCAAGCGAAGCAGAGCGAGCTCACTCAGCCGGTGTTTCAGAAGATCATGGGGCTCATCCGCCGGCTGGCTTCCCAAGAAGGCTTCGACATGGTCGTTGATAAGCAAGCCGTGCCGTACGCGCGCACGGATCTCGACGTGACGGATCGTATCATCGCCCTTTACAATCAAAGTGCGCCGGCGCCCGCAGCTGACTCCAAGCCAGCCGCTAAGGAGAACGCCAAGTCCGGTAAGCCCGAGAAGCCAGCGAAGAGTGCTCCAGCTAGCGCCCCCGCTCCAGCCAACGCGCCCGCTCCAGCCAACGCGCCCGCAGCAGCTAAACCCGCTCCGAAGCAAAAATAAGTTCAACACCCGAGCGAGCGCCGCTTTTCCACATGGCAACTAAGAAAGCGGTCAAGTTAGAGATCTCACGCATCCTTGAGATCTTGCCGCACCGCTATCCCTTCATACTGGTCGATCGCGTGACCGAGGTCACTCCGGGCGAACGGATCGTTGGGCACAAGATGGTGAGCAGCAACGAGCCGTGGTGTCCTGGGCACTTTCCGGGAAAGCCCATCATGCCCGGCGTATTGATCCTGGAGGCCTTAGCTCAGATTGGTGGGATCTTGGCGTACGCCTCTGAGCCTTTCGATCCGAGCCGTAGCCTGATGTATTTCTTGGGTATCGATAAGGCGAAGTTTCGGCACACCGTGACGCCGGGTGATCGCTTAGATCTGATGGTGGAAGTTATCCATCATCGTTCGAACGTGTGGAAGCTGCGCGGCGAAGCTTCCGTGGACGGAACTTTGTGTGCTCAGGCTGAGTTGCTCGCCTCGATTGTGGACCGCTGATCAGCCGAGGCTAGTGCACACGGCCGACTGCAAGGCTTCAATGCTATCCCCAGCATTGTATTCAAAGCGCACGCGGAGCCGATCGCCAGCTTTGACCTGCACCGGCGCGGGGAGCGGTAGCGACATGTATTGCATGTGCCAGTCCGCCGAACGCCTGGCCTCGGGGAAAATGCCAACGATATTCTTGGTGATGAAGCGCAAGGCGTTGATGCTTCCGTCGGCTTCGGCGGTCAGAATTTCGTCGACCTGAAAGGCTTGGGGCAGCTCTTTGACGTATTCAACGATGGAGTAAACCTTGGGTTGACCCATTTCTACGGTGTTTGAAAACACCGAGCCCGGCTCATGGAAAAGCGGCACGGGGGCGTGATAGCCATGAAAATCATACGGCTGAAAAATGGGCTGGATCGCGAGGACGCTGGCTTCGGGCAAGATCAACGGAATGGTCAGGCCAAATTTCGCGAGATGCGCGGCCTTGAAAGCTTCGAGGACTTCAAGCTGTTTCTCGCGGAGTAAGGCCACGTGCAACATCTCGCAGATCACGACGTCCGCCGGTTCATCTGATACAAAATTGCGGGCATCGGCATCGATGACCGTCACCTTGTCTGAGACGCCGTTCGCGACCAGCAGGCGACGGGCAGCGCGAGCCACGTGCGGGATCCGTTCTACAGTTGTTACCTTGCGAGCGCGTTTGGAGGCGAAGAAGCTGAGGACGCCCGTTCCTCCGCCCAGCTCCACCACGTGCGAACCGGGGGGAACGAGCTTGGCGATGGCTTCGTCAAAGGGTGCCATTCGCCGCTCATCAGCCAACATTTGGCCGTGGTAATGCAGCGGAATGAATTGACCGAGCTGAGCATCGTCGTCCACGCGATGAAAGGATGACACCTCCTTGGGTCGAGGGGCATGAGTCTTGGCGAACGGTGAGTTGGACACGGATTTCATTGCCCACGGCTAAGCAAGCACTAGGCCATGGATAAACTGGTCGCTTTGGGCGGCTTTTCAGCTGAAAGCTGCGAGGGCGGGGCGTCAGAGTGTTGACGTTGAGTCACGGGAACGGGCAGTTTCGCTGGCAGCGATCGCGCGGGGATCACGTGGGAAAGCGGCCGCCGGTCCGGCTTGGTCCGGCTCGGCTCAATGGTGCTTGGTGTCGAGTAGCTCACCGAACGCGTCGTCGAGATCGAGATCAGCTTCGTTCTCGAGAGCACGTTTGGAGGAGACAGTGCCCGAGTCTCGGCCTTCGATGCCGGCAATTTTGTCGCGAACGCCGCGGAAGTCGGGAGCGTGGCTCTTGACGATGTTGAAGTGTTCAAGTGCCAGCTCCGGGTTGCCCTTGAGCTCGTGCAGCACACCCAGGTCATAGTGAAGCGCGACTTCTTGATCTTGGGTCTTCTGGCTAGCGCCGAGCGCCTGCTCGTAGGCTTGAGTGGCCGCTTCGGTGTTGCCTCGCTCCATGTGAATCATGCCGATCATGGCGAAGCAGTTGCATTGCCTTTGGGCATCTTTGGCAGCCAACTTGAACTCTGCCAATGCCTCATCAAGCAACCCCATTTCCTTGTAGGCAACTCCCAGATCGTAGTGCGTTGAGCTGTCGCCTTCGGCGACTTGGCCAGCCACGCCACTTCGGAAATTAGCAAAAACGCGGTCAACATCGGCGTCGCTTCGTACTTCGCCGAGCTCAGCTTCTCCTGACTTTCCACTACGCACTTCCAAGCTATCCAGCGCCTCCAGCGAAGAGCTGATATCGAGGTTCCCAAAATTGCTGCGTGGCCTGGCCAACGCGCTCAGGCTCGAGCGCTCAATCGTTTGGCTCTCGCTCGAACCGGCTACAGCCTCCTCAACTTCACGCAGGCGCTCCAGCAACAAAGGATGGTTCGGGTTGCGTGAAAGCTGCTCAACCAGGATCCCACGCGCATCTTCCCAGAGCCCTTGAGAGCCAAAAAATTCGGCTTCTTCGAGCACTTCCTCGATGGCCTCGGCGGAGCCCGGCGGCAACGAGCTGACGTTCACCTGCATCTGGTGCGTGGGCGCTTCATCGCCTGAAAGCGGGAAGCTCGGTAAGCCTCCGGCTGCAAAGGGGTCATCGATTTCGGAGAGTGAAGAACCCGTGGCGTCGTCACCCGCCAGCGTCTGCGCAGCGCTCACCTCTTCTAGATCGTACGAGGGCAGTGCTTGCCCAGGCAGAATGGTGCGCCTCGATTCTGCGGGATGCGAAACGGGACGCGTCGAAAGGGGCGAGGGGGGCGAGGGGGAACGCTCACCGGAATCGATAAAATCACGGAGCAGCCGTATCGCGTCAGGTTGATTGGGGGAGGCCTCCA
>JBBSBI010000207.1:0-8967 GCA_038251425.1 Polyangiales bacterium
AACAGGCTGCCACCGCGCTGCTCGCTAAACTTGGGCTTGCTCCTCAGCCTCCTCCGACGCCGCCTCGGGTTTCGCTCGGGCAGCTGAGGTTGGGGTTCTGTTGAGGGTCTGAAGCCGGGCTCTTGTTGCTCTCGGGGGGTGCTCCCTTTGCTGGAAGTGAGCACCTCAGTGCGGAGATCTATTTGCGAGCGCGCGAAGTGGGATTTTGAGCTCCGCGTTGCGTCGGTTCACCACTCCTTGAGCCTCGGTGACGTGGTTCGGAGGGTGTAGAGCGTCGTCGGCTAAGTGGCCTGCTCTTGCTTCTGCTCCTCCTTCCGATCAATTTTGCACTTCGAATGTCTTATGCTCGCGCCTTCACATACTGCAACTCCCGCATGCTCCTGCAGTACTCGAGCGCCGCGCTACGCCGGGTCACCCTTGCGTCAGCATTGAGAGGTTAGGCGCTCCAAACCGAGTTGGCCCCCAAACCGGGTCGCGGAAGTGGACAGACTGCCTCGTATGGTTGATGGGCATTTGGCCGCCCTGACCGACGCCGTTGGCGGTCGCGGCCGTCCACGCGCTGCTTGGCAAAGAGGCGGGCTCACCGGGGAAAAACTGATTACACTAAGATGGCCGACCCACCCACCGGATCCCCCACGGATTGGTCAATATCGAACGCCTTCAAGATCCCCCAAAGCAAGTTGCCTTGTCCTTTGGATTCATCGTAGGGCACCGTCCGACCGGGCGTGGCTTTGCCTCCTGCTCTGCCAAAGGTGAAGCTCGGCAATTGATCGTGAGAATGTTCGGATGCATTCGAAAAGTCCGTAAACAGGAACACGAGGGAGTTATCCAACATGTTCCCGTTGCCCTCAGGTGTGGACTTGAGGCGGTTTAGAAACTTCGCAATTTCGCCAGCGAAGAAGCTCTGCACTTTATCCATCTGGGGGGCAAAGCCCGCACCTCCGTGCTCCATGGTGTGGTGATCATCACGGACGCCAAGCCAGCCGAAGGCCACCTCCGTGTGCGCGGTGCCGAGGAGCTGCATGGAACCTACGCGTGTGAGATCACACGTGAGAGCCTGATAGAGCAGCTCAAATTGCTGGCCGGTCACAATGTCGATCTGGGGATCGGGGCCCGACCCGGGAGGGTAGGATTGAGCATAAATCGCCTGCTGAATATTAGGAACTGCGCAGCCAGGGTTGGGAGTTACTCCGAGGCCACCGCCGCCGCCACCCGTTACGGGTGTGCCAACCAATTGCTTTTCGAGCTCGCGTAGGGACGTCAGATGTTGGTCGAGCTTTTGCTGTTCGCCCGAACCTGCTACCGCCTTCAACGCTGTCACTTCGGCCTTGAGGCGATCCAGCATGCTTTTACCATCCAAGCTGGGATTAGGATCCACCGTTGGAGCGGGCGCCGGAACCGAGCCTGTTGGAGTCGGTGCGGGCGCGGGCGCCCCGTTGCCAAACAAGCGCGTGAACATCTCGTTGGGGTTCTCAATCGGAGGCTGCGGGGTGCCGCCCTTGAAGCTCATGCGCCGTTGATCCAGGGGGTTAGAGTTCGTTTCGGTGACCACTCCAAACTGCAACGTGGTGAACTTCAATTGGGAACTTATTTTGGCGGCAATTGTCTGGTCAATGCTGTCCGTCTTCGCCCAAACTGAAGCATTTTCTTCAGGTGCGACACTACTGTCGTTAGTCAACAGAGTTCGGAGTTCCGCTGCGTGCGGCTCCGACGTCCGGCCCCAGATGTTTGCAGCTGCGCCATTGTCTACCGTAAAAGAACTCGCGTCAGCTTGGTAAGCCGCAAGCGGTGCCATCGCGTTCGCAAAGCTGAACTTTCCGGTCCCTTCGCAGCCTGGCAGATAGATCGGGATAAACCGCACGGGGAAGGTGCCGCCTTGGGCCTCGGCGAGTGCTTGCCTGAAGACGGGCACGGCCAGAAAGCTTGCTGAACCAAGAGCGAGAAGTAACTCACGACGTTTTAGGATGCTTCTAGAAAACATGATGCTCCAATCCTCTCAAAAGTGAGCTCTATTGGTCCGACCGAAAGGCGTATTCATCGCGGAGAACCACTGCCACGAGCAGCTCGCGCAGGTCTGAGTTGGTCGTGCCGAGGCGAAGAGCGAGCCCCTGAACCAAAGCTTGATCTCGCAGAACCTTAGGATCAGCCGCTGGTTCGAGGAGAGTGCCGCGCCCAAGCGACCAACGTAGGGCTTCACGTGCTACGCAATCCCTCAACACCTGACTTTGCGAGATCCTCTGCGTGAACTCGAGTCCGTTGGCAAACGGTCCGTCAATTTCCGGAGATATGGATTTGATTTCCCCCGTGGCATCTATAGGCTTTTTGTTTTCCGTGGTGCGGTAAGCACCGGTCGCGTCGTAGTTTTCAAAACCAAAGCCCAATGGATCCATCAGGCTGTGGCAGCCTGCGCATACGCTTCCGGCCTGTTGATGCTGAAGGAAACGTTCACGGGTCGTTAAGTTGGGGTCCAGCGCAACGGGCATAATCGTCACATCCGCAGGGGGAGGAGGCACATCGCCGCACAGAATCCGGGTTCTTAAGATTTTACCGCGTCGGATCGGGAAAGAGTCCGCCGCCTTAGAGCTTGCCACGAGGAACGCTGGCTGCGTGAGCACGCCCGCGCGTTGTGCGGCGGGAAGGGTCACCTTCTGCCAGTCCGAAGGCATTTGGCCGAGGCCATAGTGCGCCCCCAGCTCGGCGTTCGAAAACGTCCAGTCCGCTGTGAACAGGGTCTGGAGCGAACCATTGCTGGAGGTCAATAGGTTGGCGATGAAGCGCGAGGACTCCTCAGCAACTGCAACAGAAAGCGTGGGGGTATAGCTTGGGAAAGCTGTTTGATCTTTCGCTAGGTAACCGGCCTTGGAGATCCCCAACCATTCCTCGACAAATATCGTTACCCAACTGGTGCTTTCGGGAGTAGCCAAAAGGCGCCTCAGCTGCGCTTCGCGCTCCCCAGGTAGTGTTAACTTGTCGGCTCCTGCCGCTGCCAAGAGCTGGGCATCCGGCGGCGCACCAGTAGCCAGATACGAAATCTGACTGGCAAGCTCGTAGGACGTCAGCGTTCGGTCCGGGCTTGAACCTTCGCCGATCTCAGTCTTGTAGAGAAAGTGCGGCGACTGGAGCATCGTCTCAGCGGTCAGGCGAATGCCGCCTGCGTAATCCGAGCGCCCGAACTTTTCCTGAAAAATGGCCGTATAGGCCGCGACTTCATCGGCCGTTAGCGGTCGGCGGAAGCTGCGCATGCCGAATTGTTGAACAAACGCGGCAGCGCACGTGGCAACGGTTGCGCCGTTGGCACTGTCCGCGCACGGAGCTTCCATGGTCACGTTGAGAGCCCCAGTGATGGCTTTAGCCGCACGGGCGTATTGTTCGGCGAGTAGAGGCGTGACCGTCAGGACCGCCGCCATATTGGTGTACCCGATAGATGGGTCGTCCTCAGCGAAAGCGGTTGTGGCTCCCGGCGCGGCTCCCAGAGTGCGTACCGTGTTTTCGTACTCCAGCTGGTTCAGGCGACGGAGCGCAATTGGCCCAAGCGTGCTTGCGGCGGGAATTCGTCCCGGCACGACTGGAACGCTAGAGGTTCCACTCGGGGAACCTGCTGGATTCCCCGGAGCACCCACGGCTGAACCACCCGGAGTCCCCACGATTGAGGGGGGACCACCCGGTAGCCCACGCTGGGAGGAAACTTCAGTGCTACACGCAGCTCCCAACAAGGGTAGGCATAGCGCAACGACGGTGTTTGGTGTCAGCTTCATAGGGTTTCCCTGCCGCATCTCCGCTTGAAACGTGAGGTTACTTTGCTGTCGGGAGGGTCCGGCCACCATGGATCAACTCGGCAAACCTAGATGATTCGCTCGAAATAAAAATGTGCCCGTTGTGGAATTCCGGAGGACGGGCTTAAAATATGGTAATTTCGTGCCATGAAATGGCTGTTTGCGGGGCTATCCCCGGGTCAGATTTCGATGCTCCGAGAGGATCCGCTCACTGGATCCCTCTTTCCGGTCGCTACGGGTTACTTTCCCTCTGCACGCGGGCACGTTTTGACCGATCGTTGTTGCGACGAACACGTGCTTATCTACTGCGAGCGTGGCACGGGGTGGGTGAATGTGGCTTCCCGCCAACACGAGGTTCATGCAGGTGACGTTCTCGTGTTGCCGGCCGGGCTTCAACACAGCTTCGCTGCGTACCCGCGAGCGCCCTGGAGCATCGCGTGGGCTCACTACTCGGGTTCGGCTTCGGGCGGTGTCCTTGGCCTTCTTGGTTTGACTGCCCAAGCGCCAGTGCGCCAGATGGGCAACGCTTCGCAGGTAGTAAGAGGCATCCGGGATATTACCGAAAAGATCACTTTCACAGCCGAGCGCAGCTCAGCTTTCGCGCTCTGTGCACGCTTCATTGCCGTGCTTGAGGCATGCGCAAACGCGGACCGAGCTCCCTTGCAAGCCCTGCCACTTCGTCGAGTGCTTAAGTTGCTGCACGAACACAGCGCTGACGATCATACGCTGGACGACATGGCGCGTGTCGCCGGCTGGTCCACTTCGCACCTAACGCGTGTTTTTCGACAGAAAATGGGAATTGCGCCTCTAGGTTATCTTCAACAGGTGCGGGTTCAACGCGCCGCGCAAATGCTTATAATAGAGGCGAAAATGCCCATTTCTGAGATCGCGATTCGGGTGGGCTACCCTGATGCCTACTACTTTTCACGCATCTTCCGCAAAGGCATGGGCTTGGCTCCACGTGAATACCGGCAAGCTCACCTGGGCCGGTAGAGCTTGCACAATGATGCGCTGGGCATTTGGCCGACTATCCGACGCCTTTGGCGGATGGCTCGCACTATGTGATCTTGGGTTAAGTTGGATCCGGAAGTGTGGAGCGACCACTGGCTCCCTACAGCCGGCTTCCGAAGGGTGTGCTCGTCGGCGGCTACGTCCAGGACCCCATCCAGGCCGGGGCATCGATGAAGGCGGCGGGCACCCCTTCGTAGCGCAGCGACGAGTGGCTTGAATGCAGGCCAGAAGCTCACACAGGTGCGCTAGGTGACGCTCGCAGCTCAGGCGACGTCGTCCGCCGCGTCGCGAGAGGTCAACCGCGAGCTGAGGGCAGCGCGAAAGTCCTCGGGCTCGTCCACCTGCAGGAGCAAGCTCCGCGTGGGCTTGGCGGCGCCGAGCATGGGGCGAACGTTCACGGGTGTCCGAAACGCGAGCCGCACGTTGGCTGCGCCATTGACCACGGCCAACAGCTCGCCCTCGCCGGCCTTGTCCCAGCCTCCAGTCGTCACGCTGGCCACGTCCGAGACCGCAATGCAGGCGCGCTGCCGGAGACCAATGGACAGAAAGAGAAACCAGTGATCTCCCAACTTTCGGAGCGAGCTGCGATAAATGCGAATCGCCTGTGCATCGCCGATGAGCCAGACGAACGTGTACACGTGCAACGCGAACAGCACCCACTTCGCCACGATGTAACCCGAGGCGTGCAGCCACCAGTGCACGAGCGCGCCTTCGATCAGCAGCACGAAGCAGAACACGCCGACGGCGCCGAACCAACCGCTCTCGCGATGGTGCGTGAACACCTTGGGAGCGTCCGCGGGCGTAGGCTTGAAAAACCAACCGACCAGCATCAGCGCCCACAGTTGGAGCTCGAGCCGCACCCAGGCCGCGACGGCTGGCGCCTTCGGCGCGATCTCGAGCACGCCCATTTCGAGCGCGTCGAACGACTCCGCGCCAGCGCCCTTGGCGAGCCGGTAGGCGCGAATGATCGCACGCAGCCGAACCACCACGAGTACGAGCACCGCGCCCTCGACCAGCGCGAGCGCGACGAGCGGGAGCGTCCCTGTGCTCGCGATCTCCGCGGGGAGCAGCACGCGGGCAATGGCGAGCCCGATCGCTAGCAGTGGGATCAATGTCCAGGCCGGGGCTCCGCCGAGACGCACACCGATGAGCCAATGGCACAACGCCGTGCCCAGCGTCAGATTCAGTAAGATCGCATACCCCATTAGCTGTTGCGGCGCCTGCAGCAAGCGTGAGTTGGCGAACGCTCGATGCTCTCACTCATGCTTGTGACCTAGCACGCCGCGAGCCGGGAGAGACCAGTATCGTTCGCCAGAGGCTAGCCGGAGGGCTCATTGGGTGTCCGAGTTAGCCAGTGGCTGTCGCCTGATTCGCCGTGCCTCTGCTGCACGGTGTGAAAAGGTGCGGCCTAGGACGAGCTACTGGTTCCGTGATAATGCTGCTTACGAAATCACGCACGAAAGCGCCAATTGGCATCACGTTCGGCTAGATCGGTTTGGCGGAATTGGCGAGGTGAAATACCGGATAGCTTTTTGAAAGCCTTTGAGAAGCTGAACGCGTCTTTATAGCCGACGGCTTCTGCGACTACTTCGATCTTATCGTTAGTAGTGCTCAGCAGGTCCATCGCCTTCTGAATGCGGATGGTGGCAAGATAGTGGAACGGCGTG
This sequence comes from Polyangiales bacterium, assembly GCA_038251425.1. Taxonomy (GTDB): domain Bacteria; phylum Myxococcota_A; class Polyangia; order Polyangiales; family Polyangiaceae; genus JBBRRP01. The sequence goes on from JBBSBI010000207.1 coordinate 6,452, forward strand.
GCACCCAAGGCATTGCGAAACTTTTGCGCGAAGCCAGCGCGCGAAAGACCCACTGCTTTTGCCAGCTCCTCCAGCGACCACGCGCGTGAACAATCAGCGTGCATCGTCTCCAAGGCGGCTCGAATCTGCGGTTCATTCACGGCGTAGCCCCAGGTTTGGGGCGTAGCATCCTGCGACTCAATGATCTTCCGAATGATGTAAGTGAAAATCACGTCTAGCAGTGCGTTGGCCACGGTTTGCGAGCCGAGCGACGGCTTGTCAACTTCAACCGAAAGCAGGTGAATGGCCATCTGAAACTCACCAAAGTGGCTTACGTCTTTCGACCTCAAGACGTACCAAGGCGGCAACTCGCGGAAGAGGGGGTGCACGGGCTCGTTCCACGCCTGATATGCGCCACTCACCAGCGCGAGCTGCAAGGCTTCGTTGCATCGCCCAGGTGCACTCGCTCGTCGCCCATGCTGATCACTTTATTGGGCCGCGTATCCTCGGTGCTAACCACATGGTCTCCGAGCTCGGCGAGGCGGAGCGGCACCGAAGAGAGCGTGAAGCTGCGTGCGTCGAGTGCCAGATGGACCCTCCCATTTGCTCAGGGGGAAGGGCGCCCCTTCCTAGCCTTGCCAAGCGTCCCGATGAGCGGATTTGCGGGAATGGGTGACACCTGCTAGTCGTTAATCTAAGACGCTTTCAGGCAGACCACGACCCTTGAGGCAAACGACGACATGTCCTGGGTGCGCAGCTCATCAGCTCCCGATAGGGAGGCCAGCTGATGTTCGCCAGCAAGAGCTTGATCGAGCATCGCGCTGCTGCGCAGGGCCCGCATGCCCAGCGTGCGTTTGGTTCACCGCGGCACAGAGCCCCGAATGAGCTCGGTGGACAATGATGATTTAGCCATCGGCAACCTGGCGGCAGCGCACTTCCTCGACAGGGGGTACAAGCACTTCGCCTACTACGCCCGCCAACAAAACCAGCTGAACGACCGCGAGTTCGGCTATGGGGCGCTGCTTGAGAGCCGGGGCCATGCCCACCAGTTCATCGAAGGCGTTCCAAGTCATCCGAGCTACCGAGTCAATGCGCTCGACCGGCAGGCGGACGAAAAGCAACAGCTCTTGCAGTGGCTCAAGCAGCTCGTGAAGCCTGTCGCTGTTTTCTGCGTGGCGGACAATGCGGCGCTCATCATCGCCGAGCGCTGTAGGGAGCTGGGGTTCGAGGTCCCCCACGAGGTCGCCATCCTTGGCGTGGACAACGATATTCCCGTCTGCGAGCTAGCCTTCCCGCCGCTGAGCAGCATCCAAACCGCAGGCGAAGAAGCTGGTTACAGGGCCGCCGAGCTCCTCGAGCAAATGGTGGTCCACGGTAGCGCCCCGGCTTCGCTCGCGCTGCCGCCCATCCGCGTCGTCAGCAGGCAATCCACGGACGCGGTCATCACGGGCGACCCCTGGGTCACCGCGCGTTGCTCGGCTATGACCGCGTCCTCGCGGCGCTTGTCGTGAGTGCCTTCGCCCACGAGCTCGACCGTTCGCTCTGCAAAAGAGCAAAAGCCATTCTCGACCTCCCAAGCGTTGCCGACGCCCACACAGGCGCCATCGCCGCTGTGCAGAGAACTGACAGCGCCCTCCGGCTCAACGCACACCTCCATGTTCTCGCCTTAGACGGCGTCTATGTCTGCGACGCTAAAGATGCTCTCATCTTCCACACTCTTCCTACGCCCACGCGTTCAGAAGTCGCCGACATCGCCCGCCGCACGGCACAGCGCATCGAGAAAATCCTCCGAGCACACGGCCGCTCACTCGACCCGGCGATGCAAGACGACGAGCCGCCCAAGCTGTGTTCGGATGAGCCCGGCCTTGCCGCCTGCTATGCCGCTGCGGCGCGCGGAGTAGCAGCCTCTGGGGATCGTGCCGGCTTGCCCCCTCCGCTTGCTCGTCTCGCCCGCACACCAGCTGTCAGCGAAATTTACGACGAAAACGACCCCGTCGCTGAAGTCCGCGGTGTTAATCTCCACGCTCGTCAATGCGTGGACGGCCGCGACAGGCGACAGATTGAGCGTCTCTGCAGGTATATCACGCGCCCTCCCCTTGCTCAGGACCGCCTCGAGCTTCGCCCCGATGGCAAGCTCGAGCTCACTCTCAAGAGCGTCTGGAAAGACGGCACCCGCGCTATCGTGCTTGAGCCCCGCGGCCTCATCGCCGCTATCCCACCTCCGCGCTTTCATCTGGTGCGCTATTTTGGTGTCCTCTCAAGCCACTCCAAGTTTCGCCCACAAGTAGTCCCTAAAGCGCTACAGGATTCTGCCGCTTTCAAGCCGCCTCCGGCTTCCGGCGCTCAGCTCGAGTTCCCCAAGCTCAACAACCACACTGATGCTCGCCCTTCCCGTAAACGTTGGGCCTGGCTGCTGGCTCATGTGTTCCGCGCAGATCTTCTCACTTGTGTGCACTGCGGTGGACCCATGCGCTGGCTCGAAGCCGCCACCACCGAGCAGGCTGCCACCGCCCTGCTCGCTAAGCTTGGGCTTGCTC
>JBBSBI010000208.1:0-8947 GCA_038251425.1 Polyangiales bacterium
AGCGGCGATCTGTGCCTGACCCGAAGTGCCGGGCAAAACCGAGCTGCGCTGACCGCTCACCCAAAGCCCATGCTTGCGATAAAGCTCTGACAAGCGCGCGAGCGCCGTGGTGCCACGCGCTTTACAATGGGCAACCAGATCGGCAAACACGACGCCGACGCTAATGCCGTCTTTGTCACGGACTATGGGCCCTATCGAATAGCCCAGCGCTTCTTCATAGCCGAAGCAGAAGCGCACGCCTTCGTCACGTTCCAAATCGAGCGCTGCGTTCCAAATCCATTTAAAACCAGTGAGTGTCTGGGCGTACGCGGCGCCATGGGCCCGGGCCAGGCTCTCCAGCATGGGAGAAGAAACGATCGATTGAGCCACCAGCGGTCGAGGCAGTTTCGATGCGTATTCCAAGGCAAAATCGGCCAAAAGCAGCCCCACTTGATTACCCGTGAGCTGCCGATAGCCACCATTCTCAGGCAGAGCGATGGCCAGCCGATCGGCATCTGGATCGTTGGCCACCACGAGGTCTGCATTCATTTTCTTGGCGAGGGCGAACGCAAGATCCATCGCGCCGGGCTCCTCGGGATTCGGGAATTTAACCGTCGGGAAGTGGCCATCGGGCTTTGCTTGCTCAGCAACAACGCTGACGCGCTGATAGCCTGAGCGCGCGAACGCCTGTTGCATGAAGTGCCAACCCACGCCATGCATGGGCGTGTAGACAATTTCAATGTTCTGATCTTTTTCGCACCCTGGACGAACGGTCAGAATATCGTCGTAGTAACGCTCGATCAGCGAATCAGGGATGAGCGTAGCGCTGGCGTTTGGCTTAGCCAGCTCGAAGTCTGAAAGCGGAATATCCTTAGGCAGCGGGGCGCTAGCGATTGCCGCTGCGATCTGCGAATCCACTGGGGGTACGATCTGAATCGCGTTCCCCGCATACACCTTATATCCGTTGTATTCCGGGGGATTGTGGCTAGCCGTGATCACTACCGCGGCGCTCGCCGCGAGCTGACGCGCTGCATAGGCCACCAGCGGCGTCGGCGCTGGCCTGGAGAAATAGCGCACCGGAATGCCGGCGCGCATGAGCACCGCAATCGTGGCTTGCGCGTATTCTTCACTCGTCAGGCGGCCGTCGTAACCTACGATGACCGGGAGCGTCTTTGCATCCGGCACGTGCTTGAGCAGATAGCTCGCAAGGCCGCTGGAGGTTCGCAACACAACCGCACGATTCATCCGGTTGGAGCCGGCGCCGACAATGCCCCTGAGGCCTGCCGTGCCAAAGCTGAGCGTGCCCGCCATTCTTTCCCGGAGCTCAACCCAATCTTGAGCCTCAATGAGCTGCGCCAACTCGCTCTGGGTTTGGGGATCGGGATCCGCAAGCATCCAAGCCTTCGCGGCTTCGATCAGTTCTTGTTCGCTTTGCATGGCGTCCTTCTTTTAACTTGGAGGTGGGTTTTGCAGGTTGGCGATGAGATCGGTGGAGTAGGCGCCATTTTGGAAAGCAGCACTGGCAAGGATGGTGCGCAGGAAGGCCAGGTTGGTTTTTCGAGGACCTTTCGGGCCTAAAAGCTCCAATTCGGTGTGAGCCAACGCGCCATCCAACTTTTGGATCGCCTCACTCCGTGTGGGCGCATGGGCCACGATTTTGGCGAGCAAGGGATCGTAGTGCACGCTCACCTCGGAACCCGTTTGCACGCCTGATTCCACACGGATGCCGGGCCCACGGGGCCACACCACTTTCACCAGCTTGCCAGGCTGGGGCAGAAAACCGCGCTCGGGATCCTCGGCGTAGACCCGAGCTTCGATGCTCGCGCCCGACGTTGCTGCGTTGAGCACGGCCGGGGGAAGCCTCTCGCCGCTCGCCACTTTGAGCTGCCATTCTACCAGATCAAGACCGGTGACCATCTCGGTTACCGGATGCTCGACCTGCAAGCGCGCATTCACCTCCAAGAAATGGAACTGACCCGAAGCATCCGCCACAAACTCCACCGTGCCTGCGCCCACGTAGCCCGCCGCTTGAACCACACGCAACGCGGCCGCAAATAAATCCTGGCGTCTTTGCGCACCTTCAGGTCCTGAAAAAAACTCCGCCGGCGAAGGCGATTCTTCAATCACCTTTTGATGGCGCCTTTGCACGCTGCATTCTCGTTCACCGAGCGCCACGGCATTGCCAAAAGCATCGCAAAATACCTGGATTTCGATGTGGCGTGGGCGTTCAATGTAGCGCTCAAGGTACACGCGCGGATCGGCAAACGCAGCCTTACCGCGATCGGCACAGCTGCTCACCATCTGCTCCAGTAATGATTCTTCCGGCACCCTCTGCATGCCAATCCCACCCCCGCCGCCAGCCGCCTTCACGAGCAACGGATATCCGATACGGCGAGCCTCAGCGTGCAGCGCTGCCTTGTCCGCTGGATCCAACGGACCATCACTTCCCGGCGGCGGCTCAACGCCTACTGAGCGGGCAAGCTTTCGCGCCTGAATTTTATCTCCGAACGCTTCAAGAGCCGCTGGCGGTGGACCTATAAAGACAGCCCCGGCGCTCACCACAGCGCGCGCAAATTCAGCATTTTCACTCAGCAAGCCGTAACCTGGATGCACAGCATCGGCACCCGTGTACTCGATAGCGCCGATCAACGCGCTTACGCTCAGGTAGCTCTCCTTCGCGGGTGCTGGACCCAACCTTACCGCTTCATCGGCTTGAGCGACATGCAGGCCCGTCACGTCGATGTCCGAGAAAACCGCCACCGTCTGGACACCTAGGCGTTCGCACGTTCTCAGGATTCGGCAGGCTATTTCCCCACGATTCGCGACGAGTACTTTCTTGAACACGGGAACACCAATCTCGCTTCCGCGAAAGAGGCCGTCAATAGCTCAGCTGATTTCTGGGCGCCCAGCCCGCTTGTTGCGACCGAGCGCGATCAGGTTCTCGGAAAGTGCCAACTGTCCGCAAGCGGCATCCACGGCATCGCCCCGTCGGCCGCGCACGAAACAGCTGAAGCCTTTCTCGGCCAGTGCCTCGCGAAATACGCGCACTGTGGCCCCATTGGGAGCCTTGAGCTCGGAGGCCGCGATTGGATTCATGGGGATCAGATTGACCTTCACACGCAACCCTTTCAGAAATTGGGCGAGCTTGCGTGCATGCTCCAGGCTTGAATTGACGCCGTCGATCAGAATGTACTCAATTGTTATGCGGCGGCGATTGGGGAGCGGGTAGGCCATCAGGGCTTGCCGAAGCTCAGCCAAAGGGTAGCGCTTGTTCATGGGCATGATCCGATCGCGCGTCTCATCGTCAGCTGCGTGCAGCGAAAGGGCCAAGCCAATCTTCCCCCCGAAATCCTCGCCCAGCTTCTTGATGCCTGGAACCAAGCCCACCGTGCTCACGGTGATGCGGCGCGGTCCCATGCCGAGCCCCTTGGCGTGCGTCAGCAGCCGAAGTGCGCGCGCCGTTTCGTCGTAGTGATGCAGCGGCTCCCCCATGCCCATGAACACCAGATTCTTAAGATCCTCACCGGGCGCTAGGTGTTCGCGCGCAAGGTACACCTGCGACACGATTTCGGCCGCGGAAAGCCCACGCAAGAGGCCTGCTTGGCCACTCGCGCAGAAGACGCAGCCCATCGCGCACCCGAACTGCGTCGACACACACAAGGTAACGCGCGTTCTGCCTGGCTCCACCGTTTCGTCAGCATCGACATCATCATCCACAGCAGCTGCGTCCGCATCCAGCTGATTGGCAAGCGGCGTCATCGGGATCAGCACGCACTCGACTGTGGCGGATTCGCCCATTTCTAAAAGGAGCTTCCGGGTGCCGTCCTCGGCGGCTTTGAGCGCCGAAACGCGGGCTCGCGGGGCAACACCTAGCCCCTTCAGCTTTTCTCGCAGCGCCAGGCTCACGTCTGTCATGCGCTCGGGATCGCTGATTCCGCGCCGGTGGATCCACTCAAAGACCTGCGCGGCACGATACGGCTTCTCTTCGAGCACCCGCATGTCTTCCAACAATTCTTCGGGGTATTTGGCTACCGGATCGAGGCCTTCCGGCACAGCGATTAGCGTCATTTTGAACTCTCACTTCCAACGCCCAGAGCTTTGGCTTCATCCCAATAGTGATCCAGTTCCTCGAGTGCTAAGCCCCGGCTAGGCTTGCCATCGCTGCCTTTTGGCCACCCGCCATGCACCGCTTTCACACGCGCTTCCACGTGCCCAAAACGCGCACCAAAACGATCACTCGCCTTGCGCAACGCGCCCTCAGCATCGAATCCAGCATGGCGCGCCAAATTCACCACCGCAAACAGCAGATCCCCGAGCTCGTGCTCCATGTGCTCCCGGCTATCGCCGGCCAGCGCTTCATCGAGCTCGGCGAGCTCTTCACTCACCTTCTCACGCGAGCCCCTGCCATCTGGCCAATCAAAGCCAACGCGCGCCACTCGCTCTGAAAGCGTTTGTGCCCGGGTGAGCGCCGGAAGCGAACGAGGAACGCCGGCTAACAGCGGCCTATCGCGTTTTTCACTCGCCTTGATGGTTTCCCAATTGCGCAAGACTTCCTCAGAATCTTGCACTTCCACGTCTGAGAATACGTGGGGGTGACGCCGCACCAGCTTCTCAACGATGCTCCGAATGGCATCATCCGGGCCAAACCAACCTTTCGCCCGGCCAAGCTCACTCAGAAAAGCCACCTGCAACGCGAGATCGCCCAGCTCCTCAGCCAGCTCTTCCGGTTTGCCTCCCTCGATCGCGTCAATCACCTCACAAGCCTCTTCGAGCACGAAGCGACGGAGAGAAAGCAGATCTTGCTCTTGATCCCAAGGGCAACCTCCGGGCCCGAGCAAACGCTGCATGATCGCCACCAGACTCGGAAACGTCTGACCGCGCTGCTCAGGCAAAGGCAAAGGCTCTGGAATTTCGAACGACGCGCCCATACGGGGGTCCGCTTAGCACGAATCCGCGGCCTTTCAGCCAAAAGAACTGGTATTGTGAGCCATCATGCAGGCACCACTCCTCGTTAGCGTGGCCGAAGGCGTTGTTCGTCTCACACTGAACCGTCCGAAAACGAAGAACGCACTCAATCCTGAGCTGGTCAGCCAGCTTGGCGATGCGTTAGCCACTTCAACCAATGACAAGGCCAACCGAGTGATTGTCATCACGGGCGCCGGGGGGAGCTTCTGCTCCGGGGCGGATCTGCTAGAGGACTTCCAGCCCAACGAAACCGACGCCGCCCTGCTGGAAGCGCGCCTCGACAGATTTCAGCGCTTGATCCGTTTGATAGCTGAAGCGCCGCAAGTGGTGATCGCCGAAGTGGATGGGCCCGCGGTAGGTTTTGGCGCTGACCTAGCATTGGCGTGCGACATTCGAGTGCTCAGCGAGAACGCCTATTTTCAGGAGAAATTCATCGCAATTGGGCTGATGCCCGATGGCGGCGCGAGCTATTTCTTGCCCAGGTTGCTCGGTGTCGGTCGAGCCCTGGAGCTGCTGCTCACGGGGCGAGCCGTGCGTGCCGACGAAGCGCTTGCGCTCGGGTTAGCCAGCGAGATCAGTAGTGTGGAAAAGCTGGCTGAGTGCGTGGAAGGTTGGGTCCAGCGCTTTCGAGCCGCGCCGCCGCTCGCCGTCCAGAAAATCAAACACGCCGTGCGCAACAGCCTTTCCGGCGATTTGTCTCAAGCGTTGGAGCGTGAAAAGCAGGGCCAGCTGAGGCTGCTGCGAAGCGCAGATCTACTCGAAGGCGTGACGGCTTTTCGCGAGAAGCGCACGCCACACTTCCAAGGCAGCTAGACCCTGACCCAGCGGTAAGGGGCGGGCGCAACGGGTAAGTGGTCGAGATCGCTCCATGTTGTTGGGTCGCGGGGCACACCCAATTGGTTTTGGGTGCCCACCCCCGCTGCCGCTTGCGGCAGCTTGCCCCTCCCCGATGTCTCCCGCGGCGGGAGCCATGGGATGGGCATGGCCCGAGTGCCCAATCCCAAAACCAAGCTCGATGTGAGGATTTACGGAAATGATGGGTGGCGTTTAGTCGTTAATCTAAGAAGGTGCCAGGAAGGCCCCACCCACAAGGAATAGGCATCAAAACAAGTAACGTTCACCGGAATCGCAGAGAATCGTTACCACACGGCCGCCCGGAAATCCGGCAGCGACTTCACTCGCCGCATGCACATTGGCTCCTGCCGAAGGCCCCACCAAAAGGCCCTCTTCACGAGCCAGCCGGCGCGCCATCCGCTCAGCCGCGACGTCCGAAACCGTCACGATTTGATCGATCAGCGAGCGATCCAGAATTTCAGGCACAAAGCCGGCTCCGAGCCCCTGTATCCCGTGCATGCCCGGTGGCTTCCCGCTCAGCACCGCGCTGGCAGAGGGCTCAACAGCGATGATTTTCACAGCCTTCCCTAGCTTGGCACGGAGTGCGCGCGCGACACCTGTGAGCGTTCCGCCCGTGCCGACCCCGGCGACGAACGCAGAAATTTCTCCGCCAGTTTGTTCCAAAATTTCTTGCCCGGTTAACAACTCATGGCAGAGGGGATTAGCGGTATTCTTGAACTGGCTGGGCATGAAGGCCCCGCGCGTTTCCCCGACCAATTGCGTAGATTTCGCCACAGCACCCGACATGCCTTCTTTGGCGGGCGTGAGCACAATTTCAGCGCCATAAGCTCGCAAAATGTAGCGCCGCTCCATGCTCATATCTTCAGGCATCACTAGAACGCAGCGGTAGTTTTTCACCGCCGCGATCATCGCCAGACTGATTCCCGTATTGCCGCTGGTGGCTTCAATGATCGTGGAGCCCTCAACAAGCAGGCCGGCTTTCTCAGCCTCTAAAATCATCGCGAGCGCGGGCCGATCCTTCACGCTGCCTCCCGGGTTGGCAAACTCAACTTTGGCCCAAACCTTGGCGCCGCCTTCCGGGGAGATACGCGGTAGCTGGACGAGCGGCGTTTGGGCGATCAGGCCTAACACGTCGTCAGCAACCTGAAGACCTGCGGCGGTCCGGCGGCTGCGTTGGAGTTGACCCGGCAAGAATGGATGGCTGTCGCTCATAAATCGCAACCCTGACTCTATCACGCCGGATCGTCAGCGAAAGTGTCGTTCGTAGAACCCACCAGCTGAGCGCTGGCTCCACCAACGGAGAGCGGGGCGGAAGCGTCGAAGTACGGCGCCTTCAAACGCGCAAAGGCAAGCGTGGTCCCCCTTTCCTCTACCGTCGAGGTGAGCTCACCAGCTGTCGACCCATCCGGAGCCAGCACCAGCGCGCCAACGGCGGGCGCCTGGGCGGTTTCCAGGCGCAGACGGACCAGGCGACGCTTCACCTTCCCACGCATTTCCTGCATGCAGACCACCTCTTGCCCCAGGTAGCAGCCCTTATTCCAGTCGATCGCACGACGCTCCAACGACACCTGATGAGGATTGTCGTCAGCCGAAAAATCGACCCCCAGAAGCGGAATGCCCAGCGTAATGCGTAAGCGCAACCAAGCCTCGGCACTAGACACAAACTCCACGACCCCGTCACTAGCTGCCGGAGACCGAAGCTCGTCCGTGCGCGGCAGCACCCACGCCACCACACTCTGTTCAACCGCCGGCAATGCGCCCCACGCGACGCCCTGCTGAGCCAACTGAGAGACCTGCGAAATTGCGCCATCGCCAGCCGCAAACTGCCAGATGTGCTCGGCGCTGGCGTCACGAAACTCCGCGTCCTCCATGATCAAGAACGCCTCAAGGTAGCGACCAAACGCCCCTGCACTCGACTCCGTTCCACCGATCCAAAGCTCGCCCTCGGAATTCTCGAGCAACCAGAGATCAGCGACAATCTTTCCCTGCTTGGTGAGCGCGAGGCTCCAAGCACCAAGCCCTGGCGCCACATGGCTCAGATCCGCGGTGAGCAACCCCTGGAGCCAACTTTTACGCTCCGGACCCGTCACCACGTAGGAGAAGAACTCAGGCCGAGTCACGATTGAAACCACAGAGGTGTGTGCCAAGGCGCCCATTTGCAATTCGTCTACGCTAGGGCCCGCCGGCCAGGCGCGCAACCGGCGTTCAGGCTGGAGAATGTAGCATCCCCCTTTTGGCGGGCCACTCTGTCCGAGCATAATGCCTCCAATATGAAAGTGCGCGTTACCGAACTCAAAGCTCACACGGGAGCCAGCGTCACCGTGCAGGGCTGGCTTTACAATAGTAGGTCGGGGAAATCGGTGCATTTCCTGGAGCTCCGCGACGGCATGGGGATCGTGCAGTGCATCATCGGCAAGAACGACGTTAGCCAGGAAACGTTTGAGTTGGCAGGCCAGCTCACCCAAGAGACCTCGCTTGAGCTGACGGGCGTGGTGCGCGCGCACCCCAAACGGGCTGATGAATTTGAGCTTGGCGTGACGGGCCTGAAGGTGCTTGGCAGAGCCGATAACTACCCCATCACGCCCAAGGAGCACGGAACTGATTTCCTGATGGACCACCGACACTTGTGGCTTCGCAGCAAACGCCAACATGCCATCTTGCGCATTCGGCACGCGATCATTCAGGCCGTTCGCAATTTCTTTGACGAGAACGAATTCACACTGATCGACGCTCCGATATTTACGCCCAGTGCCTGTGAAGGCACGAGCACGCTCTTCGAGACGGACTACCACGGGGACAAGGCCTACCTGACCCAATCAGGTCAGCTCTACATGGAGGCGGGCGCTGCCGCGTTCGGTAAGGTTTACTGCTTTGGCCCCACATTTCGCGCTGAAAAAAGCAAGACACGGCGCCATCTGGCTGAATTCTGGATGGTCGAACCAGAAGTGGCCTTCATGAATTTAGCCGGCGACATGGAGCTGGCGGAAAGTTTGCTCTCGGCGGTGGCAGCCCATGTTCTGAAGACACGGAAACCGGAACTTCTGATTCTAGAACGGGATCTTTCGAAGCTCGAAGCGATTGTTCCGCCCTTCCCTCGGATCACCTACGCGGAGGCCATCCAAATCCTGCGCGACGCAGGGCACGACGC
>JBBSBI010000209.1:0-8923 GCA_038251425.1 Polyangiales bacterium
CCGCCGGTGCCCGTACCAGGAGTTCCAGCCGGATCGTCGCTACACGCTACTCCCGCGATACCAACAACTGCGGTTGCGAAGCCAACTTTCAATAAGTCTTGTCGTGAAATTTTCATAATGATTCTCCGGTGACACAAGGGGTGCCGGCTGCTGGCCACCCAGCCGCTCAAGCCGCCGCATAGTGGCATGAAACGCTTCGCATCTCATCCGTTTTGCGCCCAGTTCCATGCAAATCGCGCAATGATCGAAGGGCCTGATTCTAGCGAATCATGATTAATCCTGTGACACCGCAGTCTCTCACCTAACTCGCCTGGCACTTCTCAGTAACTCGCCTCGTAGAGAGCGAACAAATCATCGCGAGTGCAGGGTCGTGGATTCTCACGGTGGCAGGCATCCTCGAACGCCAAATCTGCGAGTCTGGGCAACACATCCCGTGGCACTCCCACTTCCCGCAACGAGCTTGGCAAGTTCAAAGCCGTGCGCAACTCACGGAGGGCCTTCCTGCAGGCTCCGCGCTTGGCTTCTGCGCCCAAAAGCAACGCCACATGTAACACCCGCTCCTCGACCGCTTCTTCATTAAACGCCACCACAGCCGGCAAACACAGCGCGTTGGCGAGGCCATGGTGTAAGCCACATTCACTCGAAAGCGGATGCGCCAAGGAGTGGCAGACGCCGAGGCCCTTCTGAAAAGCCACCGCACCCATCATCGCAGCTTTCATCATCCCGCCGCGCGCCTCAAGATCGGTGCCGTTAGTCACTGCGGTTAATAGGTGGCGGTTAGCTAACTCGATCCCGGAAAGCGCGATCGCGTCGGCCATCGGATGATCGCCGAGTGCAAAATAGGCTTCAATGCAGTGCGTGAGTGCGTCGAAGCCGGTCGCGGCCGTGGTGCCCGCGGGCATTGAAACGGTCAGCTGAGGGTCCAAAATCGCCACCTTTGCTAACAAGTAGGGCGAAAATATCACTGTTTTTCGGCCGGTGGCTTCCAGCGTGACCACACCAGCTCGCCCCACCTCGCTCCCGGTGCCGGCGGTGGTTGGGATCTGAATGATGGGTGGCAAGCCCGGCATCACATGCTTCCCGCCGCCAACCGCGTCATCGAAATCCGCCAGCGGGCGTTCGCTTCGCGTGCGGATCGCAATCACTTTAGCCGCGTCCATAGGCGATCCACCACCCAACGCCACGATCCCGTTCGCGCCGAACGCAGAATACGCCTTCGCACCCGCCTCCACGTTGGCTTCTGTCGGGTTCCCCTCAACCTCCGAAAACACGCTCGAATTGATCTCGGCCTCGTCGAGTGCCTGCACCACTTTCCCTACCAGGTTCGCCTTGAGGACACCGGGATCGGTGACGATCAACACGCGCGACATGCCAAAGGATTTGGCCTCTTGCCCAACGCGCGAAACTTCGCCGGTGCCAAACACGATTCTGGTAGGAAAACTCCAAATAGCAGTCATTTCAGCTTCTTTCTGGGTGCGGGGTAAGGCGGAATCAGTGCAAGAATACGACGCTTATGTGAGCTCGAAGTAGCGTTTCAGTTCCCAATCGGTGACAGCGCGTTCATAACAGCGCACTTCCCAATCGCGGGTGCGGCAATAGTGGTCCACAAAGGCCTCACCGAAGATTTCCTTGGCTGCCTGGCTTGCCAGCAAGAGCTGATTGGCGTCGCGGAGGTTCACCGGCAATCGCTCGCCTGAATCCAATCCGGGATCACCTTTCGTTTCGGGCGGCAACGGAAGCTCGTGTTCGATTCCGTAAAGCCCAGCGCCGAGGCCCGCCGCCATCGCGATGTACGGGTTGATATCTGCGGCGCCCTGGCGATGTTCCACTCGAATTGCCTTAGCATCACGGGTTCCGATCACACGGAGTGCGCAAGTGCGGTTTTCAACGCCCCACGAAGGAACGAGCGGTGCCCAGAGCCCCGGCACGTAGCGTTTGTAGCTATTGATGGTGGGTGACACTAGCGCCGTGAGTTCGCGCAAGAGCGCCATCTGGCCTGCAACGTAGTGTTGCATGACCCGTGACATGCCGTTCGGCTGCTCCGCATCAAAGAAGGCATTTTTTCCGCCCTTCCAGAGACTCTGGTGAATATGCCCGCCACACCCGGGGAGCTCTGCCTTCCACTTGGCCATGAAGGTGACGCTCAGCCCATGCCGGTGCACGATCTGCTTCAGCGTGGTCTTGAAGAGCGCGGCTTTGTCGGCGGCGCGCAAGATATCGTCGTAACGCAAGGCCACTTCGTAAACGCCCGGGCCTGTCTCGGTGTGCAGGCTTTCGAGCTCAATATCAAAATCGCTACAGGTATCCCAGATGTCACGCATCAGCTCCTGGTCTTGGCCCGTCCGCACCCAGCTGTAGCCCATCATCTGAGGATCGAGCGGCGTGAGCCCCTGGAACTGCTTCTGATACAGCGAATCGCGGTTTTCCTGGAAGATAAAAAACTCAAATTCAGCCGAGAATTTAGGCGAAAACCCCAATGCTTCCGATTTCGCAATCACCGATTTGAGCAATGAACGCGGGCAGGCGGGATGCGCATTGCCGGCTCCGTCGCGAAAATCGGCCAAAATGGCGACGACGTTCGGCTCCCAGGGGATCGGCCGCAGTGTGGCAGGGTCCAACACGGCTTGAACATCAGGATAACCACTATGCCAGCCCGTCACCTGCGCGTTGTCGTACAGCGCGTCGTTGATATCCCAGCCGAAGATCACGTCGCAAAAGCCAAAACCCGAGCCCAAAGCCGAGCGCAGCTTGTCGAGCGAAACGTACTTGCCCCGCAACACGCCATCCAGGTCGAAGCCGCCAATTTTAGCGCGCTTTATCCCCTCTTTCTCAAGCTGCTCCAGCAATGCCGTCGGGGTCCCCAACCTGGGGCTCGCTGAGCCCTTCTCACGTTTCTCCCTTTTTGCCATGGGCGCATGATGGCAGGGACCACGCCGAAGTCGCAATGCCAAGCGCAACCAGGCGCAGGGCGATGCACACGTCGAGTTCGTTCTCGGGCCAGGTGGCCGCGAATCTGAGCTTCGTTCAAGCTCGTGACAGGCTTATGGTTCTAGGGATCCGGTGGCTTGGTCGACGAAGCGAACCAGTTCTTCGCGTAAACGCGCATGCACGCCCAGCACCCGCTCCGCGTGCCCTAGGAGCCGCGCCCGATCTAATGTGACCGCGTACGCATGCCGAAAGAAATGGCGAAACGAAAGCAGCGGCAATAGCTGCTGTTCGGACTCTTGCGAGATAACCGCTGGCCGCACCTCTGGTAGCTGCAGGCTCATCGATCGCAGCAGATCCCTATGCCAGTCGCCTCCTTTCGGAAGGCCTCCTTCAACAACCCGTGAGATCCGAGAAATATTGCCTTCACGGCACCGTAGTAGCCGTGGAGATCGACGGCGAGCAACGCCGAAATGGCTTCCTCCGCTGAGCCTGGCAGCCCAACTCGTGCCACACGTTCTAGCCTGCTCCTCATTAGATCCAGGGCACCGAGCTCGGCGTGAACCTCCTGACGAAGTCGGAGCAGCTCGATCCCCGCGGAGCGTTCAGGTGACATTCAGCTCCACCCCATCGCGAAGGCAACGCTCGGCTAAACCAACGGAGGCCAACTCGCCCATGACGACATGCAGTGGCCTTTGCACGAGATCACCCAACTGGGCGGCGAGGGCATCCACCTCCTCCGCTTTGGCACCCCACACCATGAGATCGACATCTGAATCCTCGCGAAATCCACCCCAAGCCAGCGATCCAAACAGGATCGCGCGTTGGACCTTGAAGGCGCGGGACACTCCAGTCAATCCGTTTTCCAAGCGGCCTCGGGCCTCTACTGCCGCAGAAGCATCAGCACGCTGACGCCCCGCAGCTCGCTCGACAAGCTGGCGGTGAATGACATTTCGACGCGGCCACAAACCTCAGCCTAGCGCAAATTGGAAGTCGCCGCGAGGCGTCCCTGATCCATTCGGCCGCGCCCGCGCAGAAGAGCTTGAGCACCGCCAAGCGCTCCCTAATCTGTCCGTGACCTCAAAGTCGAACACCAGATAGTAAGCATGCTTACTATCTTCCAACGAACAAAAAGGTGTGGCCGCCGAGCTTCGCGGCAGCCAGTGGGCATCAAGTCTAACGCTTTTTTAGAAGCTCGCGGACGATTTGAACCACACCCAAAACGCCCAGCGCCGCGGCTCCCCAGCTGGCGTGGACGGGCCCCACAACGAGCAACTCACCCGTCATGTTGGCGTAACTCACCCCAATGCCTGTAACGGCTAAGGCTGCCCCGAGGAGCAGCAGACCCGGGCGGATGCTCTCCCCCAAGGATGGGCCAGAGTACCGCCGGCGTTCCACATTCACGGACATGGCACGCGACATCACGATCGGCACCTGACCCGGCGACAATCCCAGGTTCACGTTTCCGTTCCCACCTTGAACCGAACTCGGCGGATATACCCCCGAATCGTCCATCCAGCTGGGCTTCGAATGCGGCACGCGACTGCTCGAAGGGGGCTGAAGTAGCGTGGTCAACTCCGCATTCACCCGATTCTGAGTCGCAAAACTTTTTGGGATCTCGTGGAATGATTCTTGGCGTGGCTGGCTGCGAATCGGTGCTGGGGCGCGGCCCGCTTGCTCCAAAGCATCCCAAAATTCACCAGCTTCCTGATAGCGCTGCCGTGGATCGAGCGCGAGCGCTTGGGCGAACACCGCTTCCGCCGCATCGCTCAGCGTGGCTCCCTCCGTCCGTGGTGTGGGGCGCCGTTGCGGATCGAGCGTCGTTCCCATCATGGCCGCATGGTCGCCCTCCATCACGGCATGGCCTACCAACATTTCGACCAACACCAAGGCCAAGCCATACACGTCCGTCCACGGCCCCGTCTGCCCGTACGTCTTCGGCACCCACTGCTCGGGGGCGCCATACGCAGGCGTAAACGGCGAAAATCCAGCTTGCGTTTGGCTCTGCCTGCCCGCGACTTGGCTCGCCACACTCTTCGCTTTACCGATACCAAAATCCAAAATCTTGACCTGACGTTGACCTGCGACGTTGGCGACGAAAATATTCTCGGGCTTGAGATCGCGATGCACGACGGAAATTGGCCCCTCTGGGCCGACAAAATTGTGGGCTCTTTCAAGGGCGCGCGCGACGGGAGTCAATAGCTCCAACACCTCAGGTAAGGAGTACGGCCCTTCGGCATTTTCAAACCGCCGGTACATCACCGCATCGAGTGTTTCACCGTCCAGCCACTCCAGCACCATGTACGGCACGAATTCGCCGTTGCGGCTGGTGAAGGCGTCAACATGCAGCGGCCTGACCACTGTTGGGATACTGGCCGACAGTTTGAACAAGAGTTCAGCCTCCCGCCGAAACTGCTCCAAGAAGAGAGCATGCTGCTCGCTCGTGAGCTGCTGGGGGATCTTCAAGCACTTGAGCGCAACATCGGCACGAAAGCCGCGATGGTGCGCCCGATAGACGACCCCAAAGCCACCTTCCGCAACCGCGCAATCCACCTCATAGGCGCCTGCAATCTTCTTCCCCACAATGCCGAAGACGTCGTCTGTCATGCGCCGATAGCCAAGGGCGAAAGCCCCAAGCGTCGAACATTACCAGATCTGGGCCTTCAGGGAAGCGGGGGCTTGACGTTGCTGCTTAGGTTAAGTCAGTTCGCTCCGCCGGCTCCGCCACCGCCCGTACTGGGAGCTCCACCCGTACTGGGAGCTCCACCCGTACCTGACACACCGCCGGCTCCTCCGGCTCCACAGGTATCGATGATCGAGGCTGTCACCGCAGGCATATCATTGGCTCGCTGAACGTCGCAAATGCCTTTCCGGCCCAATCCGGCTTCAACATTGGCGTTGCCAAAGCACTTCATGTCAGGGTGCGCGCAATCCGCCGTGCAATCGCAGAGCTTCGTGCAAAGCCCTGCGTCGCCGAAGCCGTCAGCGTTCGAAGTCGGGAGGCAGAAGCCCTCCAGTTTCGTGCTGCCCGCTGGGTTGCAGCCAGCCGGAGCCCCAACCGTACACCCGTCGCCACAAGCGCCAACTGTCTGTGAAAATGGGACGCAGAGCCCTCGACAGGGATCGACGGCGTTAGCGGCTGGATCACACTTCGCGCCGGTCGTTAGACCCACCGGCGCGACAGCTCGACACAGCCCCGAAGTCGCAACAGCAGCAGAAAAATCACACGATGTTCCGGGCCGACACTCGCCTTGCCCGCCGTTGCACTGAGGAAGGCAGGCCGCGGCACCCTGCGCACCGAGGGAAACACAGGCCATTTCGGCACGATCATGGCACTTCACCTCGGTTTGCAACGGAGTTCCGCCGAGACACGCCTCAAAGCAGAACGCCGACGTCTGGTTACCCACACAGAGCCCATTTGCGCTCAACTTCTGACACAGCGAAGTATCAGTCGTGCAATCAGCCGTGCAAACCCCACCCGCCGGCCCACCGCCATCGAGCGCCCCTGAATCGCTCGTGAGGCACTTTAGCCCGCTGCCGCATGCTGCATCGTTGGCGCAACGCGCCCCGAGCATCGCATTGATATTCCCCTGCCCTACTCCGTTAGCACCACCCGTGTTGGCTGCCCCTCCGGACTTAGTGCCAGCTCCGCCAGTAGTGCTGCCTGCCCCTCCGATTGAATTGCCACTCCCACCGGTTTTCCCTGGCCCGCCGGTTGTCCCTGCCCCACCCGTTGCACCGCTAATTTCGTCGCTGCCACAGCCAGGCGCGATCCCGATAGCGAACAGACAACTTACCCCAACAGACAACCATGGCAGCAACTTTTTCATGAAAGGCGGCGCTCCTCAGGCTAAAAGATTGGGGTCAGAGTTCCCCGTTGTTAGGCAGAAGGCAAGGGCAAACGTGCTTTGGCGCGATCATCGCCAGGCCGGCCTTCAGCAGCGGATTTTTCCTAAAATTCTGGGTAGTGGCTCCCAAGGTTTCGATGTAAGGGAGGCCCTCGCAATTTCAGGGCCGATAGCTCAGTCGGTAGAGCAGTGGATTTTTAATCCATTGGTCGAGGGTTCGAATCCCTCTCGGCCCACCGCGCGTTTCCAGGGGTAAACGCCATTCGCGGCTACTCGCCACGCCGCGCGCGGCGCGCTGCTTCTCGCAGCATGAAAAGATAAAGGCTCTCCACTTTTTCGCGCGCCCAAGGCGTACGGCGGAGGAATTTTAGGCTCGAACCAACGCTCGGCTCGAACGTAAAACACCGAATATTCACCTGTTTCCCGAGCTCTTCCCACCCATAGTGCTCCACGAGCGCGTTGACGATCATCTCCAGTGTAACGCCGTGGAGTGGGTTGTTGGCTTGAGTGGGGCTCATGCTGGGTTCGACTTGTGGCGCACGCAGAGCGTTTCAGCCATCTGCCAAAATTTCTTGCACCTTGAGCCGAAGCTGCTGCTCCACCTCTGGCCCCAGCAACGCCCCGGCGCTGAAAAGCGCAAAACTCACGTATTCGTGCAACATCTGGCGGAGTGGGGCATCTGGCGGGGCGCCGCCCGAAAGCAACAGCGCATTTTCCGTGACCTGCTCGGGCTCCAGCTGTCCATTCGCATCTGGTCCCGCACTTCGAAACAGAATGTCATACATGCCGGCACCATTCGCGAAGCTAGCGAGGGCGTTCACCAGCTCGGGCACCCTGCCCGCTTGGCGCAACACTTCAAACACGACCGCGATCGCGCTGTTCGCGCGCGCCACGATCGCTTTGGGACCACCCGAGACAGGAGGCGCACTGATTTCGGCGTGCTTCGATTGAATCAGAGCGTAAATTTGGCGCGTCGTCTCGAACTCGCCAAGGCCTGTTTGGCGCCCAATTTCTTCCACATTGCGCGTGCCGTCGATTGCCGCATACACCGCAAGAAACTCTTCGGGCGCTGCCGTGTTCAGGTTTGAATGCTTCGGCACATGCAGATGCGAGGGC
The DNA here is from genome assembly GCA_038251425.1 of Polyangiales bacterium. Taxonomy (GTDB): domain Bacteria; phylum Myxococcota_A; class Polyangia; order Polyangiales; family Polyangiaceae; genus JBBRRP01. The sequence goes on from JBBSBI010000209.1 coordinate 7,890, forward strand.
ACTTTTTGACTAAAATATTTCAGCTCATCCAGTCGCGTCACGCCATCCATCAGGATCGAATTGGCGCTCGCCGTGTGCCGCGAAACCACCAAAGAATCGTCAAAATCCTGCAGAAAAAAGAAGGTGCCATCCGCTACCATCAACGTGGCAAACACCACTTCCCGCACCTGCTTGCCGATATACTGGTACACGGCTTCAGGCTCCAGATAGCCCAGCTCTACGGTTGCTTCGCCAAAGCGCCGTCCCTCTTGGACGCGAGCTTCGATGGCCTCGAGCTGCACTTCGTTGAGCCCTCCAAAATGGTAGATCACCGCACCGAGGCGTTCCTCTTTTACGTTCGTGGCAACCCCGATAATGTTCCCTTGCTCGAAGAAAATCGAGCGTTCCGCTCCCTCCAGCGCATCGGAAACAGCCAGTTCACCGCGCCACCCCGACTGCGCCAGCAGCGCAAGAATATCGCACATCGCGCCCGGAGCCGTGAGCTCGCCGCTCAAGCGCACGATGGCGCCATCTTCGTCGTCGCGCTGCCCGTCCTCGCCGGTGTAACGCATAAAAACTACATGCTTCGGGCCCGGCAGCATGCGGAAGGTGCCCGCGCGAACCCGCAAGCGTTGGCTGGCCAGAGTGCCAATGGGATGCGCCTCCCCCTGGGAGTCGATACGGACCAGTTCGTCGCGAACGTCCTTCATGAGCCGGAAATCATACCGCGGCTATCTTAGCTCAGCTACACTTTGGCCAAACATCCGCTCCAGGCTCGCCAGGGTCGCGTCGGTCAGCGTGATTCGGGTCAAAGGTAAGTCTAAAATCGCCTGCATCCCATCCGGCAATTCCAAGACCAGCTCAACGGGGCACGGGCCGGGCGATTGCTCCAAGACCGTGCGCAGGCCCTCCAGCTGGCTGCGCTGGGCTCGCTCAGCATTCAGGCGCAAAGTGAGCGATCGCGTGTTCTTGAGCACTACGTCGGCCAGCGGTTCTACGGAATCCACCAGGAGCGTCGGCTCGGCATCGGCATCCGGCTCATCCGTTACCGGAAA
>JBBSBI010000210.1:0-8909 GCA_038251425.1 Polyangiales bacterium
AACTGTAGCAGCTGCAGGCTACCGATTGGCTTCAAAGCGCCGCATTTTCGCTGCAGTATTTCGACGTGTAACAAGAAACGCATGTTTCTCGCCTTCTGCACCCTTCCTTGTTGGGAAGCTCACCGCGAAGAGGCGAATCATCGCGACGGCTGGGCCACCAGAGCGGTTAGCCCGACGCGCGAGGAGTGGCAAGCGTTCGTGGGGGATGATCGCGAGCGTCAGCAGGAGAAACAGAAGCGGCTGGAGGCCACCGAGCCCAAGCTGCTAGCCGCGAAGATGGAAGCACAAGCTGGCATCCGGAAGGGGCCGCGCGAAATATTGATTGTAGCTTCACGTTTCAAGGCTTACGTGGAAGCCAAAGCGCAAATGCAGGTCGCCGAAGGTGTGTACCCGATCTTGAGCGATCATGTGCGAGAGCTCGTCAATCGCGCAGCCGTCTTGAGCACGAGTGATGGCAGGAAAACGCTACTTGATCGGGACATCACCCCGCTCATCAGACCTCGGCGGAGCGAAGTGATCCATCGCGAGCCAACCGATGCCAAGCTGCCCGAAGAAGTGCTGCTGATTGTGAGCAAAACCAAGGATTACGTGAAGCTGGCCCATGCGCTCAGCACCTCAGATGCGGTTTTCGCCCCGCTCTCCGACCACCTGCGACGGATAGCCGTTGAGAGCATTCGCAGTGCCGCCCGAGATACACGAAAGACCGTGCTCGCCCGCGACATGCATGTTGCCGTCGACGCCCATTTTGCGAGCTAGCAGCGGCGGAAAGCGAGGGGACGCAATGTTCCGTTTGGGTGCCCGGTGTTGAGTGCTGGCTCCAGGGTGCTCGGTCTAAGTGCTCGCTCTACTACGTGCTCAGTCTGCTCGGTCTGCGCGGTCTGCTCGGTCTGCTCGGTCTGCTCGGTCTGCTCGTGGCTCGGTCGCGATCTCGATTTAGGCGATCGATTTAGGCGATGCGGCCGTGGGGCCTGTGAGTGTCAATGCGTCGGTCTATCGGAAAAAAAGCTGAATTTTGCTCAAGTTTTGCTTGCAAATTCGCCATCCCGTGGCGAATTTTTCGCCACCAAATGGTGGATTCGCGGAGTTCGGGGCCCATCCTAACGACCCGAACGGGGCGATGCTTGCGACCGGGCGCGTTCACCGACCCTGGCGCCGGCGCCCCCCGCTCCTTCGGGCACTCTCAGTAAAGGATTCGAGTGCGGATATTGGCGTCGAGCGCGGCGACTTGTTCCTTCACTTCGTCTGAAACGCTCTGGTTCAGGTCTATCACCAGGTACCCCACGTTGGGATCCGTCGCCAAAATCTGGCTCTCCACGTTGGCCTTGGTCTGTCCGATAATGCTGTTGATCTTGCTGAGAACGCCCGGGACGTTGGCGTGAATGTTGAGAATTCTGTGTCGTCCGGCGAGGGGCGGCGGTTCAACTTGCGGCATGTTCACGGCCGATGCCGTGGAACCTTCGTTTAAGAAGCGAAGGAGGGCGCTTGCCACTTCGCGTCCAATGGCTTCTTGCGCCTCCATGGTTGAGCCACCGACGTGTGGTGTCAAAATCACATTGGGTAGACCGCGGAGGTCGGACTCAAAGGGATCCGCGTTGCTCTTGGGTTCAATGGGAAAGACATCAATAGCAGCGCCTGCTAGGTGTTTCTTTCGCAGGGCTTCGGCGAGCGCGGGGATTTGCACCACGCTGCCGCGGCTCAAGTTAATCAGGCACGAGCCGGGCTTCATTTTTGCGATTTGCTCGGGCCCCATCATGTTTTTCGTGACCGCCGTGGCGGGCACATGGAGGGTTACGAAGTCAGAATTGGCCAGCAATTCATCGAGTGTTCCCACCGTGCGATTGTTCCCCATCGGGAGCTGCTGCGAGATGTCATAGAACAGAACACGCAGGCCGACGGTCTCGGCGAGCACACCGACTTGGCGCCCGATGTGGCCGTAACCAACAATGCCGATCGTCTTCCCGCGGATTTCGAACGAGCCACTGGCGGTCTTGTTCCATTTCCCTTCGTGCATTTCGCGTGAGCGATCGCCGAGCCTGCGCGAAAGGGCGATCATCTCCCCAATCACCAGCTCGGCCACGCTGCGTGTGTTGCTAAAGGGAGCGTTGAAGACGGCAATCCCTCGTCGATTGGCCGCGTCGAGGTCCACCTGATTGGTGCCGATGCAGAAGCAACCGATGGCCAGCAGGCGGCGCGCGCTCTCTAGAGCAGCCTGACTGACTTGGGTCTTACTGCGAATACCGAGGATATGGACATCGGCGATCGCCTCGATGAGTTCAGCCTCGCTCAGTGCCGCGCTCCGCATCTCGCATTCGAGACCGTCGCTTTCAATCAGCGCTTGTGCGCTTGGGTGAATGTTCTCAAGGAATAGAATCTTGATCTTATTTTTGGGAAAGCTCGTTCGAGCATCGGAACCTTGGGGAGCGTTCATGCCTGCCGACATATCGGACAGAGTGGTGATTGCCCAGGGCCTCCGTTCCCGGTGCCAAGCGGGCTTTGGCTGGGGTCGCCAAGCCGCTCCACGAACTAGCACAAAAGCGGCTACTTTTGGCCTTTTACGGCGGAATAGCGGGTCCCTCAAGTCGATAGCCGGTGCCCCCCGCCGGGCCCACTCTTAGCTGGCTCCGGCCGGTGCAGGCGTGTGGTATCAGGCCAAACCATGCCTTCCCCCGACGCCCTTTCGCCCCACCAGCTCACCTGTGAGTATTCGACCAACCCGCTCGGTCTGCACACTCCGGCGCCGCGTTTCGCGTGGCGTGTGAACACTCCCCAACTCTCGTACCGCGTCCTGGTGGCGTCCACGCGCGAGCTGCTTCAAGGCTCACTCGGCGACAAGTGGGACAGCGGGTGGGTGACTTCGGACCGGACGACGCACGTCGCCTATGCCGGCGGTGCTCTCGTCAGTCGTGAGGAGTGCTGGTGGCAGGTTCACGTCAGAGATGCGGCGGGTGTTGACCGTGTCTCCGAAGTGGCGAGTTTTGAAATGGGGCTGCTCGCTCCGTCCGATTGGGAAGCTGAGTGGATCGGAGCGCCCGGGCTTTGGCCGGGCCGTGCACTCTTCTTTCGCCACGCCTTTAAGCCCAAAGCGAAGGTGCGTCGCGCTCGGCTGTATATTGTTGGCCTCGGTTTGTATCGCGCCTACCTAAACGGCAAGCCCGTCTCCGACCGTGTTCTCGATCCCCAACCTACAGACTTCGAACAGATCGTTCCGTACACCGTCCACGACATCACCGAGCTCGTGGAAACACCGGAAACCGTGCTCACCGTTGTGGTGGGGCACGGTTGGTACGGCAGGCCCATTCTCAAGTTGCGCCTGGAAGTTGAATGCGTTGATGGCAGCACGATCAGCACGCCATCGCATTGGGACATGTCTACTTTCGCAGTGCGTGCGGCACCGACTTCGGATGGTCTGTTTCGAGGCGAGGACTACGACGCGCGTTTGGAGCTCGCCAGCTGGAGCGTGCCAGCCACAGATTGGAAGGCGCCTTTTGGCAGTCGTGAGGATTATTGGACGATGGTGTATCGGGTGCCGGGACCGGGTGGTCGCCTGGTTCCGGATCTCGGTGACCCCATGCGCGTGGTCGAAGAGATCATTCCCAAGAAGCTGGGATCAACTCCAGGTGGCGCGATAGTGTTCGACGCCGGAACCAACCTCGCCGGATATTGTCGCCTCAAGGTGAATGTACCTGAGGGGCAACAGCTCACGCTCAGATTCAGCGAGACACTGCGGGATGATGGCAGCGTGAATCAAGACAACCTGTACGCGGCGCGCTGTGCCGATGTCTACATCGCTCGGGGCTCCGGCGAGGAGATTTGGGAGCCGCGCTTCACTTACCATGGCTTTCGCTATGTCCAATTGGAAGGCCTGGTGGGCGAGCCAGCCGCGGATACAGTCACCGTGTGCCGTGTGCGCAACGACCTCGCTGATCGCGGGGCGTTTACCTGTAGCGACGATATGGCCAACGCCATTCACACCATGATTGTTCGCACCGAGAAATCGAACGAGCACGGGGTTCCCACCGATTGCCCGCAGCGCTCTGAGCGCCAAGGTTGGCTCAACGACCAAACGGCGCGTGCCGAACAGCTCATTCATAACTTTCAGGCTGGGCGTTTCCTGGCTAAATGGCTCCGAGATTTCGCCAGCGTTCAAGATCCTTCAGGAGCGATCCCGGATACCGTCCCTTGGCATTGGGGCCAACGCCGCGCAGATCCCGTGTGCGTGTGCCCGGTTTGGTATCCTTATTTGATGTGGCGACATTTCGGTGATCGACGCATCTTGGAAGAGCATTGGCCCATGATGGTGGGCTGGCAGCGTTGCCTTTCCAACGAAACGACCGCTGGGATCTTGGACACGTCGTGGTACGGCGATTGGTGTCCGCCGAGGGCGTTTTCGATGGCTGCGCTTCCCACAGTGGTGGGGACAGGGAGTGCGTGCTTGTCCGCCGGCACACCGGGTGGGCTTATCTCGACAGCGCATCTCATTTTCATCACGCGCTTGCTCGAGAAAATCGCCGTTGAGCTGGGGCGGGATGATGAGGCGGTCGCTTATCGCCTTTCCGGGCAGACGTTCACCAAGGCCCTGCAGGCTCGCTATTTTGATGAGAAGACTCACACGTTTGGCGAGAATGTCCAAGCGTGCAACGCGCTCGCTTTATGGATGGATTTGGTGCCTCAGCAACAGCGCGCTTCCGTTTTCGAACGTTTGGCTCAAGACGTGGAGACGCGTGGACATCTCACAACGGGCAACGTTTGCACCAAGTATCTCCTGGAGGTGCTTGCGGACGAAGGACGCGCCGACTTGGCGTGGAAACTAGTACAAAGGAAGGAATACCCTTCCTGGGGCTTCATGCTTGAAAACGGCGCAACGACCATGTGGGAGCGTTGGGAAAATGAAACCGGGGGCGGCATGAATTCACACAATCACTGTATGCTGGGTGCGGTAGATGCTTGGTTCTATTCGCGGTTGGTCGGGATCCTGGACGATGAGAAAGCTCTCCCGGGAGATGCGTTTGTCGTGCGGCCCCATCCCGTTCCGGGGCTGCAAACTGCCGAGGTGAAGCTCGACACGATCCGCGGTCCGCTGCGTGTGGCGTGGACCCAGGAGGGCGCCATGGCTACGATTCACGTCGATATGCCGGTCGGTGCCACAGGCACGCTCAAAGCTCCAGCCGGGTGGAAAATCTCCAGTGACACGCCGAAGCAGATCTCAGGGAGCGGTTGGAAGGGCAGCCTTGTCAAGGCCCCGGGTGAGGGGATATGAAGCAGGCTAGAAGCTAACACCCGAACCAACGGACGGCACACAGAACCATGAACAACACATTGAATCAGCCACGTTTTCAGGGAAAAACAGCGATCGTTACCGGGGCCGGTGGCGGGATTGGCGCTGCGACGGCAGAGATTCTGGCGCGCGAAGGTGCGCGCGTCGCACTCCTCGACATCAATCAAGGAGCGGCGGAGGCACAGGCCCAGTCGATCGAAAAGAACGGAGGCAAGGCGTTGGGGCTCGGTTGCGATATTTCGAACGAAGGCTCGATCAAGGCGGCCTTTGAGCGAGTCCAAAGTAGCTTCGGCGATACGGATGTCTTGGTGAATAACGCTGCCGTGTTCATCATGAAGGGGCTCGAAGCCACCCCTGAAGATTGGCGGCGTCTCACGGATGTGAATCTGATCGGCACCTCGTTGTGCGCTCGCTACGCCTCGGAGCAGATGAAGCGCAGGGGCGGCGGAGCGATTGTTAATCTGGGTTCAATCTCAAGCTTTGTCGCTCAGCGTGGGCTCATGACCTACGCGGCAACGAAGGCAGCTATCGTGCAAATGACACGCAGCATGGCGTGGGATCTTGCGGAGTTCAAAATCCGGGTTAATTCCGTGTGTCCTGGGCCTATCTGGACCCCGGCGCTCACTTCCGAAGTGGAGCGTCTTGGCTATTCGCGTCCAGACTTTGAAAAGTTGGAAGGCCAGAAGATGATGCTGGGCCGCATTGGGGAAGCCAGCGAAGTGGGCGAAGCGGTGGCCTTCCTGGCATCGGACGCGGCGTCGTACATCACCGCCAGCTCCTTGATGGTGGATGGCGGATTTGTTGCGATGTAGCTCTGGCTTAGACCAAGCTGTAGCGCCGCAAGTAGTTGCGAATGTGGTGTCGAGCAAGACCGCTTCGACGCGTCATCTCGCTGATGTTGCCGTCGCAAGCGGCCTGGAGGTCGGCGAAGAAGCGCCGCTCAAATTCCTCAAGTGCGCGTCGTTTGGCTTCACCATAGGCGGTGGTTAGTGACGGCTGATCTCCGCGGCCTTCAGTCGGCAACGTGGCGAGGCTCACTTCCGAACCGGGTGGAAGGCTCGCCACCACGGCAGCCACATTGAGGAGCTCGCGCACGTTGCCAGGCCAGTCGTGATTGGCGGTTGCGTGAGCGATGAAGTCGATCACCTGTGAAGCACGCTCTTCGTGTCCGGCGCGGTCGCAGTAGGATTGGACGAGCAAGGGGATATCTTCCCGACGCGTTCGGAGCGGAGCCAGCTCGACGCGAACCTGAGCGAGCCTGAAATAGAGGTCGCTTCGGAAAGTTCCAGCGTTGGCCATGCGTGGCAAATCACGGCGCGTGGCAGAAACAAGCCGAACATCGACTTGCTCGTACTGCGTTGCGCCCACACGTTTCACTTGACCCTCCCCAAGTGCGCGCAGCAACTTGGGCTGGAGCTCAGCTGGCAGCTCTCCCACTTCGTCGAGGAAGACGGTCCCACCGTCCGCCTCCTGAAAGGCTCCCGGTCGCGCTTCCGTCGCTTCTGCGAACGAGCCTCGTTCATGTCCGAAGAGGATGCTTTCGGCCAAGCTTGGAGGGATCGCGCCGCAGTCGATCACCACGAACGGCTTGTTCGCTCGGCTGCTGGCATCGTGCAGCGCGCGTGCCGTGATTTCCTTACCGGTACCCGTCTCTCCGTTGATCAATACCGACAGTTGCGTTGAAGCGACGTCGCGCAGCACCCGAAATAACTGGCGCATGGAGGGTGAAACCCCAGAGAGCGGACCAAACGTGAGCTCGGCGCCGAGATCGACCTGCTCACTCGCGAGAGGCTCAAAGGAGAGGTTGGTGCGCCCTATCCGAACGGTGCAGGGCGATTCGAGTAAGGCTTCTTTGATGCGAACACCGTTGACGAAGGTGCCGTTACTGCTGTCGAGGTCCACCAGCTGAACGCCAGAGGGTGTTGCGCGAAGTTCGCAGTGTGTCGCGCTGACCTCCGGATCCTTCAGCATGAAGGCACAGCTCTCGTTACGCCCCAGAATCGCAGGCGCGATTGAAACCCGGAATTCCTCACCCCGAGGGCTGCGCAGCAGACCACCCGTGATGGTGACACCGAACACGCTTTTGACGGTTCCGTCCACGTTCCGCGATGGGGGCATGGGTTTGCGTTCTGGGTCGCTAAAATCTTCCAAGCGCAGTAACTCCTATGCTTCCGCTGCTATCTATCCCAATGCTAGCTGTCAAGTTGCCACTTGCCTTCACTGGCCCGGCGCTCGGCCACCACAACCAAACCGCGGTGCCAAGACTCAGGACTGAGAGGCCTAAAGACACGTCTGCAATCAAGTACCGTCGGCGCATGCTGCTCACCGCGCCGGGGTCGCAGGAGGGCTTGCAGCGATCGAGCGCGGCCTCCTTGGACTTCCCATCCAGTCCAAAAACCACGAACGATCCCAAACTCAAGACCCCAACGCCGCCTGCTACCCAGGCAGCCTTCGGAATAGGTTCTGGCTTGTCCGACGGACCTGGCGCTTGGGCTTGAGCCACGGGCTCGGGGCCTGAACGTGGTCGTTCCGGCGAAGCCTTAACAACCCTCGACGGGAGTTCGATACTTATCAGGCGGTTGCGTTCTCCCTGTCGGAGAACCATTTGGCGCTCGATCGCATCATGGCTGCCGTGGTGGACCCTCACCACGTGAGGTCCTGGATCGAGTTCTATCGGGCGTCCGTCGAGGCGGACGGGCTGCCGTGAGTTGTCGATCAATACCAAGGCATCCAAGATGTCTTCGTCGCCGCGCCGCACGGCGATCACGACGCTTGGTACAATGGCTTTAGCTGCCAGCATTGCGGTCCCGCAGTCACGCCGGATCTCTTCAGGGCAAGCCTCGGCTGCGCAAAGTTGAAATTTCTCGACGGCTGCTAGGAGCTGGCCCTGACTCTGCAGCACTTGACCGTCGGCGTTACTCGCAACGCAAGCTTCGACGGTTTCGGCGTGCGCCGGGAGCGGGAGCGCGCAGAGAAAGGGCACGATTAGGGAAATGCGAGCGAGCAGAGGTTTTAGCGGAAACACTCGGGTTTGAACCTTTTGAGGCCTTGCGGGGTTACCTCGTACGGAGGATTGCACTTAGAGCTTAGGCGCTGGCCCCCGCTCGATGAAGCCCGCGAACTGTTTTGCCTGATCGCCGAGCGTGGCCGCGGGGCAGGTTCGGCCGTGGCAGCGGTCTCTAGCGGTACATCAGCCCCTACTTCAGCTTCGGGAAGGGCGGAAGGTGCGGGTGCCACGATCGGAGGCGGAGGGGATTCGATGGGCTTAGTTTCGGCAGGTTGGGTGTCCTCGGACGAGGCCTGACCCAACGTGGTGGCCACCGCCGGCTCGCCCGCATGCCAGGGCCGCACCAACCAGAGCAAGACTAGTAGCGCCACCAGTACGAGCCCAATAGCCAGCTTGCCTCGCTGGGAGCGCTTGCGCTCAGCGTCGCCGAAGGGAGACAGGAACTCGGGAGTCAGGAGTTCTGGAGCGACGCCGACCGTTAGCTCGTCGTCGGATGCCGAACGGTACTCGGGGGGCCGAGCAGAAGAGAGATCGTCATCGTACACCCCTTCGCTAGGTGTTGATTCGGAGGCAATCTCCACAGCCGCTACCGTGCGCTCCCTGGCTTCCAATACCGGGCCTGCGACC
>JBBSBI010000211.1:0-8897 GCA_038251425.1 Polyangiales bacterium
CCGGCGAGAGCGCCACAGGTTACATTTTAGGCTCGGCGCAGAAGCACCCGCATGATTTGGTAACTGGGTACTATTCGGTTCACACGAGCCCCCAAAAGGGCGAAGCGGAAATCGAGCGCATCGGCAAAGCTCAGCAGGCCCGCGGCACCTTTCAGAAGAAGCCTGTCGCTCCCAGGTGACTCGGAGAGCCCCGACCCGCGAGCAACAAGAACGAAGGGGGAGGGGGGGGCTAGACGAGTGCAGGGCGGGGGCGGTAGCCTTCCCAGTCGCGATTTGCGCCAGAGGAGGTGATCGCCGTTGGGTGCCGCTAATGAAATGAAAGAGTTTGGTGCGCATCCCGTGCGTTTCCAGCCTGGCGATGTGATTGCTGCCAAGTATCAGGTTCAGCGCATTGTCGGAGCCGGAGGCATGGGCGTGGTCCTACAGGCCACCCACTTGCAGCTCGGTCAATCCGTAGCGATCAAGCTACTCAACGTGGACGAAGCGACCCGCGCTGAGGCAACCGTGCGCTTCCTGCGCGAAGGCCGGGCCGCAGCCGCACTCAAGGGTGACCACGTCGTTCGCATCTACGACGTCGGAACGCTGGACGACGGCCTGCCTTTCATCGTGATGGAATTCCTGCACGGCGTCGATCTCGCGGAGCTGTTGGAGATTCAAGGTCAGTTATCCGTCGAGCATGCCGTTGAGTACATCACGCAGGCCACGAGTGCGATTGCTGAAGCTCACGACAACGGAATCGTGCACCGCGATCTCAAGCCCTCCAACCTGTTCGCTACCCAGCAGAGCGACGGCACCAACTCGATCAAGGTTCTCGATTTCGGCATTTCTAAGTCGATGGCAACGGACACCCAGTTGGAAGGGAACTTGACGGCCACACGCAGTGTCCTCGGTTCTCCGTTTTACATGTCGCCCGAGCAAGTTCGTGATGCTAAGAAAGTCGATACTCGCACAGATATCTGGTCCCTCGGAGTGATCTTACAGGAGCTCCTGACGGGTGAGCCGGTCTTCAATGCTGAAACGCTGACTGGGATTTGTGCCGCCATCGCGGCGGATGCACCTACACCCCTTCGCGAGCGACGTCCGGATGCACCGACAGAGCTCGAGCGAGTGATCCTGCGCTGCCTGGAAAAAGACCCAGGTCGACGTTTCCAGAGCGCGCGGGATCTCCTGGCCGCACTGGCTTCGTTGCGAGGACGCTCCGGGTTGGCCACCGGTGCTTCGCTGTTGGTGAGAGACACCCCTCCCCCTCCCCCGCCTGGCTCGCATTCGGCGATTTATAGCGCCACAACGCTGGCTACCGCCGTAGCGCAAGCGGGAGCTGACCGATCGCCCAGTGACAACCACAAGATACCATCGACAAAGGGGCCACTAGTTCCCGGCTCCGAACGCACTGTGCTATCAGCGGGTGGTAACGCCGAATCAGGCGTTACGGCACCGTCGCCCCCGCAAGCGAAAGGCAGACTCTACTTCTTGAGCCTGTTGGGTCTGGTAGCGTCTGCCGTGGCGGTCTGGCGTTTCGGGGCCAGCACGACCACACCCGCGGGGATCCCTGCACCCGTGCGTGCCAGCGCGGCTGTCGCGAAGCCTAGCGGTCAGCCTGCCTCGTTCTCGCTGTTGGTAGACTCTGACCCCTCTTCAGCTGACGTCTACGAAGGAGCACTGAAGCTTGGCCAAACACCGCTCAAGCTCACCATCGAAAACCAAACGCTAACGACGCAACCGCGCACCTTCACGCTACGGCGCTCAGGCTTCCAGCCTTACTCCGTGGTGCAGAGAAATTCAGCTGAAGATGTGCGCGTGTTAGCTATGCTCAGCCCCGAGGCGACTAAGATTGTACCCGAGTCAACCCATTCGCAGCCACGAAGTACCCGACCTCATGCCAGCTCGAAGCCCAGCGCACGAACGGAGCGCCCCGCCAGCGATATTCGCATGGAGCGCTAAAGTGCGGCTATTTTGCTGCGTTGTGCTGCTCAGCCTGGGTGTGCTCATTTCCCGGCAGGCAGAAGCTGATGACACAGCCGATGAAGCCGATCTGCAGTTTCAGCTCGGCGCAGAAGCTTATCAGCACAACGATTACCGCACGGCGCTCCTCCACTTCCTCGCATCGAATCGCTTGGTAGCGAACAAGAATGTGCTGTTCAACATCGCGCGCAGCTACGAAAAGCTCAACGCTTTCCCAGAAGCTTATCGCTACTACACGCAGGCGCGCGAAGGGGAAAAAGATCCGAGCTCGCTCGCAAAGATCGGAGCGGCGCTCGATCTCTTGCGTTCAAATGTGGCTATCGTAAAAGTTGTGACCGATCCGCCCGGTGCCACGCTATTCGTCGATCGTCGAGATCTTGGCGCTCGTGGTAACAGTCCGCGCACCCTCGGCTTGAGCGCTGGGCGCTACACGATCATCGCCGATCTTCCTGGTTATGAATCCGCGAGCGCCGAAGTGCCCGAGGCACGCATTGGAACCGAGACGCCGCTCAAACTCAGGTTAAAGCCGATTTTGGGCAGTCTGCGGCTCCTTGGGGTCCCCACGGGAGTGGCGGTCAACATCGACAATCCCGAAGGGCCGGTCGCGTGCCGCACCCCATGCTCACTCAATCTTGCGCCAGGCCTCCACTTGGTCTTCGCGAAAAAGCCGGGATTTCGGGCGGCTCAGTCATCGGTTGATGTCGTCGTGCATCAGTCCACTTCTGTTGCCCTGCAACTTGAGCCTGTGAACGGCACGCTGGTGGTGAGCACCGATGAGTCAGGAGCATTGATCGAAGTGGATGGCCACCCACGCGGTTTTACTCCAGCCATCCTAGCGCTCAGCGTTGGCGAACACCGTGTTCGGCTCCTGCTCAAGGGCTTTCGCACGATCGAGCGCCGTGTGCTGATCACTGAGGATCGCGAGGCCCAGATGACGGAAGTGCTGGCCCAGTCTGAAGAAGTCGTTGCGGCTTCGCGCGTTTCCGAGCGCGTGCAGGATGCACCCAGTTCCGTAACGCTCGTGCCAACCCAAGAGCTCCAACACCTCGCCTACCCGACCATCGCCGAAGCGACGCGCGGCGTGCGTGGTTTCTACACCTGGGACGATCGCTCGTACGCGACGTTAGGAGTGCGTGGCCTCGGGCGCCTGAGCAGCTACGGCAATCGAACGCTCGTGGTTTACGACGGGCACCCAGCTAACGACAATTGGATCGGCTCCTCCTACATCGGTTACGACGCGCTCACGGACCTCAAGAACGTGGAGCGCATTGAATTTGTTCGCGGCCCCGGATCGGTGCTGTATGGAACGGGCGCATTTTCGGGCGTGATCAATGTGGTCACACGCTACCGCGACGTGCCCTCTGGCGTCAGCGCGGGCGTGGGAACCGCGCTGGACGGCGTTGCGCACGCTCACGTCCGAGGTGACGCGAAGCTGGGTAAGGATTCGGGGATCTGGACCAGCGTCTCCACGGCTCGCAGCAACGGACGTGATTTCTACTTTCCCGAACTAGAGCGCCCCGCGAATCCACCCGATGATCCAGGATTCGACGGCAATGTGCGCGACGCAGACGGCTTCCAAGGAGGCATGCTGCAAGGCCGGTATTACAACAAGGACTGGACGGTGCAGTGGTTTGCCCACAGCCACGAAAAGCATCTGCCTACGGGTGAGTACGAAACGACGCCGGGTGATACCCGTACGCGTCAATTGGATTCGCGTTTCTTCATCGAAGCCAAGGGCGAGCCGGAAGTGGCCAAAGGCTTCCGCCTCATGACGCGCATTCACGCGAACCACTATCGTTTTGCTGGCTACTACGCACGCAGCGTTGCCGACGGGGGCGTAGAAACAGACACGTTCCGAGGCAGTTGGGCCGGGCTTGAAGAGCGCCTCACCTGGAGCCCATCGCCGAATTTACGACTGATCGTGGGCGGCGAAGGCCAGCTGCACTTCCAGGTGGATCAGAAAGCGGAAGACAGCGGCGCTTACTTCCTGAACGGCTGTGGCATCGATCCTGTGGAGAAGAAGTCTTGCAACTACCAGCTTGGGGCTGGTTATTTTGTGGCCGATGCCGTCGCTTCCGAGAGCGTGCGCGTGTCGCTCGGCGCTCGACTCGACGCCTACTCCACGTTCGGAGCATCGTTGAATCCACGCGCCGCCTTGATCGTAAAGCCCTATGTGGGTGGGAATCTCAAGTTTATCGCTGGCAAGGCCTTTCGCGCGCCCAGCATCTATGAGCTCTATTACAATGATGGCGGCCTGACTCAGATCTTGCCGAAGAGGCCGCTCCGACCCGAATCGATCTATTCGTTGGAGGTCGAGCATTCACATGAATTCTCGCCAACGCTCAGCGGATTTTTCTCAGCTTACGCTAACGATATTTCGAGTTTAGTGGTGACGCGCGGCGCAGGCGACACCACCGACCCCCTCTACTACGACAACTCGGATACGCCGCTCGTCGTCCTGGGCGGCGAACTCGGATTCCGACGCGATTGGCGCCAGGGTTGGATGTTCGGCGCCAGCTACGGCTACGCCAACTCACGCTATCTTGCTTCAGAAAAGCTCTCGGATTTGTTGCAGCTCAGGGACGACCCGAGCAAGCGTCGTGTGGAGAATGCACCGCAGCACTCAGCCAGCGTGAGGGGTGCCGTGCCAATCATGGCGCGCGCATTGACGCTCGGTTCACGGCTCACCCTCGAAGGCTCGCGCTATGACGGCAATGAAGATGTTGGTGCCGATCCCCAGAAAGAAAGCGCAGCCGCGGCAATCTGGGACGTCGTTCTGAGCGGTGAGGAACAACGCTACGGCCTGCGCTATGCCTTCGGCGTCTATAACGCGTTCGACTGGCGCTATGGCCTCCCGGTGGGCCCTGAGTTCGCGCAACGTGCACTGCGCCAAAACGGCCGAACCTACCTCGCTTCGCTGGATGTCGCGTTCTGAGGGGAGCAGCCGAGCGTTTCCCAGAGTGAAGCAGCTCTCACTCTCGAAACTGACGCAGGCGCTCCTCGGTCGGCGGATGCGACGCCAAGTAGCGGAGCATGCCTTTTTCATTCGCCTTTCCGCCGATCTCACGAGTGAGCTTCTCTAAGATCGTGACAAAATTTCGGGGCGAGATGCCAGCTTGCTTCAGGAATGCCAACGCGAACTCATCCGCTTCGGTTTCATGAGCCTGCGAGAAGGTTGACTGGGCGTAGATGGTGGGCACAACCGCGATCGCCGAAGAAATCTGTGTGGCATCCCCCAAATAAGCCCCTATCAAGAGCGCCATCGTCGAACTCTCAAGCGCCATGCGAATCGCGTGGCGATGATGCACGTGGCCAATTTCGTGGGCCAGAACCGCCATCACCTCATCATCCTTTTCGGCGAGCTCCACCAACTCATCCGTGACCACCACGACCCCATTCGGAAGCGCAAAGGCATTCGGCATGTGAGCGCTACGAAACGTGAGGCTGAGCGGCAAATCAGGATATTTGATGGCCATCCTGCCGAACGCCACCCGCAAACGATCTTGCACCTCGTCGGACAGCTTAGAAGGCTTAAAAAGCGTGGCGTCCAACATCTCGAGCGTGCCCTGGCCAAGGTCATACACCGCCGCCTTCGGAACCCAATACGCCACCCGCGTTGCCAGCATGGGGACACCCCACCGAAAGCCACCAGCGATCACCGCCGCCAGGATGAAGACAGCGAACACCGCAGGGCGCCGATTCGACTCGATGCGATGCAAGAAGCTCAAACGCCTCCCGCGGCCCCAGCTCTCCGCGAGGGCATCCACAGCGGCGTTATCCAACGTTTCACACTTGGCGCCGTCAATAAATACAATTGAGCGCGCAGTGTTACCGAGGCGAGGCGAGATCCGGATCTCATCTTGGTTGACCCTGCGAGCGAGCCCCTCACCGACTATCAACAGGGCTTGATTCCCTTCGACTTGAACCTCGACGTCGTGTGTCTTCGAAGAGATACCATCGTAGTAATGGGCACGAAATGAGCCCAGGCTCGTTTTGGCTTTGGGTTCGGCTTCGCCGGCTCCGGAACTCGCCACCATAGCTATCCAAGGTCAATCCCCATGTCCCCGAGATCAGACATGGCGTCGCCATAGGCAGCTTGCGCGCCAGACAGCTCGTTAGCGTGAGTTTCCAACGATCCTTGGATGAACGCCGTGAGACACTCCACCCGATAGCGCGCGAGCCGAATCTTCGCCCAGGGCACCAGCAGACCTAAGCTCAACACGATGCCCACGAGGTTACCCGCGAGGAGCTTCAAAAGTGGCAGGAACTCCTGGCGGCTTCGGAGCCAATGCGGACCGATGCAAAGGCCATCATACATGAGGTTCGCTGTTTTCGCGCGCGAGTAGGCGTACGGAATGATGAAGAGCGGGTAAACCGCGAACACTGCGCCTGTGATGAGCCGAGGGTCAACCTGCGAGCCGCCCTGCTTAGCGAGACCTACCACACCAGCGATCACGATCACGACTGGGACCAGGATGGCGAACGAGACCCCCAGGCTCAGCAGAAAAACCCTAAGAAAATCATTCCAAGTGCGTGACCAGCGAAAGCGCTCAAGCCCGTACGTATGGTTCGTGACCACGTAGTCGGTGATCTGAAACTGCAAATAAGGCATCCCCAAACCACACGTGACAGCGTAAACAAGGCCTCCCTTGAGGTACCTGCCGTAGGCCTCGCCCGGACTTCCCATGAACGAAAAACGCACGTTGCGATAGGCAGAATTCCGAGCGTTGAACGCGAGCGCTTTAGCCAGCACCCACGGCATGAGCACGAGCAGCCCCACCACGGCGCCAGCGTATAGATAGGCGTTGTAATATTGAGCGGCAGCAACGAGCCCAAGCACCGCGCCAATCACCAATCGCCCTTTGAGCACCGCAAGTGGATTAGCGACGTACTCAAAGCTCGAATCGCGGAGCCAGGTGTTGCGGTAAAAATACTGTTTGTTCTTCACCTTGGCCCACGCCGAATAGATGCCGAGAGTGAGCACCGTCAGAAGAACATTAATGATCCAAATCCTGAAGTACTCACCGGCCTGCCCCGTGAATCGCAACGGGACTTCTTCGGCGGGAGCCTGCACCGGTGCTTTGGGCCCCACAACGACCGTCACCGGAGGATACGCATCCGCTAGGCTGATCGTCACAGGCTCTCCACGGATCGTACCGCATCGCCAGCCTGAACCAAAAAACAATCCCTCGTCAGAGCCACCCCGTTCATGCTGCACTGTCTAGCCTGTCCCCCCCAGACTGGGAAGCAATCCGGCCAACACAGTATAAAACCTGCGCAACCGAGCCAACGCTAGGGCAAGAACGGCACCCACGCTAGCCTTCGCGAGGCTGAGCAAGACCTAAGGATTTCGTGCGAGATTTCATTGGAAAGAACCTGTTGATGTTCTCGGTAACGCTGGCAACGCTGCTTGCGGCCTTGGCCCCTGCCCTCGGGCTTTTCTTGGAATCCTTCGGACTCTCCAAGATCTTCATCATTGCTATCTTTGTCCTTCAAGGGCTTGGGCTCCAAGTGCGCGCATTCCAAAACGGGGCTGAGCTCGGTCGCGCTCTGGTCTGGGGCACGCTGGTGGCCTATGGCTTGGCGCCGCTCTTCGGTTACGTCTTGATTCGCTTCATGCACTGGGACGACGCGGATCGAGTTGGCTTCATTCTGATCTGCTGCTCCACCCCCACCATCGTGAGTGGCATTGTGGTGGCGACTCGTGCGGGCGGTGATGCTGCAACGGCGTTGCTCTTGACGGTACTCGTCAGTGCACTTGGGATCCTCAGCCTGCCCTTGAATTTGGGTTGGACGCTCGGCGCGATTTATCCCATCGATCAGCTAGCTTTAGCCAAAAAATTGCTGTTTTTAATCCTCTTGCCGGCGCTCGCGGGAGTCTTCCTGCGCGCACGGTTTCCTGGCCTGGGTGAACGCTCGGTCGAGCTTCGGAAGCACGGGCCCGTAGTGCTGCTCGGGCTGACGGTGCTCGCGTCGCTTTCGCCCTTTTCCGCTTCGATCCGCGCGCTCTCGTTGTTGCGCGTGCTTGGGCTGCTCTGGCCAGCGCTGCTCGTGCACAGCCTGCTGCTCGGCACTGCCTATTACCTGGGTCGCCGCGTGTGGCGCATGAGTGAAAAGGCGACGCTCGCAGCCGCGTTTGTGACGTCCCAAAAGAGCTTGCCCGTGGCGATTGCTGTCTGGTCGGGTGTGATGGCCACCCAGTACCCCCTGGCGATCATTCCTCCGCTCATCTTCCACCCCTCCCAAATAATTTTTGACACTTTCGTTGCCCGCCTTTTCAACAAGCCAAAGGGCTCAGACGTCGTCGAAGCCTAGCGCTCTGCGCGCAGACTCATCTCCACGCGTGGCTCAAGTCTGCTTCCGATAGCTTTCGATTACCGGCCAAGACAGAGCAGAATCCCACCAAGATCGAGGTTCAACGCCATTTGCCCTCGCGCATGGCCAAGCCAGCTCACGTCAAGCTCGATCAGGCGCTTCAGCGGTCGCGTTTTGCAATGAGGATTAGACTTGATTTCGTTGAAGGTTGAGCTGACGGTATTGAATATTTCGCTTGTGGCCTCGAGCGTTGATTCTTCGGCTTGGCCAGATTTAAGCTGTTCATTCACCAGACCTTCACCGAGCATCATGAGCGTCGCTCCCAACCGCACGGTGCCCTCCAAGGAACACACGATAGCCCCGATCTCCGTGTCCTGGTCATCCACCAAGATGGACACGTACCAATTGCTGGGCTCCTCGGTTAAGTTCGGCGCTTTTTTGATAGGTTTGCAGGTTAGCGGCTGATCGAACAGTTGCGACATGCATTTTAGGAGCTTCTCCGAAGTCGGCAAACTGAGCGGTTTGGCTACCGGCTGTTCCGCCGTCGCTGACGTTTCTTCTGGTATCGTCGCCGTGATCGACGCTTCAGTCGCGACGCTGGCTTCAGTCGCGACGCTGGC
>JBBSBI010000212.1:0-8587 GCA_038251425.1 Polyangiales bacterium
ACGACGTTGCCAATCTGTACGTCCCCGCTCGACGCGAGCTCCGTACCGTCTACAACGATCGTTGTGTTACAGGACTTGCAGCGCACCTTAACCTTGCGCCCATGCACTTTATTGTCGGCGATCGCATACTTAGCTCCACAGGACTGGCAATTGACGTTCATAGGATGAGCTGCCTCCACATCTGCATGTTGCGTGTGACCTTAAACAAGTCTGTCTAGCAAATCACCGAGAAGAGTTGCGGTCTAGTTGAGGGGAACCAAGGAAGCGCCATCTGAGCCGCAGAAAACTGCTTCGCCAGGATAGTTCACACCGCACAGCGGGCAGATCTTTCGCGTGATTCGGGGCGAAATGGCCTGGCGGGGCGCAACGACTTGGCTCGCTCGAGGGGCTGGCTCGGGTTTGCGCTTTCGCACCAAAAGAGCCGCGGCGAGCGCCAAGAGTCCCAGCAAGAGGGCTCCGACGATCACCAAAAATCGCGTCTTCTTGTCGCCCGATTCACTGGTCGTTGCAGAATCGGCTCCAATGGCCCCGGTGGCGATGGTGGCCTCAGCTGCCTTTTGCGACTCGCCTTGGGCGTTGAAGCTCCCTTGCTGAAGCAGCGCCTCGTAGCGTTCACTGGATGCGATCTCGACGAATACCTGAACGGACTTTTGCTCCGCTCGAACCATGAGTGGGATCTCTTGCTCCTTGGCGCCGGCGTCAACGAGCACCGTCCCCGGTGGCGATTGTCGGACGCCTTCGGCACTTCCTAGCTCCCAGCGGATAGGCACGCCGAGCGAGCAACCGCGCTCATCCAGAACGCGGGCGTTGAAGCGGAAGCTCTCTCCTGCTCGCAACAGTTTTCTCGCGGGGCGTACCTCCAGGCGGGCGGGCGGTCCCGGGTGGGCGCAACGAGTGTCTTCTGCCTTGGGCGCGACGCTTGGCACGGGTTCGGGCGCAGGTGCGGGCTTGAATTTAGGCTCAAGCATCCGATAGCTGCGTGTGCGTCGCACGCTCGCTAGGCACACTTGGTCGTTAATGCTGAATCGATACTCACCTGTTTCATTCAGCGATAACTGGGTGTCGGTGGCAGAGATCGCCGTCGTTACCTTGGCTTGGCGTGGATCGCTAGGCCCTGTTCGGCATACGGTCTTCCAGGCGCGATCCGAGGCAGAATGGGTTGCGGGAGCGAGGCCTGGGAACTGCTCCCAACATTGCCGGGTGGTGAAGGCGCGCCCGAGCCCGGCGATGGAGAGCTCCGCTCCGTTCTGTTCGACTTGAACGAGCCCTCCGGCTTGTGAGCTTCCGCTAGGTCGCGGCCCACACGCACCGCCCCATTGTTGAACCGTCCACACTTCGCTCAAAGGGCCCGCCTGCCAACGTCCAGCGAGCCGCGATGGCCCCTCTTCAGCATGCCCAAGTGACGCCAAGCACACACCGGCGAGGGAGAGAAAGCCAAGAGCACGCACGATGCCTCGATTAAACCAGAGCCTGGGAAATCCCCAATGACCGAGTTTGAGCCCCTCCAGGCCTCCGAGCCTGTTTTCTGGGCTTCGCGTTCGTTGACAGCATAAATTGCGGGGTGGTAGCGTCGCCGCGAGCATTTCGCGAGGGTCGCAGAAACTTTCCCCCGCCAACGACATGGGAGATCAGAAACATATGGTGGCATGCACCCGGGTCGGCAGTTGGGGATTGGCAGTGGGGGTGGCGCTGCTGGCGGCGGCCCATTCAGCGCACGCGCAGACGGCTGAGACGACGCGCATCAGCGCTTCGAATCCCGAGGGGATGGACACGCACCTATTCCGGCCAGCCTTGGATTCTAAGGGCTTCTTCTCCACCAATGGCTCCGACATCATTGGGAACGGCGATATCAGTTTCGGATTGGTCCTGGATTACGGGAAGAATATTCTTCGCACCGCAAACAAGAACGTCCCTGTGGATGCGGCGGGTGCACCGTGTATCAAAGAAACCTGCATGTTCGGGCAGCAGGTCGGCACGGGCACCCAAGCGCTCGCACGCGATTCGTTCCAAGGCACGTTCAATTTCAACTATGGCATCAAGAGTGTGGCTGTGGTGGGCGTCACCGTGCCAGTTATCTTGATGACGGGTGATCGCGCTTATCAGATTGGCCCGGATAACGCGCGCTACAATTCAGCGGCACTGGATGCCGAAAAGATCTCGACCCTCGCGCTGCATGGGAAGCTTCGCATCACGCGCATTCAGGATGGCCTTGGCCTCGCAGTGACGGCTCAGGCGGGCATTCCGGTTTCGGATTCACCGCGCGATCTGGGTGGCGATCCGGGAGTTTGGTTTTGGCCGCAGTTGGTGGTGGAGAAGCAGTTTGGCTTTTCACGCCGCTTCAAGATCGGCTTAAACGGCGGCTATCGGGGGCACACAGGAAAAAATTCTGTGTTTGAGAACGACACCACTGGCGTGCCTCAGCTCAAAGAAGGCGTCCTCGAATACGGCAACCTGGCCACGTATGGGATGGGTATTTCTTGGCGGGCAGTGGATGCCTTGGATTTGGTTGGAGAAACGTACGGGACTTATCTCATCGGCACGGCCTCTGATCAGAAGCAGCTGTTGAGCCAAGAAGCGGTCGGTGGCATCAAGCTTTTCGTTGAGAAGAACAGCTACCTGATGATGGGTGGCGGCACCCGATTAACCACGGGTTTTGAAGCCGCTGACAGGCGCTTGATTCTCGGATTCGTCTTCGAGCCCTCGATCGGTGATCGCGATGGCGACGGCTATAAAGATGATCAAGACGCCTGCCCGGATAATCCTGAGGATTTCGACGATTTTGAGGATGGCGATGGCTGTCCTGAACCCGACAACGACAAGGATGGCATCCCGGATGTCGATGATCGTTGCCCCAACGTGCCCGAAGATAGAGACGGGGACGAAGACGACGACGGCTGCCCCGAAAGCAAGCTCGCGGGCGATCGCGACGGCGATGGCATCGTCGACAACATTGATCGCTGCCCCGATCAAGCCGAGGATCGCGATGGCTTCGAAGATAAAGATGGCTGTCCCGATCCGGACAACGACAAAGACGGCATCTTAGACGTCGATGATCAGTGTCCAAATGATCCGGAAGACAAAGACGGCTTCGAAGATGAAGATGGCTGTCCCGATCCGGATAACGACAAGGATCGTATCCTGGATGCCGAGGATCGGTGCCCGAACGACCCGGAAACCTACAACGGCACGGACGATAAGGACGGTTGCCCGGACAAGGGGCTCGTGGTCGTGGAAGGCAACGACATCATGATCCTGCAAAAGGTCCAGTTCCAAACCGGCAGTGCCAAGATTTTGCCTGCTTCTGATCCGATCCTGGATGCTGTTGCCGCGACGCTAAAAGGCCACCCCGAGTTCTTGGTGGTCGAAATCGCTGGCCACGCGGACGAGCGTTCCTCGGATGAAGCCAACCTGAAGCTCACTCAAGCCCGCGCAGCATCCGTCGTGCAGGCGATCGTGGGGCGTGGTGTCGCTCTCAGTCGGCTGGTCTCGCAGGGTTACGGTGAATATTGTCCGATAGACGATCGCAGCCAGCCCGACGCCTGGGAAAAGAATCGGCGTGTGGAATTCAAGATCGTGAAAACCGAGGACGGCATGAGTTCAGCTCCGCGCGGCTGCGACATCGCGCGCGACGCTGGCGTCTTTCCGCCCACGGTCAAGTGAGTGCAGCGCGGAGTACTTGGTATGGCGTTGGCGGCGTGCCTGATCCTAGGCTCACCGCTCGCCTGTTCACAGCTGAACTCGTTTGGCGCGCTCGTGGTGTTGGGGGGAGCGGGGGGCGCGGCGGGGAGTAGCGCGAGCGGAGGGCAAGCGGGGCAGGCAGAGCAAGCCGGGTTTGGCGGTGTCGAGAACGTGAACAACCGCTGATGAGCGTCAGCATCGGCAACCAAAGCCCGGACATCATCGCTCGCCTCATCGCAGCTATCCCGCCGCGGCGTTTTCACCTCATGCGCTACTTTGGCCTACTTTCAAGCCATTCCGCGTTGCGCTCTGAAGTGGTGTTCACGCCTCGCCTCGACTCCACCGCGCATGCGCC
This sequence comes from Polyangiales bacterium, assembly GCA_038251425.1. Lineage (GTDB taxonomy): Bacteria > Myxococcota_A > Polyangia > Polyangiales > Polyangiaceae > JBBRRP01. The sequence goes on from JBBSBI010000212.1 coordinate 4,034, forward strand.
GCCACCGGCTCCGGGCGATCAGCTGGAGCTGCTCACGCCAGACACCGACACTCAACGAGCCGGCGCACCCAAGCGCCGGGCTTGGCTGTTGAAGCACGTGTTCGCTGCTGATGCTGCAGGCGTTCATCGTTGGCCGGCTCTTGAGTCGACGGCCATGAGCTTAGGGGTTTTGTGGCTTATTGTCGGACCGACGAGACTGACCACCATTGGCCCGCACAGGTAGCCCGAATGAGTCCACCGGGACGAGCAATGTCATGGCGCGAATAACTTGAGCTGGCGGGTCGGTGCGGACCCGTTCGGAGGGTTTAGCGCGGCGGAGTGTGCAGCCTCAGGTTCTTCGCCAGAGTTCTTGGCTATTGCGAGCACATCCTTCTTGACTTTGTGATTCTTGCTGAACGCTGCCCGCTGAGGTTTGATGCGCACTTCGCAATGAGCGTCGTTCTCTGGATCCTCGGCCGGGTTGGGATCGTCGACCGCGAAGAACTCGTATGGGCTCCCGCTCGCGCGCGCAACGGGCGGAGGCAGGTTTCGCGGTAGCAGCTCCACGATGCCGGTATCATTCGGCCTGCGAAGAGTTCGTACCGCCTCTGGGATCGAGTGCTTGGAACGGTTGAAAGAACAGCGCGGAAGGTCGATCGCCTGGGGAAGAATGTCTTCGCCGTTTATGCAGTCGGAAGAGATGCTGCGATATAGGGGTTCCTCGGCCGGAATGGCCTCATCCCGCGCGCGGACCATCACCCATCATCCTTCAAGGAAGCTAAGCGCCTTCTCAAGGTGAGCTTTCTCTTGCCCCGGGGCCACAACGTAGGCGTCTGCTTCCTCATCGTTAGCTCGGTTCGTGAGCGTTAACACGACGTCGCCATCAGAGTCACACTCAAAAATTCCGTAGCGACGCACACGTATGAAAGTGATCGCGACTGCGGCCGAACGAGTTACTGATACCCTGTCCACGGCCATCCCGACCCGCTCCGCCTCAGCGAGGACTCGCTCCGCTCGCGCCAAGGTAAGGCGCGAAGGCGGTGGGTCGACAGAGCGGTCCAGTGCGCCCCTCAAAAACGGGTGGCGGGCTGGCGGCGCAGCATTGAAAGGGAGCCCGATTCTCAGCCGTTTCTCAAAAACGGCCCAACTGCTCGAACTCCAATTCGGAAAGTAGCCTGCTGAACCTGCGCCGACCGCGAGACGGAGTGCCCGCAAGTCAAGTGAGCTGGAGTCTATAACCAACTGCGAGAGCTGCTCTATGCTTGGCGCCTCGCTATGCGGGCTTACCTCCACACTCCCGGTCGTTTCTCGTGCAATCCTGTCGGCCCGTCCCGTGGTTGTGGTTTGGGGCGGCAAGTGAATTTCTACCTCACTCAGCTGGGTCATTGGGTCCTCCCCCAAACAGATTTCTGGATCTCTTGCGCAGTAAGATCAGTGAAAGCCTTGACGATCCACTCATGCGCAAGGTCAAACCACGCCGTCCGACTCTCCTCGAACCCACGAGCAGTGAGCTCCACCATTAACACGTGTTGTCTGCTGTCGATCCGCTCGGCGCTTCGAACTCGTAGATGCAAACGCCCTTTCTTTTCCGGCAAGGCAAAGGAGGAACTCCAGTCAACGGTTTCAGGTGTCGGTAAGAAGCGCGCGCCATCGCGGCGCCACGAGTAATCCGGAAGAACGTCCCCCACATCAGCTAGGCTAGCCCAACCCGCACCCGCGGCAACGTGGTTTATGTAGGTCAACCACACCTCACGGTACCGGAACCTAAATCCGGCGCGTCTGCCAATTCCGCCACTCGGACGAGTGACCGTGGAAACATCGACACCAAATTTACCGTCAAATTGGTGCCGATGTACGCACACTCGCTCAGCTTCCAGCCCTTCCGCGGCCCTGAAACGCCGATCGGGAGGTAGGGCAGGGAGAGCAGGTAAGGCAAGCCGGGTGGGCGGTGTCGAGAACGTGAACCAACGCTGATGTGCGTCAGCATTCGATGCACCCGGCTGGACGGACACTGCCCCATTCAGTCATACTGGCGGTATGACCACCACCGAAAAGATCGCCATCAGCCTTCCCATCGCCGTCGCCCAGCGGGTACGCCGAGGGGTGAAGCGTGGCTTGGCCCCTAGCGTCAGTGCGTATGTGACCCGTGCCCTCGAAGAGCAAACCAAGCTTGACGAACTCTCCGAGCTCCTCGCGGAAATGCTCAGCGAAACGGGTGGGCCGCTCACCAAGAAGGAACGTGATGCCGCGGATCGAGAGCTGGGTGTTTCCGTGAAGAAGCCACGCGCAAGGAAGCAATGAGGGCGGGCTTAACACTGGATGCGGGCGCTCTGATTGCGTTCGAACGCAACAACCGACGGATCGTGGGCCTTATCGCCAGGAGCCTTGAGCTTGGACAGTCACTGGCAATACCAGCGGGGGTGGTGGGGCAGGTATGGCGAGATGGGCGGCGACAAGCGCGGCTTTCACGCTTCTTGGCGGCGGATGAAGTCGACGTGGAAATCCTCGACGATCAACGAGCACGCGCCGCTGGGCAACTCTGTGGCGTCAAAGGCACGGCAGACGTCATCGACGCATCCGTCGTGCTTTGCGCTCAGGCGCGCGAGCACCGCATCGTCACTTCAGATGCAGCAGATCTCCGCACCCTCGACCCTAAGGCGCAGTTGATCGTCGTTTAGGCCAGCAAATGGGTGGTGCGGCTTCTGTCGGCTTCGGCACGGGTCGAGCATGGGCTGTAGCAACCGACCGGTGTTTTGGGTAAGGAGCATGGGATGACGGTGTGTATCGTGATGGGCGTCGCGGGCTCGGGGAAGAGCACCGTTGCGGAGGCGTTAGCCAGAAAGTGTGCCGCTGTGTACGTCGATGCGGATGACTATCATTCTGCCGCCAATAGAGCCAAAATGGCCAGCGGGGAGCCGCTCAACGACGATGACAGGTGGGATTGGCTGAGCAGTTTGAATCTGGAGCTCCGCCGCCTTTCGGTGGGCCATCGCGTGGTCTTCTTGGCGTGCTCCGCGCTCCGTGAGTCTTACCGCGGGTGGGGGTTCCATCAAGAAGATTTGGGGTGGATGTCTGTTTGTCTCCCTCGTTGCAACGGCAATGAGCGGAGTGAGCTGCGGTGGGAAAGCGCTCATCGAGGGGAACTCGGACGACCCCTCGGCATTCACGGGAGGGACGCTGAGCACCTTGGGAGCGGGGGGCGCCTTCTCTGCGAGCGGCGGGCGAAGGCAGAGCGCCAGCACGGGGGGCTTTGGGCTCGACCTTGGCTCGGGCGGACAGGGTGTTGTTCCACGGCCCGACATGAACCTGCCACCGATCATCAGATGCGGGACCATCGCAAGTGAGGTCGCGCCGCTGCTCGCAGTCACTATCTGGGGCGACGCGGGCTTGACGTCTGAGGTTCGGCGCATGTTCGTCAATGCCAACGATCCGATGTTCGCCCAAGAGGTGTCGTATGTTGTGAATCAGATGTTGTCAGATCCACGCGGCCAGCATGGTCTTCGCAAGTTCACGTTGGCATGGTTCGGACTCCCGGGCAATTCACTGGGCGGCCAGGGAGCTGGCGGGGCAGGCGGAGGATCGGGCGTGCCGGAGCCAAGCATCCATGAAGCTACGCCAACAGGTACAGGCTCCGGCCTGTACAGACTGTCACAGTTTGGTGGATCCACCTGGTATCGCGTTTGAGCACTTCACGGGCGACGGCCGCTACCAGGCCACGCTGGGAATGCAACAAGTGGACACCTCAGGCTTTTTTACCCACGACTTCGTTGCAACCTTTGGTCGTGGGCAAACGGCGTTCAAGTTCGCTGGCGTGAGCGATTTTGTCGGTGAGCTAGCGGCTTCACAGGACGTGCAAACTTGCTTGGTTAAACAGGTTGCTGCTTATGCGCGGCTTCACGCCGCTGACGCGGCGGACGCCACTGACTTCGAGTGCTTGCTCCGTGGCTACCCTGGGCTCGCAGGAGCTTCCGTTGCCGAAGCAATGCGCGTCCTGTTCTCAACCTTGTTCATCGTGGGAAGCGCGAGCGATTGACCGAGTGCGGTGCCGTTAGTTCCGCGGTCGCCAGGCCTAGGTAATTGGGATCCTCGGTGTTGAAGCTTCGGATTTGTGGGGGCATTTCGTGCCCAACAGTGCACGGTCACCCGTGCCAACCTGTCGTTAACTGATCCGGAAAGGAAAACCTTTCTTTGCATTCTGCATTGTCCAGTAGTCGAGGCAATCGGTCGCCGGTTTCTTCTTCCCCCCGAACGCACCCCAAAGGCGTTCGGGCGCGACATCGCCGAACAGGGGCTCATTTGGACGATGCCAATAGCCGCAATGGACCTTGGGTTAACGGCGAAAGGGTAGAACTTGCCGAACTCAGAGAAGGAGATGTGATTCGGAGCGGTGAGCACGCACAACCAAGATATCGCTCGCGGCAGCCGCATCCGTGGAGCACAGCCCCGGGCTCACTCGATGGGGTAGCCGCGCCAGAGCCAGATCAACGCGTCAACCAGGGTGGCCCCGGACACGATGGGGTCGTTGTGTCCGGCGTTTTGGGCGTAGTTGTATTGAACGTGAAGGCCTTTGGCGGC
>JBBSBI010000213.1:0-8549 GCA_038251425.1 Polyangiales bacterium
CATCAATACTCTCGCTGCGGCTGCGGATCAGCGTCAGCGACGTTCTGGGTCGAAGCGCTGATTAGGAGCAACATTTTTGGCTGGCCTACTGTCTGAAATCGTGCCAGAGACGATTTGCACGAGCGAAATGGAGCTCGGAGCAGAGCCCGACGCGTTTTTCCCCGGCGAAGCGGTCATCGTTGAGCGAGCCATCCAGAAGCGCCGCCACGAGTTTCAGATGGGTCGCAGCTGCGCGCGTCGGGCACTCGGGAAACTCGGTGTTGCGCCCGTTGCTCTATTGTCGAACGAAGATCGCTCTCCCTGCTGGCCAAGCGGCGTTGTGGGCAGCATCACGCACACCGGGAGCGCTCCTTTGGGGTGGTGTGGAGCAGCTGTTGGGAAGGCCGAGGCGTGGGTCGGAATTGGCATCGATGCTGAGCTCCGAAGTCCGCTCAATCGGGAGCTTTGGGGTCGTGTACTCCGACCGTCGGAAGTCCATTTCTTGAACGGTCTGCCCAGCCTCGAAGCGGGTCTTCTCGGGAAGATCTTCTTTTCGGCCAAGGAGGCTTTCTACAAATGCCAATACCCGAACACACTCACCTTTCTCGGCTTTCAGGCGGTTCAGGTGGTGTTCGACGTAGCGCGTGCCGAGTTTGAGACCGAGCTGATGCTGGCCGAGCTTCCGCCCGATCTTGACGCTCGGTCGTTGCAGCTTCTTTCTGCCATCCCTAAGCTCGTTGGGCGTTACGCGTCGACGCCAGAGCTGATTCTGACGAGCGTGTGTTGGGCTAAAGTTGGGGATTTGTCAGGGTAGCGCCTCCGGGAGTGCAGGGGCGAACGCGAGGGCGAGCGCGTCGACGGTTGACCTCAGGGCCATGCTTGGGCCCACTGCAGGCATGACTCCTACGCCGAGCCCACTCGCACCCGAGCAAGAAGACGTTCTCTTTGAAGGGAATCCGGCGCTTCTGCCCAGCCTGGGCTCAGTCTTGCTGGCAATTCTAACGCTTGGCTTAGCACTTCTGGTCTTTTGGGCGCGGAGCCGCGGTATTCGCTACCGCTTAACGACTCAGCGGATTGTCGTGGAATATGGGCTCTTGTCCAAACGCACCGAGCATATCGATATCTATCGCGTGGTCGACTACGTCGTGGAGCGTCCATTCTTGCAGCGCTTGATGGGCACTGGGAATCTTCGTTTGCGCACGATGGACAAATCCGCCCCAGAGCTGAACATTTCCGGCATCAAAACGGATGTGCCCGCGCTCTACGAACGCTTGCGGCGCGCGACTGAGGTGGAGCGTGCACGGCGTGGTGTGCGAACTGTGGACAATGAGTAACCGCGACGACTACTCGGGAACGACCGCCAACGTTTCTCGGTAAATCGAATGCAACCAACGGTATTTCTCTTCGACATTGACGGCACGTTGATCTCTGCTGATGGCGCGGGTCGGCGCGCCCTAGAACGCGCATTTCTTGAGCGTCATGGGCGCCCGGGAGCGCTTGAATTTCGGTTCGATGGGATGACCGATCCGCGCATCATGGAGCAGGCGTTAACCACAATGGGCTTTGCGAGTTCGAGCATCGCCGAGGAATCGCAGCACTTGTTGGAGCTCTACCTGGAAGCCTTGGCGGAAGAAGTGGTGTCCACCGAGCACTACCGCGTCCATCCGGGAGTTGAACAGATCCTGAGTGAGTTGGCAGTGCAAGAAGGAGTGGCGATCGGGCTTGGAACCGGTAACCTGGAGCGGGGTGCTCGGATCAAACTGCGTCGCGGGGGCCTCGATAGGCACTTCGCATTCGGTGGCTTTGGCTCGGATCACGGAGTGCGCTCTGAGCTCCTGCGTATCGGTGCTGAGCGGGGAGCCGCCTTGCTCAACCGACCACGCAGCGCCTGTCGAGTTGTGGTGATTGGGGACACACCTAAAGACATTGAGGCGGCTCATGCCATTGGCGCAGAGTGCCTGGCCGTCGCCACGGGACACTACGCAGAGTCCGAGCTTCAGAGCTTTTCTCCGGCGTTGGTGGCCAGCTCGCTCGCTCAGCCGAGCGCACGGAGCTGGCTGCTCGACGAAAGCTTTGCTCCCGTTATTTGATCGTGATCGGCGGGATCGGAACCTGGCATTGCTTGGGAGGAGTCAGCCACTTGATCATGTTCAACCAGAAAGCTTCAACTTGGTAGTCCTTGTGATCGACCCATTCCGTGTTGAACGTGATCCACTCGTCGCCCCACATCAACACGCGGCCCTTGACGACTTCTTGGACCTTCAGCACATCGTGCCCGCCCTCAGAAGCCAGCGTCATACCCGTGCCTGATACTGGGTAGCCATTATCGATGCCGATGCGAGTGATGCCGGTAGTGACGGGGTGCGTTTGCCACATCGTTACCGGAATGGTGTTCCCGCCCATCTTCATCAGGATCTGTTCTGCTCCGTAACTCATCCCAACCGGAGCCAAGAGGGAATTGACGTTCACTACCTCGGATGAATCGGCATAGCCGATCATAGTCATGAAGCCGCCGCCCTGCTTGATCCAGTCGTTCAGCGCTTGGATCTCTGAAGCCGAATAGGCGCGTCCAATGTCGCTCACATTTTGGGCAACAATAACCTGAAACGGCGCCAGCAGCGCAGGCGTCAAAACCATCGAGCCCAAGTCCACCGCGCCGCTCACCGAGCGCGAAGCCAGCCAGGTGGCGAAAACGTCGCCCACACCCGCTGTCCCGCGCTTGCCCAGGGTTGCAACTTTGAGGCAATCGCAGATGCCATCGTTGCCTACGTCCAGATCATCGACCACGCCGTTCACATCGTTGTCCACGCCGTCGCAGATCTCGGGGATCTCTGGGTGAAGCGCGACGGGCCCACCGGTGCCCACCGGGCCACCAAGCCCACCGTCGATGTTGAATCCTGTGCTCGCTCCGGAGCCATTCGCGGCGTTTCCAACCTTGCCACCGGTGCCCGAGCCCGTGTTGCCGGTGCTGCCCGTATTGCCGGTGCCCCCGGTTATCCCGGCGCCACTTCCGTTTCCCCCTGTCGCGGAGTTGAGCCCTGCCGTTCCACTACGCTGTTCCGTGCCGCTGGCTCCGCAGCCGAATACGTACAAGCTAACAACTAAACAAGCGGTCGCGTTGAGCGCACGATGATCGCGATGAAGCATAGAATTTTCTTCCTTGGTTGGCTTCCCAAACCGTATCATGTTGATCGCTGATGCGGAGACCCTTGGTGTGCAATCTCGCGCCTTCACTCTCCTTGTATTCAGGAATCACGAGAATGCTTTCCCACTGTGTGCCACATGGTGCGCATTGACCGGCATGGTACCTCTTTGGCATTTCTTGCGCGTGCTTGGCTCCACCGTGCACACGACTGAGCGTTTGCTCACCAGAAGCATTTCGACTGCTGTAGAATTTTCCTCACAACAGCCAGCTGTTGTGGCGCCCTGTAAGCGCGTGTTTTTGTGCTTATGACGACGCTCTGCGTGGCTCGTGGGTGCCAAGCCAGCGGAGCCCTTGTCGGGTTGTCGATGGTGCCGTTGTGTCCTTGCCTGTATTGCCGGCGCTCCAACGATGAATCCGCCCTCCACGAGACCAACACCGAGCACTGCTCCCAGCGTGCGCCCGAAGCTCCAGCCCAAGAAGCTCTTTGGGCTCCTGCGTTATTCGCGCGAGCACCGCGCAACCTACGCGTGGATGCTGGGCTTCATGGTGTTGCAGATGGCAACCTACCAAGCACTCGCCTATTCGCTGAAGTACCTGATCAACGACATTTTTCCCAAGCGGGACGTTCCCTCGTTGTTGTTGTTTGCGCTGGCGTGGATTGGGGTCTTTGCTGTTCACAGCCTGTTTACGCTGCTTGCTGCCAAGAAGCGTATCTTTCTGATTCGCAATCTGATCACACGCATCCGCGAGGAATTGATCAAGAAGCTCCAGGTGCTCTCCATCAGTTATTTCGATCAACGTGGGACGGGCTCCACATCGGCGAAGCTGTTGATGGACATGGATAAGGTGCAACAGTTCTACGATTGGGTTTTCGTGAACTTGGTGCAGTCGGTGTTTGGCGTGGTGATCGGTGTGCCCGTGCTGTACTCGATTAACCCCACGCTCACCCTCTTTTCACTATTCTATGTGCCCCTCGTTCCGCTCCTGCAGCGCGTATTTCGAGGCAAAATCGTCAAACATTCCTATCAGCTCAGGAACACCAACGAAAAGCTCAGCGCTTCCATAGTGGAGTTCATGACCGGGATCCGCCACGTACGCATGTTCGCGGCTGAGGAGGAGCAGAGTCGGCAAGTGATCGACGATGTGCGCCAAGCGCGAGATATCGACATGCGTTACTCGATGATCATGCGCATTTTTGGCATGACGATCCAATTCATCGGGGAATTTACGCCCGTGATGCTGTGGGTCGTCGCTGGTGTGATCATGACGCGCGACGCGAACCTTCAGCTGGGGTCAATCATTGCCTACATTGCACTCGTCAGCTTCATGCTGGGGCAAATCTCGGTCGTGTTTTCCTCATTCGATCAGATTGTTGCCGCTTCGCCCTCCGTCACCGCCATCCTTGGGATTTTGGACAACAACCAAATCGAAAATCCCAACCCCAAGCTGACAGAGTTCGTGATCGATGGTTCAGTCGCGTTGAAGAATGTCACGTTTGGCTACGCCACCCGCGGCGCGCAGCACCAATTGCGGAATGTGTCGCTTGAGATTCGGCCCGGCGAGCACGTGGCGTTTGTGGGCCGCTCAGGCTCCGGGAAATCCACCGTGGTCAACGTGCTGTTGGGGCTTTATCCGGTCGCTCAGGGCAGCGTAAAATTTGGGGATCTCGACTTGAGTGAGCTTCGATTTCGCACGCTGCGTGAGCAGATCGCGATCATGAATCAGGAAGCGTTCCTGTTTAACACCAGCATTCTTGAGAATTTGTTGTTTGCCAATCGCACGGCGAGCCTGGAGCAGGTGATCGAGGCCTGCAAGAAAGCCGAAATCTACGACTTTATTGTCTCGCTGCCCGAAGGGCTCGACACCGTTACAGGCGAGCGGGGTGTTCAACTATCTGGCGGGCAACGCCAACGTATCGCCATGGCTCGCATCTTCTTACGCGAGTTCAAGCTTCTCATCTTGGATGAGCCCTCTTCAGCGTTAGATGTCCTCACTGAGCACACCTTGTTTGAAACGCTCCTTCAGAATATTGCGGGCAAGACACTGATCATCATCGCGCATCGGCTTTCGACGATTAAGGGCGTCGATCGCATCCTTGTATTTGATGAAGGTGAAGTAGTGGAGCAGGGCAGCTTCAATGAGCTGGTAGCTCAGAAGGGCCTCTTCGCGCAGATGGTGGAGGCCAGCTCGTTTGAAGCCGTGCAGCGCACCCCGCCGGCCGCGTGAGCCGGTTGGAACAGGGGGGGCCGGGCCATCTTGTTTGACGCGCCGGCGCGAGGGAGCGGAAATATTGGAACAGGTGGGGCGCTGCACGAGCACTTCTATTCTGGCAGCGTGCCGAAGTACGAAACGGTGTGGCCTGCGAACGCACCGGGCAATAATTGGCTCCGATCAAGCTGTTTGACCACGCCTTTCTGCGATTCCTCCATGTAAATCTGGTAGCCCTCCTCTGAGATCTGTGCTTCGCGTGCGAACACACTGAGTGCGGAATCGCGGGTGATGAACATGGGCCGGGAATTGCCCTGAGAATTGATATACGTGTACAGATGCCCGCCGAGAATTTCTGTTCGGCCACCGTTGATGGTTTCGATCAGAGTCGTTCGGGCTGCTTGTTCCGTCTTCAAGCCAAACACCCAGAGAGTGCCGCCGTCGTTGATGAAGTGCGAGCCCTTGGCACGCGAATTCTCGGGCCAAAGCTCAGGATTGAATTGGCGTGCCCAGATTTTTTGATGCTTGCTGCGCCACACGTCCCAAGGCCCGCCGCTCACGTCTTCAAAAAAGACGCGCCCGCCTTCGCCCGTGTAGCCTGCAATCTGTGAGTTCTTGAGCACGAGCGTGCGAGCGGTCTGCATCTCGATACGAGCCCCTGGAAAGCCCGTTCCGATCCGTTCAATCACCACCGTCTTAGATTCTCCATCCACCAGCTTGAGCGTGCCGCGGCCTCCCTCCGCACAGCGAATGCTGGACTCCGTGCCGATCAGGCGTCGGACTTTGCCGCGAATTAGAACCGTACCGCCGAGCGTGTACGAACCACGCACGCCTTGGCTGTTGGGCGTGTTCGCGAGATAGACTGTGCTTTTCCCGCTATCGATCGCACGCTGAAAGGCTTCATCATCAGGCGTGTTGTCGCCTGGGGTGGCGCCAAAATCCTGAACATTCGCCCATTCCTCCGGCGGATCCCAAGGCACGTCGGGTGTTTCTTCGATAGGCAAGGGAAAGGCGCGTTGACCCCCGCTGAACAAGCGCTGCCGAGGTACGGAACAAAACCCATCCACAGTCGGGCCAGTGGGTGTGGCCGTGTTTTTGGTTTCGAGTGCACGCGCATAGCCACTTGTTTTCAGGCCGCGCACCAAGATGTCTCCAGTAGTGGAAACGGCGGGAACGGAAGCTGTGGTGGTCGATGTGCCGGTTAATGTGCTTTCCAGCAACGTGATGAAGCCGCCTGTTGAACGAATGGCGGGCACTGCGTTTTCGCTCACAAGCTTGCGAATGCTGAGCGCCTGACCCGAGTCCAAGATACCGACGGATCTCTGGCCGCGCAGCGTGACGTATTCCAACACTTGCCCGTTGATCGGGCGACCCGTCAGAATGCCGGTATCAAAGCCGAGGATGGTCACGTTTTTCACCAAGAGCGGGCCAATCTCGTTGGTGAAATTCATGTCGAGTCCGGCGATGCCTCGTCCATCGCCCGAACGAATTGTCACGTCGCCGAGCACACCCTGATTCGAAGCGTGAAACTGCATGCCAATCGCCGCCGGATTGCCCTGTCCGGTGTCCACCGTCAGGCTACGAATCGAATTCCCGAAGCGTTGAGCGGGTGCCGGACCCATCCAAATCAGTGGCTTGGGGGGGCGTGACTCGTCGAAGCCGGGGCAGCGATCCGCGAGCTTCAAGATCGCTCGGTCTTGGCCTTCTCCTTCTAGGACGGTTTGCTTGTATTCGTCGCCGTTGCCTCTACCCGCTGGCCACTTGAGCGTGTCCGAGATGAGATACGTTCCAGCGGGAAGATAGATGATGGCTTTGGAATTCGGGAAATCAGAGAGGGCTTGTTGGATCTTCGCCGTGTCGTCCGTCTTGCCGTCGCCTTTGGCGCCGTAGTGGATCTTGACATCGACGAGGCCCGCCGCATCCGGGTAACGGCTGCCGGGAGTGAGCTTGAGCTCGTAGGGCTGGTCTTTGCGGCTGACGTGTTGAGCCTTGCCGGGTAGCTTGCTCCGGACCCCAAGGCAGCTTGCGAACAGAAGCGCGACGCCGGCGAGCGCCAGCAAATGGAGGCGCGGTGCGACGAGGCGGAGTTTCAAGTTCATGGCGTGAGCTTGCCCAGTTCTTCGAGATGAGCACATAGCTTCACCGGGTACTGGACAGGAGCGCAGGCCATTCTGACGCTGGATTGGCGACCTCTGATCTTGGTTCGGGCAATTGCTGGCAGACCTCTTGACACCCCCCTCTGCCTGGCTAACTTGCCGCGCTGCAACTGTCAGCACTCGCACCTCGTGAGTGCCAAACGGGGGCAAACGGCTGAAATCGAAAGGTTTATCCGGTTCCTAGGGCGATACCCGGCGTCTTTGCGGCTCGCCTGGCAGCTTCGCCGACCTTCCAAGCTAGTCCACTCTCATTGAGTGGCAAAATTCCAAAACCAACAAAAACGGAGGCAAGAACACCGATGGCAAAAATCCGACCCCTTCAAGACCGCGTGATTGTTAAGCGCGTTAAAGAAGAAGAGAAAACCAAGGGAGGGATCATTATCCCCGACACCGCGAAAGAGAAGCCTGTTGAAGGCGAAGTGATCGCGGTTGGCAATGGCAAGGTGCAGGACGACGGCAAGATTCGTCCGCTCGATGTCAAAGCTGGTGATCGCGTGCTGTTTGGCAAATATGCCGGCACCGAGGTGAAAATTGAAGGCGAAGAGCACCTGATTCTACGTGAGGATGACATCCTCGGCGTGCTCGAGAAGTAACGCTAAGGAGACCTATAGATCATGGCTGCTAAAGAAATTGCGTATAATGAAGACGCCCGCGCGCGTATCCTTGCTGGCGTTAACGCGCTTGCGGATGCGGTGAAGGTAACCCTCGGTCCGAAGGGCCGAAACGTGGTGCTTGAGAAGAGCTTCGGCTCTCCCACGGTGACCAAAGACGGCGTGACCGTTGCTAAGGAAATCGAGCTCGAGAACAAGTTCGAAAACATGGGCGCACAAATGGTGCGTGAAGTGGCTTCGAAGACGTCCGATGTGGCCGGTGACGGCACCACAACGGCAACCGTTCTCGCTCAAGCGATTTTCCGCGAAGGCTCCAAGCTGGTTTCTGCCGGGCACAACCCGATGGAGATCAAGCGTGGCATCGATAAGTCTGTTGAAGCTGTCGTGGCCGAGCTGAAGAAGATGGCCAAATCCACCAAGGATCCGGCTGAAATCGCTCAGGTTGGTACC
>JBBSBI010000214.1:0-8410 GCA_038251425.1 Polyangiales bacterium
AACGACGCGCACCGATCTAATGGCGTACTGCAGCAGCAAATGGATGAGCGACTACACCTACGATGGGATCCTCAATCGGCTTACGATGGTGAACGGCGCGCAAGACGTCTATGTGGCTCCCGAAGCACTCAGCACCTTTCGCGTGCCGCTGCTGGACGCCAAAGGGCCGCGCTGGGGTGCGCCGATCACGGAGCCGTCGTTGCCGAGTGGTGAACCTGTATTGGCGGAAGGCCTGGACGCTCAGGGGAATTTCTTGGGCTATCTGGATGCGTACATCACGGAAATTTCAGATATTGATGCCTGGAGCGTGCAGATCCGTGAGCCCGATGCGCGTGCGGTATTGGTGAGGATCGCGGGTTATCCGGCGATTGCGTTTGCTAGAGTGCATTGAGGTTGGAAGGGGTTCAATGAACGACTCTGGCATTCAGCCGCGTGGGTCAGCTCGGATTGGGCGACACCGAAGCGCGCGTCACGTTCGTGCCGTTGTGCCTCTTGAAGCCATGGCTGCGCGCGTAGTCAGCTAGGGCTTTCACCCCAGCTTTGCCATTGGCGTAGAACATACAGGTGGAGCCGCCGCCACCTTCGCAACCAGCTGAGGTGGCCACGTTGATGTTCCCCTGCACGTCGCGGGTGCCACCCACGTATTGCCACCATCCACCATCGAGATTGAAGTATTTGTACCACAAATCACGCAGACCCGTCGCAGCCAGGGCATCAATGTTCCCGCGCAAGGTGGCATCATCGTATTCGCCAACGAAGGCTTCAAACGTGTTCCAACCCATGGGGGGAGTGCGCGCTACTTCGTTGTCATGAGCTAGAGGGTCGGGCGAGTCGGTGCCCATTTTTTGCTAGCAGCGCCTAACCGTCTGTCAACGAATGATCGGGCAGTAATGATTAAGTGGGAGAAAGCTAGAGTCGATCACGCACCTGAGCGACCGTCCGATTCCACTCATGCTTCGGGTCATTCTCTCGAAGAGAAGCCGGGCTGGAGGGCGTTTGCAGCGACGAGTGATCCCTCATCGAGTGAGCGAGCGACCATCGCAGTGCCACGCTCAAGCGTGTGTTGGCGACCCTTCAGCGTGTCCACTTCGGTCGCGCTGAGCGTCACGTTTCCGACGACACTGAGGTCACCTTCAATGTGTTCCAGGCTATCGAAAAGTCCCAGCATTCCGGCTAATACGCGATTGCACTCGAGGCTCAGATTGGTGACCCGTGAAACGTTTCTGAGCCCGGCGAGAGAAAAGAGCTTGCTGTTTCGATAGACCGCCAGGTCACTGACCTCGACCAAGTTCTCCAACCCGTGTGTGGTGCGGAGACCATTGTTCTCGAGCCATAGACCTTCCAAGGACCTGACGTGTTCGAGTCCCTCAAGATTTGCAAGCTTCGGGTTTCCTACCAAGGTGATCCCACGCACGTGGCTCAACTGACTGAGCCCTTCAAGCTTGGAGAGACTCTCGTTATTGGCTAGCACCAGATTCTCTACAGATTTCAGCTGAGAGAGCCGATCCAGCGTCTCCAGTGTTTGGCTCTCGCCAATCGTGAGCGTCCCACGAACACGACCCAGCGTGGCAAGCGGGCTCAGATCTGACAGATCGCGTGCTTGGATGGTGAGATTGCCAGTAACTTGGGTGCAGCCTCGGTAGCTCAAAAGGCCAGCCTGAGTCTCCACACGGCCCCCGTGGCAAACGACCGTGTCGCTTACTGCCGCCGGGGGTAGCTTCTGGGAAAGTGATGAGACGCACCCTTCACTAGCGAACAGTGAAAGAGCGATGGTGCTGACTTTTGCGAATGTTTGAAGTTTCATTGGATGTCCCTCTCGGTTGATGTGAGCCCTAGAGCAGAATGCGTGCCATCCTCGATTTCGCTTAAAATCAGCGAACTCCTGGCTTTGGATGCCGATGGGCCGCCTTCATGCGCGAGCCATTGAACAACCTGCTCAAGCGCTCGCTTGAACAATGGGACACGAACCTGAACTTTGTCACATTCCGTAGGAACCCGCGCACTTAGGCTCACGGCGCGCAGGCACGGCCATCCACCGTGCGTACCCCCTGAGCAAGTTGTACAAGGCTTGAACAGAAGATGACCTGCGAGTACAGAGCCGGGGCCACGGGATAGCTACCAGATGAGAGATTGTGCAGCGGGATCTAGGAATGGTGTGCGAGAATTGGCGCACGAGCACTGTCGCTTTCTGCTGACGTTGTGGTTCGTGCTTGCGCTCCCCATCATCGGCGCGTTGCCGGCCTGTTCTTCGCCCGAGCCTTCAGTGTCTCTTCTGTTTGGCGCCACCCCGCGACTCCCAACGGCGCACAGAGCAACGGCCGAGGACCCCTTTGAGCCGATCCCGGAAGACATGGGGCTCGCGCCTGCCAAGGTGGATCTCGGGCGGCGATTGTTCGAAGACAAGAAGTTATCCGGTGATGGCACACGTAACTGCGCAGACTGCCACGATCTTCGAAAATCCGGGATCGTTCCCGGAGAGGCGCGCTCGGGTCACCCCATGAACGCGACGGGCCCGTACAACGTGCCTACGGTCTTCAATGTCGCGTTTAACTTTCGATACAATTGGCAAGGCAAGTTCTCTACGATGGAGGATCACTTAGGCGGCCTCATGATGAAGCGGACGGTGATGAACGCCGGCAACTGGCCGAAGCTCATCTCGCGTCTCAAGCCCGACTATCAGAATGACTTTGCAAAGGCGGGCTACCCGAAGGGCCTCACCGAAGAGAGTTTCCGCGACAGCATCGCGGTTTTCCAACGCTCGTTGGTCACCCCCAATTCACGCTTCGACCGCTTCCTGAAAAGCGAGATTCACTTTACGAAAGATGAGGAGGCTGGCTATACACTCTTCAAACGCGTCGGCTGCGTCACGTGTCACCAAGGCATCAACGTGGGCGGCAACCTCTTTCAGCGCTTTGGAGTAGTGGAAGATGCGTTTCTTGGCCGCACTCCGACCGAGAAAGACTATGGCCGAAAATTGCTGACGGGGCGGGACGACGATGCCTATGTATTTCGCGTTCCAAGTCTGCGCAATGTCGCGGTAACGGCGCCGTATTTTCACGATGGCTCGGCGATAACGCTGGAAGACGCCGTGACGCACATGGCTCGTGTCCAGCTGGGTTACAGACTTTCGGGCAATGAAGTGCGGCTCATCGTTGAATTTTTACGCTCGCTCACCGGCGAATATCGGGGCGTTCCGCTCTCAACGCGGGCTTCGCAATGACCTTCGTCCGAGCCTCGCTCATTGCTTTTCTCACTTCCCTGGTCGCCCTCGCAGGAAGCCTTGGATGGGCCTTTACGTCCAAGGTCGACTCGATGGATCACGAGCGCTACACGCTCGCACTTCGAACGGCAACTGCGCTTACCGCAGCGCTCGATCGTGAGATCGCAGAATGCCGACTGGATCTTGTTACCCATTACGATGGGCTGGTCCGCGTCTCAGATGCGACCTCACAAACGCTCGCAAGCCTGAAGCATTTTCCGCGCCACGTCCCGCTTCAGTACAAAGTGTTTTTGGAGCAAGCTGTTAAGCGCTACCAAGGCGTCGCACAAGAGCAGGAGGTGCTCGTACAACGCTTTAAGACGGACCACGCCGTGTTGCGGAATTCGTTGCGAGCCCTTCCCGAAATTGCCGAGCGTCTGATCCCCAAGTTGCGCCAAGAGCGACAACTGGAGCTCCTCTCTGCCCTCCAGTCACTCTTGCAGGATGTGTTGCTGTTGTCGGTGGATCCGAGTGCAGCCCGCGTCAACCAAGCTCGCTGCGCGCTGAACGCTTTTCCCGGGAGGCCAACGGGCGCCGTCGAGAACTGCGCTGTCGCTAAGCTTGCCATCACGGATCTCCCTGCTGAGGACGCTCTGGTTTTGGACGGATTTGTGCTCCACGCCAGATCTGCCATCGCACGGCACGGTGCGGTCAGTCAGCTGGTAAGTGAGCTGATGCATCTGCCCGTGGCAAAGAGGGCTGAGGAAGCCGCCGCCACCTATGCCAATATCTATTCGGATACGCTTCGGGAGGCGAGCCAGCGCTGGCAAATTGTTAGTCTGCTTTTGATAATGGCGATCGTTTCCGGCGCCGCTTACATCATTCTGCGGCTCCAGAGCTCGGCCACGCTCTTGCGTGATGCAACTGCACAGCTCAAGATCGCGCTGGCCAAGCTCACCCACGAGCGCGACCAAGAAGCAGAGCTTGCCAACCTGCGCAGCCGCTTCGTTTCCATGACGTCTCACGAGTTTCGAACGCCGCTCAGCGTGATTCTCTCATCTGCGGAGCTTCTGGAGAACTACGCGGACAGATGGAGCTCCGAGAAGCGCAATCTCCACCTCACTCGGATCCAGCAGGCCTCTCGCTCTATCTCTCGCATGCTGGACAGCGTGCTTCTGATTGGACGGGCTGAGGCGGGGATGTTGGACTTGACACTCACCCCGCTCGACCTTTCTGCGTTCACGTCGAGCATCATCGAGGAAGTGAGTGCCGGCCCAGGAGCAGGGCGCTCGCTTGACTATTCGGAGGAAAATCCCGATGGGTGCGATGTGTGGTTAGATGAGAAGCTAGTTCGTCACATCCTGACCAACCTGCTCTCGAACGCCTTCAAGTATTCACCGGAAAATAGCCCGGTGGAGCTCCGTGTTCGAGTCAACGACGAACACGTGAGCTTTGTTGTGCAGGACAGCGGGATAGGGATCCCAGAACACGAACAATCGGAGGTATTCGAGGCGTTCAAACGCTGCAGCAACGTCGGTTCCATTCCTGGCACGGGGCTTGGTCTGGCGATCGTCAAACGCTGCGTCGAGGTCCATCAGGGCACCCTCACCGTGGATAGCGAGCCTGGGCGGGGCACGTCTTTTTCTGTGCAACTACCACTCAAGGAAGAAGGGGCAGCATGACAACCGTACTAGTGATCGAGGACGACACATTAATCCGGGAAAATTTGCTGGAACTCCTGACTGAAGAGGGGTTCACAACCGTGGCCGCCAGGGACGGCAAGGAGGGGATCGCGCTCGCTCTGGCGCATCCGCCGGATGTGATCGTTTGCGATATCACCATGCCCATTCTGGATGGCCATCAGGTGCTACGTGCGATCCGCGACTATCCGGATACGACGCATGTGCCATTCATCTTCCTCTCGGCGCGTGCACAACACGGTGAAGTGCGCGCCGGGATGAACCTCGGTGCAGACGATTACGTCACCAAACCCTTCACCCGACAGGACCTTCTCGATTCAATCCGTATGCGCCTCGAACGCCACTCCGTTCGCTCACGTGCCATCAAGACCCCAAGCGGCGCACCGATCCCCGAGGATCCGGGGATCATCATTCGCGCTCCGGCAATGCGGGAGCTGTACGAGCGCTCGGTGCGAGCCGCTCAGAGCAACATGAGTCTGCTCTTGCTTGGAGAAACCGGCGTTGGCAAAGACGTGCTGGCCCACGCGATTCACAAGGCGTCCCCGCGAGCCCCGAAGCCCTTCATCCCTCTCAACTGCGCAGCGCTCCCCGAGAATCTCTTAGAAAGCGAGCTTTTTGGCCATGAAAAGGGCGCATTCACAGGCGCGCTCTCAACGCGACCGGGTCTCTTTGAAGCCGCCAACGGGGGCACGGTCTTCCTCGACGAGGTCGGCGATTTACCGAAAACAACTCAAGCGAAGCTGCTCCGAGTCCTCGAAGATCACCGCGTGATGCGCGTCGGTGGGCGCACGTTCCACGAGGTCGACGTGCGCATCGTGGCAGCCACCAATCGCGATCTCGAAGCGGACTCGGCCGACGGCAGCTTCCGGGCCGATCTCTTTTACCGAATTGCTGGAGTGATGGTCACGGTACCGCCCCTCCGCGAACGCACCGAAGAAGTGGTCGCTCTGGCCGAACGCTTCGCCACCAACATGGCCCGCCAAATGCGCCTTCCACAAGTTCCAACGCTCGAGCCCGGAGCCGTCTTGGCACTCAAGGAGTACTCCTGGCCCGGCAACGTCCGCGAACTCAGAAATGCTGTCGAACAAGCCGTCACCCTCTGCGGTGCAAACGCCATTCGCCTCGAACACCTTCCCACGCGTGTGCGCACCAAAGGGACAGCATCCAGCGATCCGCGGGACACCAGTCCCAATGCTTTGCTCCGCACCAACAAGCTCAATTTCGAGCGGCAGCGAATCCTTGAAGCCCTCGATCAGTGCGCCGGCAATCAGTCGCGCGCTGCGGCTTTGCTGGGTATTTCGCGCGGTACGCTGATCAGCAGGTTGGCTGAATTTGAGCTGCCGCGGCCGCGTAAGAAGCCGTGATGGGTGTCGCCGTAGAGGGGACGGCCGCGCTCGTTTCTGCGTCGAGCAAGGGACCCCCCTGTCCATGATGTACAACGCTTTGAACAAGTTGTTCAGCATTGAACATCTTGTGCGGTGGGTCACCGAGGTGGGCCACCTCACGCCCACCCAACAAACACAAAAAACAACGACCTTTTTCGCCCCCAAACGTCATCCCACTTGGTCCGCGTCCTTGGGCACGTTGATTGCTTAAGCGGTCACGGAGGCACTATGCGACACATCACTAAGGCAATCGGATTCACTTCTCTTTTTTTGGCGGGCGGCACGGGGCTATTGGCTGCTTGCGGCGATGATAGCGGAGGCGGCAATGCAGGCAGTGGCGGCAAGCTCTCAACGGGGGGCAGCTCAAACGGGAGCGGTGGAGCCAAGTCGGGCGGCAGTAGCGCTGGCGGGGCGGCGATGGTTGGAACCGGCGGCAATGCGCAAATAGGAGGAGCGCCCACCGCTGGCGGGAGTGGCATGGCCGGCAACAGTTCCGGCGGCAATGCGGCAGGCGGTAGTCCCGCTGGTGGCGCCAATACTGGTGGAGTGGGCACTGCAGGAATGGGCGGCGGTGGCGGTGCAGGCGGCGAAGTGGCTGGTGGCGGCGCAGGCGGTGCGATGTGTCGTCGAAGCGGATTCCAGGATCCGGAGCTAGCGCAGCTGAACATGCTGTCGCCACTTCCCGCACTCCCGGCCGACCCCACCAATCAATATGCCGACAATGTTCTGGCGCGAGCACTAGGTCAACGCTTCTTCTTTGACAAGGCTTTTTCCGGTGCGATCGGGGCGGCAATCCAGACCGTGAATCCTGCAGAAACAGTCGTCAATCCCCTTGGCAACACTGGGGAAGCGGGCAAAGTGGCGTGCGCGAGCTGCCATACAGGTCCATCCATGGATGATCGTGGAAGCCCGCTCCAGATTATCTCGCTCGGTACGGGGGCCGGCACTCGCAACGCCCCCGGCGTGGTCAACAGCTCCTTTTACCAATGGACCAATTGGGGTGGACGCTTCTCTGCACAGTGGGAATTGTCCGTCGTCGTCGCTGAAAACGGTGTGCTTCTGAATAGCAACCGCTTGAAGATCGCTCATCGGATTTTCGACAAATACAATACCGAATACGAGGCCATTTTCGGCGCGCTTGAGCCCGAGATTGGGACCAACGCCACCAGGTTTCCGGCCGAAGGCAAGCTCGGGGTGGCGGCCTTTGACAACATGGCCGTAGGCGACAAGGCGATCATCAATCGCATCTTGGTTAACTACGGAAAAGCCATCCAAGCCTACATGCGGCAAGTTGTCAGCGGAAACTCTCCGTTTGATCAGCTCATGGCATGCCAACCGAGCACGATAAGCGATTCTGCCATGCGGGGCGCGCAGCTCTTTGTGGGCAAGGCGAAGTGCAATAGCTGCCATTCAACCTCCCATTTCTCGGACGACGGGTTTCATAATCTGGGAGTGCCAGAAGTCGACGAAGGCATTGTAGGTAGAGTTCATGCGGATGATCTAGGGCGTTTCAAGGACGTCCCGGGTCTTATGACAAGTCTCTTCAACTCCGCAGGGAGCTTTAGCGACGACGCTGTCGCCGGGGCCGCTCGCCTCGCCGGGCTCACCAATCCGGCGTCTGATTCAACCAAAGCGGCGTTCCGAACTCCGAATCTACGGGGTGTCGCCGACACCGCTCCGTACATGCATGCGGGTCAGTTCGCGACGCTGGAAGCCGTGGTCAATTTCTATGATGCCGGTGGTGGCACTCCGCAAGCGGGCACCACTAAGGCAGCAGGGCTTACGGTCTTGAATCTCACCTCCCAAGAGAAGGCTGATTTGGTGGAGTTTCTGAAGTCGCTTTCAGGCGACGCCGTGACTCCAGCGCTGTTGGTGGATACGTCGGCGACGCCGTGAAACAGGCGGGGGGGTGAGGCGAGGCATCGCACCACGCATTCGGGCGCCGTGCGTTTCGGTCGGTCGGTCTGATGAATGAAATTGATCGAGAGCATAAGACATTCGAAGTGCAAAATTGATCGGAAGGAGGAGCAGAAGCAAGAGCAGGCCACTTAGCCGACGACGCTCTACACCCTCCGAACCACGTCACCGAAGCTCAAGGAGCGGTGAACCCGACCCAATTGGGGGCC
>JBBSBI010000215.1:0-8409 GCA_038251425.1 Polyangiales bacterium
ATCAAGCTTGACGATTTCGGGCTCCAGCTGCGCAAAGCTGGACAGCCCGGCATAGCCCGCACCCATATCGTCGACGGCGATTCGATAGCCCATTTCGCGCAGCTCTGCGACACGATTTCGCGCATCAGACACCTCATTGAGGGAAGCACGCTCCGTGATTTCCAGGATAACGCGGTTGGCCATCTTAGCGAGCGGAGTGTTCGGATCGACCAACATGGGATCGACGAGATCCGTGACGTGGAGGTTCACAAACAGCATGGCTTCAGGCGCTCCCTCCATGGGTACCGGAGATAACTCGCGGACGCGTCGCCCTAACAGTTGCAGTGTGCCGAGCCTGTCGGCAGCATCGAGCATGGCGCCCGGATGCGGAAGGCTTGGCTCAGTGCTGCGCATGAGCGCCTCGTAGCCGTAGATGGCGCGCGTTTTTGCGACCAAGATGGGTTGGTAGGCGATCCAGAGCTTCTCCATGGCGCGCTCAAAGCTAGCCTCAAGGCCAGCTCGATCGGCTGCCAGCATGCCGCCGTTGCCCAAGAGCTCCGCGGCCTGTTGCTTCAGACGTGCCATGCGGTGAACCTGGACAGCGCGCTGGATCTCTTTCTCCACCAACGCGGAATTGAGCGGTTTGGTGAGGTAGTGCAGGGCGCCGTATTCGAGCGCCGAAATCGCGGTGCTGACCGAGGGATCGCCCGTCATCAGGATCACCGGAACATGCAAATCGTGTTCGCGAACCTCGCGCAGAAGCTGGATACCGTCCATGTTGGGCATGGAAATATCGCTCAGGATCACGTCGAAGCGGCTCTTGTCAGCGTGAGCAACGGCGTCGGCACCGTTCGTCGCGGTCGTCACGTCGTAGCCTGCGCTCTGCAGAACCCTGAGTAGGCTCTTCAAGACATGCGGATCGTCGTCCACCAGCAGAATGCGCGGCGGAGTTGCCTTCACCTTTTCGCCAGAGCCGGGGACCATTGAATCCTTTTTTGACGAGGGCGGATAGGAAGGTGTCGTTCTGATTCTGGGTTCCGAGCGCAATGCCCGGATGACTTCCATGGGGGATAGCGCCTCAACGGCCACCTGGTTGATGGGCGAAGGCTCGTCGGGTTGTGATTTCGCGTCCATGCGTTCCACTTTGGAGGATTGGTGATTGCTACTCGCTGGTGCGGCTGTACATCTCATTCTGGGACCCCGCCTTTGCGTTCCTGACGTCTTGGGTGGGCCGTAGACCGAAAGCCCACGGCACCTATCGGTGTTCCTTCGCTGAACGGACCCGTGACCGAGGCGCTGCACAGAAAAAAAATAAAAGCGTGTGCAGTCACTATTCGGCGGAAGTTGGCCTGTGCGGCTCCGCCACCAAAATCCCATTCTTAGAAACTCGGAAGTATGCTCTGTGCGTCTTTTGCCGCGCACCTCGCACTTCACGGGTGAGGTAATGAAGCGGACTCATGCGCTCTTCACTTCGTGGTCGCACCTCCACACGCATGATACGTGTGCCAGGAGATGTGCGAAATGTTAAGCGTTGGGCCCACACAGTTCCCGACGCGCGGTCTAGCGTTTCGCAAGCGGTGTCAGGTAGTTCTTTTGGGTGGATCCAAGCCTCTTCGAACCATACGAACCACACGATCTTCCGAGTTCCGCCGGATGTCACCGATTCGCTCTCCGTCACTTCTACAGTTGTGTCGGGCAAAGCGTTCATAACCGATCGAACGTGCGCTTAAGCGGTGCTTCCTCTATTCCCATGTTAGCGTACCCTTGAGCGCGTGTTCCAAGATATCGCTCATGCCGTGTGAGAGATCCTTAGGAAGTTGGTTGATCTCAAACAATCCGACCTCACGGATTTCCAACGCGTTGATCGGCGGCCGTTCCGGCAATGAGACCTCCGCATACACCACCACCGTAACGGCGTGGAAACGCAGGTCCCGATTCGGGTCCGAGTAGACGCCCGCTAACGCCCCCACACGTTCCACTCGGCAGCCAGTTTCTTCGAGCAGTTCGCGTTCGATCGAGCTGCGCAAGGTTTCGCCCCATTCCAACGTCCCCCCTGGCAGTGCCCAGAGCCCCGTATCGGCGCGACGGATCAGCAGCCAGCGCCCATCCGGTGTGCGTGCGGCCGCAACAATCCCCACCACAGGTCGCCGTAGGACATGACGAGCCACTTCTTTGATGATACCCCACACGCCGCGCATGATTGCCACGGCGCTGAGCATGCCGGATCGACTCACGAAATCATCCCCCTGTGCGCTCCTTCGCCTTTGGCTGCGGCCTTTAGCGCGGGGTCGGCACGCCATCGGCGCCGGCAATCGGAGCGCCCTCACGTGCCTCGGCATGGCGCTTGGTTGCTCGCGTGGGGAGCCACCAGGGGTGAATGACACGCGGACAAGCGTCACAGTTGAGCTTGGAAGCGCGGGCGGCAACGCTCGGAGCGCACCGAGGATGGAGGGTACAATCGATGATAACCTGCCGTTCGTTCCCACCGGAACGAAGCTCGGAAGCATCGCGTGGAGAACCTGGATTTATACCGATATCGGAACGAAGCGCACTCGTTACGGGTACTTACGTGTCGGCCAAATTCTCGATGCGCGTGGCCCTGTGGCACAGAACGAAGGCTGCCAGGGTGGATGGTATCGGATCAATCCGCGGGGGTTTGTGTGTGTCGGAAAGGGGGCAACGCTGGATCTTCAGGACCCGCTGCTTGGCATGTCCAGCGTCCGCCCCGTGCGCGGTGTGGCTTTGCCGTTTCGCTATGTCCGTGCCGGTGAACCGCCGCCACTTCTCTACTTCAAGCTGCCCTCCCAGGCCGAGAGTATGGCGATCGAGGGCGATCGGAGCGGACGTATCGCGATTTGGAAGGAACGAGTCCGCGCACTCGGAGTTTTTGGGTCCACTGAAAGTTGGGGGGAAGTGCCTGCCTTCTTGGAAAACGGCGCGGGCCTCGCCAAGCCTTATGGAGTCAAACAACCCTTGCGATATCAATTGCACGCCGGCCGTGCCGGGCGTGACAGCGGTTTCGCCTTGCAAACAACCTTTGAACATAGCGGTCGCGTGTTCGGCCTGACCACTGAGCACGATATCATTGGTCTCGATAACACCTTGGCGGCTACAGAAAGCCGATTTTCAGGTACCGAAATGGCGGCGGGCGAAGATCTGCCTGTCGGGTTCGTGAAGCTGGCGATGGCGACGCGCTATGTGCTCTTGCCAAGCGGCGAAATGCGAGTCACCGAAGCGTTGCCGAAACGCGCTGCCGTTAAGCTAACGGGGCGGCGGCGTCAAGCGTTTTACGAAGTCACGGATGGCTCCTTCGTGCCCGCGGAGGCGCTTCTCGTCTTGCCTAGGCGTGACACTTTCCCGAGCTTTGCCACGGGCACGCGGAAGTGGGTCGATATATCTATCCTGAACCAAAGTTTGGTGGCCTACACCGGGCACCAGCCAACCTACGCTACTCTGGTGAGTACCGGACGCGGTGTGCTTGCCGATCCTGAACGGAGCCTGGCAACCATTACTGGCACGTTCATGATCCACACCAAACATCTCACGGCAACTATGGATGGCGATGAAGATCGGGCAGATTCTCTAGAGCTCAGGGATGTGCCGTTTGTGCAGTATTTTCATCGAGGCTACGCGCTGCATGGCGTGTATTGGCATGATGATTTCGGTAAAGTGAGGAGCCATGGCTGCGTGAATCTGTCGCCGCGCGATGCCGCTTGGCTTTTTGAATGGACCGATCCCGAAGTGCCCAAGGAATGGCATTCGGTCATCAATCTCGAACGTGGAACTGTCGTGCACATCCACCCTTAGGGCAGAAGGTCTACCCGGTCGGCGTAGACCTCAAACTGCGTCGAAGGCTCGACATTTTCGAGTGCGAAGAGCGCTTCGAGCAAAGTCCCAGATTTGGGCGGCAACTCTGCCTCCAGTCGAACCGTGATTTCGCCCAGCACGAGTGGCGGTTGTGCGATGGGTCGTTTGTAGCTGACCGGAGTTTGCAGGGCACGCCAGCGGAGCGCCATGTCCTTAGCTCCAGTGTCGGCGGCGTTGAAGACACAAGCGCTCACGGTTCGCTTCCCGTTTGAGTGGTGAACGGTGGTGTCGCACACCATCACACTGCTCTGTGCCCACACCAGCCGTTGGAGGTAGGGCGCTTCGTTGTCGCGAAGGGCATCTCGAAGCTTCAGGATCGCCTCTTTGGCGCGAGGATCTCCGAGGTACGCGAGCATCATCGCCGCGTGCATACGAACTGGCCGATGATTGGCAGCCAAAAGTTCGAAAAAGCTATCCGCGGGAGCGGCTTCGTCGCCGCCTGCTCCGATGTCTCCGGGGACTGGATTGTCGACCTCGAATTCGCTGCCTTCGCCTTCCACCTTCCACTTGATCGCTCTGCCTGCGTCGAGCGGGCCAGCGTAATACAGCACCTTATCTTCGGTGAAGTGGCGCTCCTTACCAGCACCATCAAAGAAGCGAACCGTGAGACTGATCTCGGCGAGCGGCTCCTTACCGTTGTTCACAATGCCAACGTCCACCACGAGCAGGCTCTTCCGCCCCTTGGTTTTTCCTTTCTCCGAGAGTGCGAGAATGCTCATGCGTTCAATAGGCTGATCCCATAATGCGGAACTCGGCCGTGAGCACCGGCAGCTTGAGCCCAGGCGCACCTCAGGCTCTGCCGGGTTGGGCTTGGGTTGCACCTTGGCGGCCTCGGGCGTTCGGCTCCTCGCACCTTCGATCATGCGCGTGGGAGTGGGCGTACCAAAGAGGGGCGCTTCGTTCGCCGGTAAGCGCGCGTCTTCTGTTTGGCTTGGATGGCCTGTGAGGAGCCAGCGCGTTGAAAGAACCGTTGCCAAAGTAGCCGCCGTGAGCGTGATGACGATAGCCAATGTCGTTCGTGGCAGCGCCCCTTGGAACGTGGGGAGCTGAAGGCGTTTCTGGGTACTGGCGGGCCCCGCAGCGCTGCGAAAAAAGCCTGTAAAATGCCGCTCAAGCTCGGCGAGAAAGATCATCCGCGCCGCCTCGGCATCAATCGGTGAAAAAGCCAAACGGCGGTGGGTGGTGAGCCCCAACCCAAGAATGACGGCCGTGCCCACGAGGCAAACCAAGAGTGCGGATGCGGGAGTCACGCTGCCCGTTCTCCAGCCCACCACCATGGCGGCAACGCCAAAGCAAAGCGCGATCGAAAGGACAGCAGTAAAAACAATCCAGCGCTGGCGGCGGAGCTCCTTAAAGGCCGCTGGGACTACCGCCTGAAAGCTGGTGAGGGTGAGTCGATTGTGAGGAGCCAGCGTGGGATCCAATTCAAGGTAGAGCTGAGAGCCCTCCGCACGCGCTTGAAGCAGCCGGGCCCAAGGGACGAGCAGCTCGTGGCCCGTTGTGAGCGCGGCTGGGGCGTAGTCGTTTCGGAACGCGCTGACCCCTAAGAAGTTAAGCGTTAGCCCTGAAGTGCCGCATTCGACCTCGACGGCACCCACGGCGTTGCTGCGCGCGGAGGCAACAGCTGTTGCTGAAAATTTCATACACGGGCAACGTGGACGTTGCCCGCCTGGTCCGCGAACTCCGTGATGCGATCCACCAAGAGCTCTGCGTCGTAGTCGAGCGTCGCCACGTGGTAGGAATTCTCCAGCACGAGCTCGGAAACGACGGCATTCGGGAGCGATTGCAAAAGAGCTATGGAATTGGCTGGATTGACCGAGTGATCCTCGCGCGAGCGCACCACCAAAACAGGCACCCGGATGGCCGGGAGTTGCTCACGGACCTGCGGCAGCGCCTCCACTAACGAATGGCCAGCCAGCACCGGTGTTGACTTGTAGGCGTGCTCATCCACACAAGGCTTCTTCACGTCGTTGCGTTTGAGGCCGGCTAGCGCCGCGGGTGCCAAAGGCATCACTTTGCCGATGAAAGGTGCGAATTTCACGGCAAGGCCTTTGCGATCCAGGATCTGGGCGTTGATAGGCACTATCCCGACAACTTTCGGCAGGCAGAGCGTCCCGATGTCGATGGCGAGGGTTCCGCCCATGGAGAGCCCAGCCACGACGATGGCATCGACGTGCTCGGAAAGTGCCAGCGTTACCCGGCGAACGTGTTCACGCCAGTCTGTGTAGCGTGTGCCGAGCATGTCTTTGACGTCCGTGCCGTGCCCTGGAAGGCGTGGGGCTTCAACACTAAATCCGCGTTCATTCAACGCCCTAACGACAGGAGCTACGGAGCTTGGCCGGCCAGTGAAGCCGTGAATGAAGACGATGCCAATCCGACCCCGTGCGCCCGAGCCAGGCAGCGAGAGCGGGGCGCCGCCTTCGGCAAGCGGATAGGCGGAGGTTTGATCGAGTGAGAGCGTGCCGTGAGAAGCGGTGACCATAGAGTGCCCAGTGGTTAGAATAGGCGCGCCTGCTTCGGCGCGTCGAGGAAGGGGAATCCGAGATGATCGTAGGCTTTGCGCGTCGCGATGCGGCCACGCGGCGTACGCCCGAGGAATCCCTGTTGGAGGAGATAAGGTTCATAAACGTCTTCGATGGTGTCCCTCGGTTCGGCGAGGGCCGCTGCAAGTGTTTCCACGCCGACGGGTCCGCCTTCGTAATGCTCAATCAGAATCGTGAGCAGTCGGCGGTCCATTTCGTCGAGGCCGGCGTTGTCCACCTCTAAGCGGTCACAGGTTAGCTCGGCAATTCTAGTGTCAATTTTGCCATTTCCTTCGACCTGGGCAAAATCCCGCACGCGCCTAAGAATGCGGTTGGCAACGCGGGGGGTGCCGCGCGATCGGCTTGCCAGCACCCGAGCAGCCTCAACTTCGCATGGGATATCGAGGAGCTTGGCACTTCGCAGGATGATGCGTTGAAGCTCGTCGTCGGAGTAGAAATCTAAACGCAGTGTCACGCCGAAGCGTTCGTGGAGCGGCTTGGTCAAGAGCCCGGTGCGGGTCGTGGCGCCGATCAACGTGAAGGGTTGCAAAGGAAGCGAGATGCTGTCGGCAAAAGCGCCATCGCCCGTCATCACATCCACGCGGAAGCCTTCGATCGCCGGGTACAAGGCCTCTTCGACCGTAGCGCTCAGTCGATGGATCTCGTCGATAAAAAGAATGTCCCCGCGCTCCAAGCGGGTGAGCAGCCCGGTGAGCACCCCTTTGTGTTCCACCACAGGTCCGCTGGTCGTTAGCAAGTGAACACCCATCTCGCGGGCGAGAATGTTCGCTAGTGTTGTTTTGCCGAGCCCCGGCGGGCCACACAAAAGGATATGGTCGAGCGGTTCGCCGCGCTCGCGAGCGGCCTTGACGTAGACCTTGAGGTTGGCTTTGTGTCGTTCCTGGCCAACAAACTCTTCGAGGGATTCAGGTCGAAACAGGCGATCGAAACGGTCGTCATCGCCGCTACTCGCCTGGCTCTCGACAGCGCGCGGACCCGCGACTGTTGCACTGGGCTCGGGATCCCCCGTCTTCTTTCTAGCCATCAAGGCCGACCTTAGAGCGCATTCGGCCCCGACGCCACCCAGGTCGAATGGCTCCAAAAGGTCCTGGTTTGACCTGTGAATTGGCTGCAGGCAGGCTGCGCTCTGGCAACCTTTGGAGGTGAGTGAGATGCGCTATCGAAAGCTGGGCAAGTCCGATATTTCTGTGTCTGAGGTGAGCCTCGGTTGCTGGACGCTGGGGGGCCTCAATTGGGTCAATGGCAACGCAAATGGTTGGGCGAATGTCGACGAAAAGGAGGTTGCGCAAGCGATCGACTATGCCATCGCTCAGGGCGTCAACCATTTCGACAATGCGGATGTGTATGGCAACGGTCGTGCGGAGCGCATGCTGGCGCGCATCTTGGGCTCACGCTCGAAAGAGCTGGTGATTGCGACCAAGGTCGGGCACTTCCCTGGAACGGCCGAGCATGCCTACGAGCCGCAACATATTCGACATCAGTGTGAGCAATCGCTGGTTAATCTCAAGCGCGATTATATTGATATCTATTACTTGCACCATGGTGATTTCGGTGCCGATGATCGCTATTTGGAGGGTGCGATTCAGACCGTGCAGGATTTGAAACGCGAGGGAAAGATTAGGATGATTGGCCAGTCTGCCTATTCGAGCGCTGACTTTTTGCGCGTGGTGCCGAAGCTTCAGCCCGAGGTGCTCCAGAGTTGGGCGCACGCCATGGACACCCAATTCATTCGCCCGGGATCCGCTGTGCGTCGCTTGTTGGATGACCAACAGATGTCATTCGTGGCGTTCTCACCGCTCGCCCAAGGCATGTTGCTGGGGAAGTACAAGCCGGGGCAGGTGCCCGATTTCGAGCCAGGTGACCACCGCCGAGGGAGTGATCGTTTCAGCGACGAAGCGCTGCAAAAGATCGAGCCGAAGCTGGCCAGGCTGAAGGCCCGTTTTGGCGACACGACACAAAGCTTGGCGCGTGCGGCACTTCAGTACTTGCTCGCGGAGCCGTGCGTCGCGTGCGTGATCCC
>JBBSBI010000216.1:0-8388 GCA_038251425.1 Polyangiales bacterium
GCCGCGGCGGTGAGTAAGACGCTGCGCCAGCTGGGGGATAAAGCTCTGGTGCGAGTTTCGGTGAGCAAATCTGATGGGCGCCAACGGGATTACGTGCTCACCGCCAAGGGCCAGCGTGTGATGGAGGAGCTGCGGCGAGCACGGGAGCGTGCCATTGCCGAAGTGTGGTTGAAATTGGATTCAGTGCGAGTGATTGAGTTTACAGAGTTCAGTACGGAGCTGGCAGATGCCTTGGTGGCATACCAGCAGCGGCAACAAATTCAGATTGAAAGGCGAGGTCAAGATGGGAAAAACGCTGTACGAGAAAGTGTTTGAGGCGCATACGGTTCGGAAGTTGCCCTCCGGGCAGTATCAGCTCCTGATGGGGCTGCATTTGATCCACGAGGTCACTTCCCCGCAGGCCTTCAGCATGCTGGAAGAGCGCGGCCTTTCCGTGCTGTATCCAAACCGTACCTTCGCCACGGTGGATCACATCGTGCCTACAGCTTCACAGCTCAGGCCTTTTCAGGACGATCTGGCCGAGGGCATGCTGGTGGCGCTTGAGCGCAATGTCGCCAAGCACGCGATCCACTACTTTTCGCTGGATAAAGACGAGCAAGGCATCGTGCACGTGATCGGCCCGGAAAATGGCCTTACTCAGCCGGGAATGACGATCTGTTGCGGAGATTCGCACACGTCCACGCATGGCGCTTTCGGAGCGATTGCCTTCGGAATTGGCACTTCGCAGGTGCGCGATGTGTTGGCCACGCAGACCATGAGCATGTCCAAGCTGAAGGTGCGGCGCATCGAAGTGAATGGCAAGCTGGGCGCTGGCGTCTTCGCTAAAGATGTGGCCCTCTTCATCATCAACCAGCTGGGCGTGAACGGGGGCGTGGGATACGCCTACGAATTCGCTGGCGAGGTCTTTGATCGTTTTACGATGGAAGAGCGCATGACCGTGTGCAACATGGCCATCGAAGGGGGTGCGCGCTCAGGCTACGTGAATCCGGATGCTACGACGTATGCCTATCTCAAGGGCCGTCGCTATTCGCCAACGGGTGAAGCGTGGGAGCGTGCCGTGGCGTACTGGGAATCGACTCGTAGCGATGCGGATGCGAATTACGACGATGTGGTGCGCTACTCCGGTGCGGAAATTGAGCCGATGGTCACCTGGGGCATCACCCCAGGCCAATCCACGCCGGTTTTAGGCAAAATTCCGCTTGAGGCGCAGTTTGAAGAATCTGAGCGAGAGAGCGTGCGTGAGGCCTACGCGTACATGTCATTCGAGCCAGGGCAGCCGATGAGCGGCACCAAGATAGATGTGGCCTTCATCGGGTCGTGCACCAACGGGCGCATGAGTGATTTCGAGGCGGTGCTCGATCTTATCCGTGGGCGCGGCTTCAAAGTGGCGGCGCACGTGAAGGCGCTGGTTGTTCCTGGCTCACAGAAGCTTCGCAAAGAAATGATCGCGCTCGGCTACGACAAGATTTTCACTGAGGCTGGCTTTGAGTTTCGTGAAGCGGGCTGCTCGATGTGCCTAGCGATGAACCCAGATAAGCTGAAGGGCCGTGAGGTTTGTGCCTCCTCATCGAATCGTAACTTCAAGGGCCGTCAAGGCTCACCCGCAGGGCGAACGTTGCTCATGAGCCCCGTGATGGTTGCCGCGGCCGCCATATCTGGGCACGTCGCCGATGCTCGCCAGGTATTCGGGTTGGCTAACTAATTAAGGAGATGAAGACCCATGTTAGATTCAAAACGCATTGAAATCAGCGGCTCCGCCATTCCGTTGCGCGGTAATGATATTGATACGGATCGCATCATCCCAGCGCGCTATTTGCGCACCGTGACGTTCGATGGCTTAGGCGAACACGCCTTTGAGGATGATCGGCGCGCGCTCAAAGCCGAGGGGAAGCTGCATGTGCTTGACGACGCCAAGCACGCTTCAGGCAGAATCCTTTTGGTCAATAAGAACTTTGGCTGCGGGTCTTCGCGCGAGCACGCACCGCAAGCCATCATGCGTTTTGGCAAGGGCATCGCTGCGATTGTTGGTGAGAGCTTTGCCGAAATTTTCTACGGCAATTGCATGATGTTGGGCGTACCGTGCGCTGTTGTCGGTGCCTCTAAGATGGCCGAGCTGATGGCGGCAGTAGAAGCTAACCCGGAGCTCACGCTCAGCGTCGATGTGCGGACGAGGACGGTGAGTGCAGGAAAGCTTTCGGTGCCGTTCGAAATGCCGGAAGGTGCGCGAGCCCAATTCTTGGAAGGGAATTGGGACACCACGGGTGAGTTGCTTTCCGGCGAAGCACAGATCCGCGCCACCGCTGCGAAGCTGCCGTATTTCAGTGACTTTGGCTGATGGTGTGCCGAACCCCACGGCGCCGGCTCCCACCGGCACGGCGACAGGGCCGTTGAGCGCGAATCCCGATCCCTTGATTACGAACTTGCTTGCTGCCCCAACTTAGCCTCAAGCTCACGAACTCTCGCTTCCGCCAGCTCGGCTCGCGCTCGCTGCTCTTCGGCTCGCGCTCGCTGCTCTTCGGCTCGCGCTCGCTGCTCTTCGGCCAACTCTCGCCCTGTAGGCAGCACCTTGCCATTAGGCTCGATCCATCTCAGCAAGTTTCCTTCGTAGAGGGACGCACGCGTTATACGCCGGCCTAGCTTGAGGCCCACGGTTGCCGCCGGATAATCCCCGTTCTCATCAGGGAGGAGCGGCAAGTACTCACGGCGCGCCGGGTCGAGGCGCCATGCCTCTATTTCACCAGTGTCCGGATCGAACAGAAAGTATTCAGGCAATCGCCACGTTTTGGCGTAGATGCGCTTCTTCTCGGTGCGATCAAATTCGCGAGTGCTTTGAGACGCAAGTTCGATCACCAGATCGGGCAGCTGACCTTCCTCCCAGGCGACCCAGCTCTTGCGTGGCTTACGCTCAGTATTCATGGCCACGAACACATCCGGTCCACGAAACTCGTTGTGCTTGAGTTGGAGATCGCTGAAGTAAACGAACATGTTGCCACCCACGTAAAAATCCGTGCGATCGGACCATGCGTGCTCCAGCGAATCGATGAGCACGTTCATCTGCAAACGATGGATCGGTGTCTCCATCGGTTCACCGTCGCCGGAAGGTAGTTCGTTCTGTCCGGGTGGGAACTTGGGGTGCACGGGCTGCGGTTGGCTCATAAGCGCTCCTAGTGGAAGAGGGTAGCATGCCGCCCTCTCGTCCGGAATGTGCCAGGGGTTGCGGTTTATTTGTAGGTTTTTAGGGGCGCAATGCGCGAGGAGGCTAAAAGCTGCCTACAACCCCAGCACCCCAACCGCCAGGGATTGCCCAAGCTACCGGAGTTGCTCGCAGGCTGCCGAAAACATCGCTGTCGGCTTTGGGCTCGTAGCGACTGGGATCATCATTGCTGAGCAACAGGAAAGCTCCGAAACCTGCGGCGGCGGCTCCGACACCCATGCCGATCCAGCCGAACTTGGTCTGCGATTGGGCATCGTCGAGGTGGGTGAAGGCGAGGTTGAGCTCTGTCTCGCAGACATCTTGCATGCCGATACGATCCTTGCAGGATCCGCGCTCCACAAGGGCATCGAACTTCTGCTGGGCATCGTTCACCTGGCTATTGTTCCAGATCAGATAGCCAGTGCTGCCAGCCATCAAGACGGCTCCTGAGCCCACGGACACCCAACCCCAGGTTCGCTGGGAATGGGTGCGCTCAGCGTACGCGGCACGGTATTCGGTGGTGGGTTGGAGCTCGATGCTGAGGCGTGTGGAGCCCGCCTTCGGTATTTCGATATCGCGCTCGTACGGAAAGAAGCTTGCGCGCTCGACGCGAAGCCGATGCGGCCCTTCTGGTAAGCGCATGGCAGCGCTGTAAGTTCCGAGCGGGCGCTGATCGATAAAGATCACGGCTTGTTCTTCGCTGAGCGCGAGCTCCAGGTAGCCCGAATGGGTGGCGAGCGCACTTGGGTCCACCGGAGGATCCAGGCGCAGCGTGCCGCTAGCGCCGTCGTCGAGCTTCAGCACCTTCTTCTGCGAGACATAGCCGGGCCGTGAGAGTTCGACCGTGTGCTCACCGGGTGCCAGCGCGAGCGAAGCTGGCAGGGGTGTTGTCCCTAGCAGCTCGCCATCCACACGCACACTCGCACCCACGAGCGGAGATTGGATCTCGAGGTGCGCCAAGCGCCCTTCAAGCGGCTTCATCGTGCCAGAAAATTCGACGGTGCTCTGACCTGGCACCGTAAGCTGCTGCCGTAACGGAAAAAAACCGGGCAAAATCAGCGATACGACATGGCTGCCGCTCGGAACCGGGATTGGCTTGGCGACGGGTGTGGTCGCCACTTGAAGATTATCGATTTCTACCGCGGCGTTCGGCTGTTCGGAGACGATTTTGATGTACCCGATGAGTGCCTGCTGCTCTGCGAGGATGCTGCGTGAGCGAGCCAATCGCCCGGCATCCAGCTGGCCTGGATTGGCCAGCAGCTTGGTCAAAGCGTCGGCAGCTTGTACGGGCTGCCGCATGGATTGATAGACGAGCGCAAGATTGAACAGCACCACGGGATGCTGCGTGATGTCGTATGCGCGCTGGAATTCTGCGAGGGCGCCCGTGTTGTCGCCAGCATTGAACAGGCGCAAGCCGCGATCGAAGCGTTCGCGAGCTTCCTGCCGTTGCTTATCTTCAGGTTGGGCAAATGCGGGCGCCGTGAAGCTGAGGAGCGGGAGCGCGGCGGGGAGCGCGACCAGTGCCAGCTGAGTGGAGAACGAAGCGCGAAAAAGGAAGGGGAGGCGGGGTCTGTTGGTGCTCATTTGAAGGGATTATCCGTCGCGAGGCCTTCGGTGCGCGCGCGTGTGGTGGCACTCGGCCCCGGGCTAATTTTCTGCGCGGGATTCGCAACGGGTTTGTTGCGCGCTCCCGTTCCGGGTAACGCGGGCGGGGTCGCGTCCGGGGTTGTTGAAGCACCGGCATCCAGCACCGGATCGGGGAGCTTGGCTTGAGGCGGTGCCGCCTCGCTGGTGACCTTGGGTGCCGTTGCTGCCAAGGCCGATTCCGGCCCGGCATCGACACCAGCCGTTTCGGCGGTACCCTTCAAGGAGTTAGCTAAAAGAGCCGCTCCGATAGCTGCGACGGCGGCTCCGCCTGCGACCAGCATCCAGCGGGAACTCTTGCTCGGTGCACGGGATTCGAGACCGACGCCGGCGGTGGTGCCTCCCGCGCGTTGGGTGAGCGCACGGGCTGGGCGTTCAGCGTGAGCGGCGAGCGTACCGGCGCTGGTGGGCGGGGCGTTGTGCGGCAGGGCGCTCGGGCCAAATGCAGAGAACCCATCGCCGGCGGGCGGAAGGCTGCTCGGGAGCGCAATCGTGGCATCCGAAACGGCCCATTGCCCCACCTGGAGGTGGCGCAGCGCTTGGGAAAATTCACGCGCTGTGGCGTAACGTTGCTCGCGGTTCACTGCCAAGGCCTTGCCCAAAAGCTCATCGACGGTGTGCGGCAAATCGCGGCGGACTTGAGAGGGCAGTGCATATTTGCCCTCATGGATGCGCACGGAAAGCTCCATGAGCGTTTCGCCATCGAAGGGTTTTAGGTTCGTGAGCAACTCATACAAAACGACGCCGAGCGCGTAGACATCGGTGCGTGCGTCGATCAGCTTATCGCCGCGCACCTGCTCTGGCGACATATAATACGGCGTGCCAAGTGCACTCCCTTCCTGCGTGAGGGATTCCACGGCGCCGAGCGTGGCAGGATCAAACTTCGAGATGCCGAAATCTAAGATTTTGACGTACACTCTATCGCCGCGCAAAAGAAAGAGATTCTCGGGCTTGATATCGCGGTGAATGATGCCGGCATCGTGCGCTGCCTGAATGCCTTCGCAAGCTTGATGAATGATTTCCGCGGCTTCGTGAAATGGAAGCGCGCCACGCCGACGCAGCAGATTATCGACGGGAACGCCGTCGAGAAATTCCATGACGATGTAGGGCTCGCCGCTGGCTAAGTGTCCCGCGTCAAAGGTTTCGATGATGTGCGGGCTCCCAATGCGCCCAGCCGCCGAGGCCTCCCGCAGGAACCTCGCCACGACGCTGGGCATCGAAGCAAACTGAGCGTGCAGTAGCTTCACCGCGCGCCGGTGTTTGGTGAGCTCGTGCTCAACCTCATACACCGCACCCATGCCGCCCTCGCCAATCAAACGGATCACGCGGAGCTTTCCAGCCAGCAGTGTTCCCGGTTCGATGTTCAAGGCTTCTCCCACGACCGGCCTAGCTTACCTGAATTTGTATAACGAAAAACAGGGGTTGGCAAAGCTGGGCCAGCCTGCGCCTTGCTGGCCACCCAGATCCCCTGCAGCCTATGGGGGCAGATGTCTTTTTGGCGTGGTTTCCCTCTGTGCGTTGTTGTGGCTCTCGGCTGCTCCGGGCGGGCGCCTACTGTTCTTGAACGCATGCTCCCAAGTGCTCAAGCGGCTACTTCGAGCCCTAAGGTTTCAGGCCTCGCCAAGCCGGAGGGGCGCCCTAAAATCGTCGAATTATCTGCCATCACGCTCTATTCGCGGGATGAACCCGGGCCTGGCTCCATTTCTGTTGGGCGCCCCAACCGCGGCTCGCTCAGGCTTCCGGTGGCTCTGCCTGAGCGCCCTTTTTGGCGAATTATCAATCCCGAACGCGCGTTTGCGACCGACGAAACGATCCGAGATCTTGAGGCAGCAGTTGCCACCGTTGCCACTGCGTTCCCGGGCTCTCCGCCGCTCGGTGTGGGTGATTTGAGTCGTGAAACAGGCGGATATATTCGGCCGCATCGCAGCCATCAGTCCGGCCGCGATGCCGATGTTGGCTACTACTACCAAGGTGAGCATAAGTGGTACACCAAGGCTTCTGCCGAGAACCTTGATCGTCCGCGCACGTGGCAGCTTCTGAAAGCGCTCATGAGCGAGACAGACGTCGAGTTTGTCTTCATGGATCGTTCCATCCAGCAGCTTTTGCGCGAATACGCCTTGAGCGTTGGAGAGGAGCCCGCATTCTTAGACACCGTGTTCCAGCGCTCGCGTCGGGACGAAACTCTCGTTCGGCATGAATATGGGCACCTCACCCATTTCCATGCGAGATTTTACAGTGACCAAGCCTCAGCACGCTTTCAATTTCTGCGCAGGCGCCTTGGGGGCCGTGTCAGGTTTTGAATCTCAGAATGCGTGGCAGGGGTGGAAGGCACGCCGCACCTCAGCTAGGCTGGTCTTGGTTTGTCCACTCGAATTCTAGTGATCGACGACGATGATCTGGCTCGTGAGATCCTCGCCGAGAAGCTGAAGGAAGCTGGCTGCTCTGTTTTTGAGTTGCCTTCGGCAATCGGCGCAAGCCGGTTGATCGGGGAGCAGGCTATCGAGGGCGTCGTGGTGGATGTGATGCTGCCGGACATCAACGGGGACAAGCTGGCTCGCATGCTGCGCGGTAATGCTCGGGGTGCCGAGCTGGCGATTATTTTGGTGAGTAGCCGGCCTGGGCATGAGCTGGAAGTGCTGGCAGTGGAGGCTCAAGCTGACGGCGTGGTGAACAAAGCGGAAGTCGCCGCACGGCTCTGGCCAACCCTGAGGTCTGCGTTGCTACGCCGGCGTCCGCACAGTTCAGAGTGAAGTTCGGAATGGGGGGCGGACACGTGCCAGCCGTGCGCTAAGGAGCTGTGTGGCTTTACGGTGTGGTGGACAATACGAATTCGCCCCGTAGGGCAGGAAAGGCGGCACCAGGGCGCTCATTGTCGCACACATTCGTAACCTATCAACTCGCGAAGCCCAGAGGCTCACAGCCAAGCAGTTCAACTGAGACGTTAATCTAAGAAGACATCATCGAGCGAACTTGCAGGAATAATGCGCTCAGCCCAGAGCTGAAGGCGATCCTCAGGAGCCGAGGCGATGCGCTTGAGCGCAGCCTCAGGGAGGTTCCTAAACTTGAGGGTGAGCAGCTTGACGAGAACGCTTCGTAAACCTTCAGCCTTGCCCCTGGCCTCGCCTCTGGCCTCGCCTCTGGCCTCGCCCCTGGCCTCGCCCTCTTCTCTCGCGAGTTGGAGGCCGGCTTCGTAGTTCCAGATGGCGACCTCGCGGTCTCTGGCAATACGCTGAGCGACTGGATCAGCGGAGAGCCTATCGAGGGCTAGCTTGGCGGCATTGATGTCAGAGTCTGCCATGGCGAGTTGCTCAAGTTGTTCGTCGGAGGAAGCGCTGAAGAAGCGTCCCCACTTTAGCACAGGCGAAGAGGGGTGGAGTGTCTCTTCCAGGGGAAGCTTGGGGAGTTCGAGAGTGTGGAGCTCGAAGTGCGGAGAAAACTCGATCAGGTCGTGGATTTCCAAGGCCTTGAAAATGCTGTGAAATCTCCGGGAGGGGAACTCGACGAAATCGAGGATGAAGATGCAAATGGTGGGCTGAAGGCGGAGGTAGTGA
>JBBSBI010000217.1:0-8384 GCA_038251425.1 Polyangiales bacterium
CCGTTTTCGTCATAGATTGTGGGCCGCCGTCTTCCATCCATACCCAGCCAGTCAGCGGCGCAACGTCGAGACCACCCACATTGAGACTCAGTGTCTCAGCTTGGTAGGTGGTTCCGCCAGCTGCTGCTGCGCAGAGGCCGCTCGTGCAGACGCCCGATGCGCAGTTGGTACCCGTGGTGCAGATTCTTCCCGTAGCGCACTTGCCGCAGATGGTGCTGCCGGAGAGGTTGCCACAGTCGATGTCCGTCTCGCCTTGGTTCTTGATGGTGTCGGAGCAGGTTGGGGTCTTGCAGGTGTTGCTGCAGGCGTCGGTGTTGACGGTGTTGCCATCGTCGCACTGTTCGCCGTTTGCGGTCTGCACGACGGTGTCACCACACTTGATGATCTTACCAGCGACGTTGCCCGTACAGGTCGTGTTACAGGTGGTGCAGCTGGTGGCGCCATAGGTGCAGTTGTTGACGATGGTGTTGCCGTCGTCACAAGCTTCCGTGCCTTCTTTAACGCCATTACCACACACCGCAGCGCCGGCCGCGCAGAGGCCGCCCGTGCAGACGCCGGATGCGCAGTTGGTGCCCACTGTGCAGGTCTTGCCAGTCGCGCACTTGGAGCAGGCTGTGATGCCACAGTCCACGTCGGTTTCGCCTTGGTTCTTGATGGTATCCGAGCACGTCGGGGTCTTGCAGATGTTGCTGCAAGCGTCGGTGTTGGTGGTGTTGCCATCGTCACACTGTTCGCCGTTCGCGGACTGCACGATGGTGTCACCACAGCGCTTGACTGCACCAGCGACGTTCGTGCAGGTCGAGCTACAGACGGTGCAGCTCGTGAGGCCATAGGTGCAAGCTTCGGTGACGGTGTTGCCATCGTCACAAGCTTCAGTGCCTTCCTTCGTGTTGTCACCGCAGACGGATGCGCAGAGGCCGCTGATGCAGCTGTTAGAGCGGCAGCTAGTACCCCCTGTGCAGATCTTGCCGAACACACAGGTAGGGCAGCCCGAACCTCCGCAGTCGACATCCGACTCGCTTTGGTTCTTGATGCCATCCGTGCAGGTTGCGGCAGTAGCGCCACTAGCACCGATGGTCAGTGCCGAGAAAGTAACTTGAGCGTAATCGCCAGCGGCGTATTGCTGCGCCGTGGTCAGGCCGGCGCCATCGCACACTGCCGCGCTGGTAGTGCCATCATTGAGCGTGTTGGACTGATTGTAGGCGCCTGCCTTGTAGTAGAAGCTGTCGTATTTCCAGCCATCCGGGTTATCCGTGCCGTTGTTCGGGACGGATAGGTCCTGCGTGAAGGTCATGGTGGGCGCGCCTGCGCGCGTGAACGTGAGGGTCATCACGTTGCCCGCCACATCCACAACATACGAAAAGTCCTCGCCCAGAGAGACCCCAGCAGTGCCCGGATCGGTGTTGTCGCTCGAAACCTTCCCCCACACTGGGCGGTAGGTGATGGTGCGGTTCGGATCACCCTTGGCCCAGTTATTCTGATAGGTCCAATACACGGAACCTTTGGCGTGCCCTGGGTGCTTCTTGTAGGAGATCTTCAAAGGCTCATTGCCAAAGCCGCCGTTGGTGGGATTAGGCAGGTCGTTAGCGTGAATTTGCGCGACAATCACCGAAAACGAGCCATAATGTGCTATGTCGCAGCCGCTATCAGCAACATGGTCCACGTGGAGCGTGGCGCTTAACTTGCCGCCAATCCGAGGGTAGGTCGCCCCCGTGAGGTTAGATGCAAGAGACCAGCTGTTGCGCGCATCGGCCATGTTCGTGATGCTGGCGTCCCCGTTACGCAGCATTTCGCGGAGCTCCGAGCGCGTGTTCTCCGAGCCAGACGTGGTGATGCCTGCGTTCGGCGCCTTGAACACCATCTTCTGACTGCTATCGGCGAAGAAGTAATCCGAGTGGTACCAATTGGCCAGCTCGTTCTCGTAGATGTCCGTTGCAGTGGCCGAGCCGAACAGATCGGCAGGCATCGTGATCTTCCAGGCGCGCGAGAGGAGCGTCGAGAAGTATGTGGCGGGGGCGTTGGTGTTGGTGCTCGTCCCTGAAGCGGTGGGTTGGTTGATGGGGCTGCCGTTGGCAAGCCACGACCACTCGCTGGCGGCACTGGTACAGCCTGTGCCCGCCGAGGTGCGGATCCCGGTGGAGTCGTACGCCATCCAGCTCGACGAGCCTGGTTCCTGGTACGCAAATTTGCCGCTGCCGCAGCTGGTCTCGGTCAAAGCTTGCCCGACGTACATTTTGCCGGACATACGGCTAGGGCTGCCAGTCCGGGCCGCGTACAAACCGACCGAATCCGGTCCGGTTGCGAGCTGAAACTTGACGTCACTCCCCGAGGGGATCCTCATGAAGCTATGGACCGAGGCATTGGCAGAACTCTGGTCACACTTGATCAAGCCAGCTCGGGATGTGGGGTATCCTGCAGTGCCGCTCGCCGCCGTCACCCGGCAGTACAAATTCTGATTCTTCAGAAAATAGGGCTGGTAGGTGATTGCTTGCTTGATCTCTCCCGCCTTCCCCGTATCCGAACCAATCTCGCCTGTGCTGCTGCAGCCTCCAAGCACGAGAAGGGTCAGCGCCAACGGACTACTGAATATATTTTTCATTCGCTGTTTTTTTCCTTTGGTCAGTCGCGGAAAATCCGCCGCGCCTAGCGATCAGGATTTCCGTCGGCACCTCTCTAGCAGGTTAGACAGCCCGCTGGTTGTGCAAATTGAGCGACTTATGCGGGGCGGTTGTGAGTGCGCCTATCTCGCCAGCGGATCCCGATACAGCCCATCTACGGAAAGTGCGACCCCGATCGACGTGAGCAAAGCCTGCTCTCCAGCACGAAACTCGTGGATCTCCCAATGGCCGCTGCTGTTTCGACGCTGCACTTCCACGCAAGGCTCGGCCTGTGAGACCAAAACGTATTCCTTGAGCGCTGGGATGTGTCGATAGTGTGACGCTTTGGCTCCCCGATCGTAGGCTTCAGTAGAATCGGAAAGCACCTCAAAGATCACCACAGGATTCAGCATGGCACGCTCATCCTCCGGTGCGCGCTCGAGCTCTCCGCAAACGACGCTAAGGTCGGGGTACGTCGTCATGTCTGTGGCCGCGACACGAACCCGTGCATCCGCAGAAAATACCCGACACGGCTTGCCCTCAAGGGCATTTCCGACGTGGCGCGCCAGGGCTGACGCCAATGCAGCATGCTCCAAGCTTCCGCCCGCCATGGCATAAATGAGCCCGCGCAAGTACTCGTGACGGCTCTCGGCTATCGCCTCCGCAGCAACGTATGAGGCATAGCTCATGCGGGCGGTAGGCTCTCGGAAAGACACGCCCGGAGCCTAGCATGCTCAAGGCCCCAGCCAAGCCATCAAACTCCCAGAGGATTGGGGACGCTCTTGGTTGATGATGCGCAGCTATTTTTGTTGCCGCGTCTCACGGCGGGACACGGAGCCGGCACGGCGTGCGCGCATCGTAAACCGATCGGTATTTAGCCGCGAATTGACGGGCAGTTGTGAATCACCCATGATTCACGAGTGTCCACTGCTACCATTCGTGATCTGAGAACTCGCTTCCCGTATCTGAAGGGGATCATTGCGCGTGAAGGTGAACTCATCGTCACTGACCGCGGGCGCCCGGCCTACGTGCTGCGGGGATATTGCGCCCCCGTGACTCCCTCGCCCAAGCCGGTGAGCTATTTCGACCGGCTGACGCAACGTCAACCGAAGCCATTGTCGGCGTCGGCCGCTCGCAAACTGGATGACGCAGATCGTGGCGAACGCTGACACGATCTACGTGGATCCGAGCGCGCTTCGGCGTCTCTATGTGCACGATGCTCGCTCCCGGGCATTTTGCGGCTGGCGTGGACGCGTTCGCGGCGCCCTTCCGCTGACGCGACACGGGAGAGCTGAAGTGGTGAACAGCATCCAGCTGGCGGTATTTCGCCAAGATATTCAAGCCGAGGTCGCAGAGCGTGCAATTCTAGATCTGGATGACGATATCTTGCAGGGGCGCCTTTCACTCTCGGATGTGCCCTTTAGGCGAGTGTTCGATCTTGCCGCTGAGCTGAGCCGAAAGCACACGCCGAAGCTCGGCACGCGCACCCTCGACGTGTTGCACGTTGCGAGCGCTCTCACGCTTGGCAGCCGAGTATTCGTCACGTACGACGACAAGCAGGCCGCGCTCGCGAAGTTGGTCAAGCTCCGCATAACAAGGCCTTAGATTGGGACGCGCCGGAGGAGCGGAAGTTCTGGGCGAAGAGCGAGGCGAGCGATTACTTCGATTTTGGACCCAGCTTGGGGAGAGTCCTGTTTCGGACAAATCTGGATAGTAAGCATGCTTACTATCTCTCTCTCGAAATAATGGCTCCACAGTCTGAACACCAGCTACGTCAGAAAGAACGCTGTGCTGATCCGTTCGATTGTGGCGAGTATTTTCTCCTGGTGTCCAATTTGCTCGCGAGTGATTTTGACAGGTGGCAAAAAAACTCGTACTCTCAATGGGTGCGGAAAGAGCCAAAAAAGCGCCAGATTGAGCCGTTCCTGGTCGAGGATCTCAAGGAAAAGATGGTATTTTTGGCGGGGCCTCGCCAGGTGGGGAAGACCACGCTCGGGCGGCGGTTGCTGGGAAAACACGGCGCGGCTTACTTGAATTGGGACATCGCCGAGCATCGACGCCGGATCCTTCTGGGTGATCTGCCGGCGAGTCCGTTCTGGGTTTTCGATGAGATCCACAAGTACAAGAGCTGGCGCGGATACTTGAAAGGGCTTTTCGATGGCCGCAATCCCGGTCAGCGGATCCTGGTTACCGGCAGCGCGAAGCTCGACTACTACCGTTACGGAGGGGATTCGTTGCAGGGGCGCTACCACTTGTGGCGCATGTATCCGCTCAGCGTAGCTGAGCTTGGTATCCAGAAGATTGGGGATCTTGATTCCCTGTTGACGCTGGGTGGCTTCCCCGAACCCTTCTTTTCGGGATCGGAACGAACGGCGCGACGTTGGTCGCGGGAGTATCGCACGCGTTTGGTGCGCGAGGAGGTGACGGGCGTGGAGCGCATTTCAGACCTTGGGAATATGGAGCTTCTGGCGATGCGCTTGCCTGCGCTCGTTGGCTCCCCGCTTTCAATCAACGCGCTTCGGGAGGATCTGCAGTTGGCACACAAGACGGTCGCGAATTGGCTCGATATTTTTGAGCGGCTGTATGGCATTTTTCGCGTTCAGCCGTTTGGTACGCCGAAGATCCGCGCAGTTAAGAAAGAGCGGAAGCACTATCATCTGGATTGGACGCTCGTGAACGCGCCCGGTGCGCGCTTTGAGAACCTTGTAGCCGTGCATCTTCTGAAGTGGGTGAGCTTCCAGGAAGATTCGGAGGGGCGCGATCTCGAGTTGCGATACTTTCGCGATATCGACGGCCGCGAGGTAGATTTCATCGTGACCGAACAGCGAGTCCCCATTCTGGCGGTAGAGTGTCATCTCGACGACGCTCCGCCCAACCGGGGGTTGCGCTACTTCAAGGAAAAGTTTCCGAAGTGTGAGTGTCTACAGATTGCTAAAGCGGGTGCGCGCGACGTTCGGACTCTTGAAGG
This sequence comes from Polyangiales bacterium, assembly GCA_038251425.1. Classification (GTDB taxonomy): domain Bacteria; phylum Myxococcota_A; class Polyangia; order Polyangiales; family Polyangiaceae; genus JBBRRP01. Next base: position 5,566 of record JBBSBI010000217.1, read on the forward strand.
GATCCGCCTGATGCCAGCGTTACAGTTTCTCGGCGGCTTGGTTTAAGGGGGGCGACGCGGCCGAGCTGCGTATACGGCTGGCGGGATCCTCAGGAAGCCTTCTTTTCACGAGCGACCCGATTGGGCGGCAATCGGATCACATGAAGCTCGGGGTTGGCGTTGGCCTGCTTTTGATTGACCGCTTGTGCGATCTTCTTCATGTCATCGCCCGACTCGCGAGAGATCTCTTCGCGAATCCGGTGAAGTTCCTCGATGATCGGATTTGGTGTCGACATGTTTACTCCTGCGCAAGCTCCATCGGCGTACAAATGACTGGGGCTTGGAAGCCCTCTTCGCGGCAGATGCCGTTGATAGTACCACGGAGTGCGGCGTTGGCGATGTGCTTGCAATTCCACGTTAAAAGGAAATCCATGCCGTGAACCGTAGCGATAGCGACGTGGAAGGCGTAATGCTCGATGAACTATCAGTTGCTCATGAAGCTCTACTTGTCCGAGCGGATCAAACGGGAAAGAGCCAAAAAAGCCTCGTAGGGAAAGTAAGCATGCTTACTATCTCTTTCGCGAAATAATGGCTCCACAGTCCGAACAGGAGCTGCGCAGGAAGAGCGGTGTGCTGATCGGGTTTGGCGTCGGTGGCGAGTGTTTTCGCCTGGTTTGAGTTCAAGATTCGGGCAGAACGAGGCGTTCCAGAATTGGCCCCGCCCAGACCGGAGCATCGGCATAAGCCCTCACCACGTGGCCTTCGGCGGCACGCAACACGAGTTGGGCGTCTCGATCGTCGACGGAATTGTCGTACACGTAGAAGCGGTCCACCTCGGCGGCGACGCTGGCTGCGTTTGCGATCGAGCGGGCCCAACGATCGACAATCTTGCGGATCGGAACCTCGTGCCCGCCTTGAAGCACTCTGCGAGCCACTCGAGCCGCGTTGATTTCGGGCAGAGCGGTGCCGACGAAGAATATCCGCACAAAGTAGCCAAGAGCCAACGCCCACCGCACGAACTCCGGTTTGTCCGGCGCCGAGAAGACGGTTTCAAACGCCAAGCTTCGCCCTTCGCGTAAGCAGGCCTCGCGCCGCTCCGTCGCCAGCTGTGCTGCGCGTAGCACGGTCGCAGCATCGTTCCAGTCTCCGAGCTCGTCCTGCGCGATGGCATCGGGGTTGATGTATTCGCAATCGTGAAACCACTCGTGCGCGAGTCCGCGCTCTGTGATTGTCGTCTTCCCAGCACCGTTGGGTCCTGCCACGACCAGCAATCGAGGGCGCGAAGCGGGCGGGGCCGTCATCGAGACTTGTCGGTCCGGCGTGGTTGTGTATTTGCGCGAGCGAAAGCAGATGCTTCCTGCAGCCGAGCCGTTACCCAGGCGTCAGCGATGGCGCGCCGCTGTACCGCGAGGTCTCTCGCTTCCCGCATGACCAGCGCGAGCTCCTCGTCCGTCGGGTCAGTGTCGGGGGCCATCAAATCTCGAGAGTTCGGTTGCATGGTGGCGTCAGGATAGCACAGCTAGCCCGGGCTTCCTTGTCGCGTGCGGGTGCTATGCGATCGCCCTCGCACGTGAGCAGTTACGTCGGCCAGATGGCTGAGCTAGGGGGGGGGGGCGGTTGCGCGCTCTGTATATGTGCAGTATATACAGGGAATGCAGGAGGTCCTGGAAGCCCTGGCGAATTGCACTGGGTTTGAGTGGGACGAGGGCAATTCTCTCAAGAACTGGGCTCTCCACCAGGTTTCGCAAGGTGAGGCGGAGGATGCTTTTTTTAACCAACCATTCATTGTGGCGTCGGATTCAGCGCACTCGCAGCGTGAGCCTCGCTACGCGGCACTCGGGGCTACCAGTGCTGGACGCAGACTCACACTCATCTTCACCATTGGAGCGCACCTGATTCGAGTGATTTCGGTAAGAGACATGAGCCGCCAAGAACGGAGGATCTATGAGCAAACGACCCCCAAAAAATAGGAAGGCTATGCCTGCGTTCGTGACCGAAGATGAGGAGCGGAAGTTCTGGGCGAAGAGCGAGGCGAGCGATTACTTCGACTTTGGAACCGCTATTCAACCCGTTCTGCCCGCGCTCAAGCCATCAACAACGGCTATCTCGCTTCGTCTTCCTGTCGCCATGCTCGATGAACTGAAATCGTTGGCCAACAGCCGTGATGTTCCCTACCAATCGCTCATGAAGGTCTACTTATCTGAGCGGATCAAACGGGAAAGAGCGAAAAAAGCGTCGTAGGGATTGCTGAGGCTTCGGGACTTCGGGAACCGACGTCGGATTTGTTTTCGCTCTTGATGGCACCCGATCAGCTCGGGAGAGCCCTGTTCGGACAAATTTAGATAGTAAGCATGCTTACTATCTCTTTCGCGAAATAATGGCTCGACAGTCTGAACCTCAGGTACGCAGGAAGAAACCTGTGCTGATCCACCTCGGCGGTGACGCTGGCTGCGCTACCGTCATTGAGACTTGCCGGTCCGGCGTGGTTGTGTATCCCGCATAACGAGCGCGAGCTCCTCGTCCGTCGGCTCAGTGTCGGGGGCCATCAAATCTCGAGAGTTCGGTGGCAGGCCCGAACCAATCTAGAAAGTCAGCATGCTTACTATTTCTCTCGCCAAATAATGGCTCCACAGGCTGAAGATCTCTGGTTGTTTGTACAAACAAAAGAAAACCGCCCCCTCTTGCGAGGGGGCGGCTGATTGTTAGCGCTTAACCCGAGGGGGCGGCTGATTGAGGAGAGGGCGTGTTATGGGTTGATTTTGATGTAGTCGAAGTGGAAGCCCAGAGCGCCATCGGTTCGGATTTCAACGGTCGCCCCAGCGGGCACGGCGTAGGCAAAG
>JBBSBI010000218.1:0-8326 GCA_038251425.1 Polyangiales bacterium
CTCGATCGTCAGGGTGGGTCCGTCGCCGCGTTCGACTATCTCTACTTGCCGCGCCTGCATCGTTTAGGGTTTGTGGCCAACGCTCGTTCTGCCGCTTCGAGCCACGACTCCGCTCCCGGTGGGTTCGTGATGGAATCCAAACCGGGCCTCTATCAGAACGTGCTGCTGTTAGACTTCAAAAGCCTGTATCCGAGCATCATACGAACATTTTGCATCGACCCGCTGGGCCTGGCTCAGCCCGGAAATGATCGCGTCCCGGGCTTCGCTGGCGCTGAGTTCTCGCGCGAGCGGCACATCTTGCCGGGGCTCATCGAAAGCCTGTGGTCCGCACGGGATGAAGCCAAAGCAAAGCAAGATAAAGCCCTCAGCCAGGCCATCAAGATCTTGATGAATTCATTCTACGGGGTGCTAGGTACTCCTGGATGTCGCTTCGCGAGCGCTCAGCTCGTTACCTCGATTACGCGACGTGGCCATGAGATCCTCGGGCAAACGCGCGAGTTTATCGAGGCGGCGGGCCACAGCGTGATCTATGGGGATACGGATTCGGTTTTCGTTCACGTGGGTGGTGGGCTCAGTGCTCACGCCTGCCGGGAGCTCGGGCAGGAGCTTGCGAGACAGCTCAACGAATATTTCCAATGCGTACTCCGCGAAGGCTTTCGATTGCCCTGTTATCTCGAAGTGGAATTCGAGGCGCATTATCAAGAATTCGTGATGCCCACTCTGCGCGGGTCGGAGCGGGGAAGTAAGAAGCGCTACGCCGGCGCGTGGCGGGAACCCAACGGGAACTTGAAAATTACCTTCAAAGGCTTGGAGGCCGTGCGCACAGATTGGACACCGTTGGCGCGTCGGTTTCAGCGTGAGTTGTATCGGCGGATTTTTCTGAAGGAACCCTACGAAGAGCTGATTCGAGATACCTGCCGAGAGCTGCGCGCGGGCCTGTTGGATGCGGAACTCGTGTATCGCAAGCGGCTGCGCCGTGAACTGAGCGAATATGTTGCGAACGTGCCCCCACATGTGCAAGCCGCGCGCAAGCAGGCCAAAGCGTCGAAGAGCGTTGAGTATGTCATCACGCTTGCGGGGCCTGAGCCCACAGGGCACCTCACTGCCGCCATCGATTACGAACACTACGTGGAACGCCAAATTGAGCCCATAGTTGACGGCATTTTGCACTTCTTAGGGCGAAGCTTCGCTGAAATTGCCGGCAGCCAAATGCGGCTCTTCTCATAAACTGCTACGGACAGACTTGGTACAGACTCGGGTCGCACGTGCACGCACCCGGCGACACCAGGTAACTGCTCGGCGCCTGGCACACACCCGAGACATAGATGGAGTCATTGCAATGCCAGCAGCCTCCAGCTCCGAACGTGGTGCAAGTCACGTCGAAGTTGCACGCGCAGCAAACGCCGCTGCCACCACTGCCGCTGCCACCACTGCCGCCGCCAACGCCTGTGCCGGTTGTTCCACCGGCTCCGGTCGCGCCACCAAGGTTAACGCTGCCACCACTGCCGCTGCCACCCGCTGGAGAGCCACCAATCTTGCAGCCCCCGCGATCACTCGTGCACTGGAGTCCGCAATGATACTGGCCGGCAGGACAGTCGTTGCTGCCCTGTGACCCGCCTATCGAACAGCAGTAGGCGGCAAGTGGTGCCGGAACGAACGAACGCGGGCTCGAGAACGGATTGGAGCCCGTGCACATGCCCGCTAGGTTGTCGAAACACTCCGCGGGCGCATTCGTGCCGGACGTATTCGTGCCGGCCCTGCTCGTGCAGTAGCTGCTGCTCGTGACGCTCCCCCTATCACAGCATATGGCGGAGGCCGGGATGCGGCCATTGCCGCACGGCCGCGTGCGTTGCCACACCGGCACAACGATCGAGAAATGGGTGGTCTGTGCGGAGACGTGCGTGCTGTCCACGATGGTGGTCGGCAGCGGGCTGTAGTCTGGCGTTCCTGTCGCGGGCGACGTGACGACCGAAATGCCGTCGCCGGGCACGTCCGCAGGAAGCCGGCTCGGCTCGAAGGCGAGCGTCACAGTCACAGGCTTCAGGAATGTCTGACCCTCTGGCCCGAGAAGATAGGACGAACCGGCCGCGATCCCGTCACTCGAGGGCAAAGCTGCTGCGCTCGGAGTTAGCCCGATCGTGACGCTGACACCAGTGGCAAGCGCCCCGGCGGGGACGTCAACCCGAGACCCGTCGGCCAAGAGGACGCTCCCGCCCTCGGGACCAATCTGCTTGCCAGGCGGCCCAGACGCCGACCCTCCGCTCTGCGATGACGAGCAGCCGCCCATCCACAAGCTGATGCATAGCCCTGCGAGGGCGGTGGTTCTTCGTCGCATGATCGCACATTCTCGGCCGATCTCAGCTGCCAGTCAACGCCGATAGGCATGAGCTACTCAACCAAGATTGACTGGCCCCGTCACCCAGGCCGGATCAAGGTCCGGCTTGTGGCCCTTCCCCCCGGCTTCGTACGCCTCAGCGCCGTTAGCGTTTAGTTCAGTCCTATTTCAATCTCTGCCGCACCCAAGTCGATGACAATGCTGCTTGCTTCAATGAGGGAACGCGTGCCATCGCTGGCTACTGCATACGCCAGATAGCTGTCGGCATGGCCATGGATAGGGTCATTGTACCGGTGTATGAGCACTATTCGCAACAATGCTACGATTCGGTCATCGGCCCGCGCGGCTCGTGATGGGCAGGTCACCTGCGCCAAGCAAGGCGGCATTGAGCGCCCGCAAACGCCGAATAGTTGCTCGACGCGCTAATGCTGCGACTGACAATAGAAACAGTCGGCGCCGGAGCAGTTGGCCTTGTAGGCGCACGCTCCCAACTTCCCAGGCGCAAACTCACATGCCTGTCCGAGCCCCTTACAAGCTTCGGGCGGCTTCTTGACGACCCTGCTGCCCGGACACCCCGTTACCGCGACGGCTGCAACGGTGGCGATGCAGAGGACCCAATGACGCAGCACGATACTGAGAGTTGCCTGAATCGTTGCATTAGGCGAGCCATTTTTATGTGGCAACAGCCAGGGGTTACTTACGTGCGCAAGATGCTACTCGTGATCTTGGTATGCGCTATCTCGTCTGAGCTACGCGATACCTAGGGCCATTTTGGGGTCTAGAAACCGATTTTGGAGAGGCTACGGTCCAAGTTTGTGCTAAGCGCCACCGATATGGACGAGGCGAGCTTGCTCGAAAAGCTGCGACGCATCGAGGCACTTTTCGCCGGCGCGACCACGCAAGGAGAAAAGCTTGCTGCCTCTGAGGCACGACGCAGGATCCAACTCCGGCTGGAGCTGCTGGAAAAGGAGGACCCTCCCGTCGAGTACCGATTCAGAATTGAGGACCCATGGTCGCGTAAGCTCTTCACGTCCTTGTGCCGGCGCTACGAAGTCCGCACGTATCGGTATCGTGGACAGAAGCACGCCTCCGTGATGGCCAAGGTTTCCAGGCGGTTCGTTAATGAGACCTTGTGGCCGGAATTCGAACAGCTGGGAAGCGTACTTCGGACCTACCTCAACGAGGTCACTGAACGCGTGATTGCCGAGGCGATCCATCAGGACACTTCGGACGCCACGGTCGTGGAGGCACCGCCTCAATTGCCCGAGGCAGCCACCAAGTGAGCGAGTCGTTTGGGGCGAGTGAATTGGGAACGCAGGCTCTTGTCGCCGCACTCAAAGCTGCAGGGGAGAAACTTCCCGGAGCGCTGCGGGATGACATCATCGCTGCAGGCGAGAGCATCGTGCCAGCACTGATCGACGTCATGCTTCACGATGACGAAGTCGAAGTCCAAGTCGAGCTGACAGCCTCACAGGGAACATGTCGGCTGGGCCTCGATCCACTCAGTCAGCCTGCTAGCAGACCTCCGGGCGACCGTGGCAATCGCGCCGATGTTGAGCGTGCTTGCTGAAACCGAGTGGGCGCACATCATCCATGATCGCATCGTCCTTCGCCTACCCGATCTGGGTGCGGACGTACTTGAGCCCGCTTTGGCGATGCTCGCCGACGACCCCACCGACGACCTTGCCGACGCGTTGTGCTCCATCGTGTCGCAGTTGGGAGTTCAAGACGAACGGATCTACAGCGCGTTGTCATCGCACTTTGGGCGAATCCCAGAAATTGCTTGCTCCTGGTTTGTCGATTACCGCGACCCACGCGCTCTACCAATGCTCCGGAAGGAACTTGAAGACACCGTACCGGACCACCACAGCGCCTTGGGGCTTCACCCTCTCGTCGATCTTGCCGAAGCTTACGAGCTGCTCGCAGGCGAGCTCCCGCATGATCTGCGCACCCACGTGGATGAGCTCATTGCGCACTGGCGAGTTCGACGCGTCTCTGTGCCGAAACACTCACCGAGCCCGCCTAAGATCGGGCGCAACGACCCCTGCCCCTGCGGTTCGGGCAAGAAGTATAAGCGCTGCCACTTCGGTTCTAACAACCTCTCCGCATGAGCTGTTGTCTGCCCGATCGCGCCGAGGGTAGGCCCTGAGGTGTTCACAGGTTTTTCTGCTTAACAGGCATGGCTTTACCTCTCACCATCGGATGGAGGCCGAGCCGCTCTAGCGCATCAGTTGCCGGATTGGACGAGTACAAATTCGCTGGCGTTGTTCGGCAGATGGTCCCCACCAGCGTCACGCCACTCGTAGACGTACCAGGCCTGCGTGGTGCTCGAGAGCGAGGGCATCATCACGTTGGCGAAGTACCACGCGGCGGCCGTCGTGCCGGCCTGATCAAATCCGTAGGCTTCAAGCAACAGCGTCCCGGTCGTCGGATCGCGAACTGCTTGGATGACCAGAAAATCGTGATCAACCGTGACATTGGAAGCGGTGACGATGAGGCTCTGATTCTGACTGCGCCGAAAGTCGTTTCCAATGGTGTAAATCGGGGCAATACGGCTGCTGTTCAGGTAGCGCACTGCGTTATTGTAGGCATCCCCTCCGGCAGTCACCAGTAACTCCCCCCCTCCTACAAGTGGTTTACCCGTCACCGAGTCCACCACGTTCGTGCTCCCTTGATCCACGGCCCTACCGCTCGGATTTGTAGAGCATCCGGCCCTCAGTGCTGTCACCAGAACCACGGTCGCCGCGTCGTCGATTGGGACTCCGTCGTGAACCCCGGTGATCGCAGCGTTGAGACACAAATTCTGGATAGCCGCCGCGGCGCACGCCACGCTCGGTGCAGAAGCGCAAAAATCCTGGGCCCCACAGGCATTCCCACACGAGCCACAGTTTCGGACATCGCGCGAGACATCGACGCACTTTCCGCCACAACAAGTTCCTGTTATCGAGCAAGCCGAATTTTCTGGGCTGCAAGCGACCGGCGGCGAGCCCGCAGCTCCAGAGGCCCCGCTCGCGCCGCCAGTGCGCCCCGAGGCCAGGGCGCCGACACTGCTGCTTTCCGTTCCGCCAGAGCCGGCGGAGGAACTCCCCGTGCTCTCCGAAAGGGTCGATGAATCGTTGACGGCGCAACCCATAAGAAGAGACGAAGTGAGGGGCACGAGAGAAAGCAGAAGCAGCGGGTTGGTCGTCATGACCCACCACTCTGCACCAAACAGGCCAGGGCCTTTGCCCGCGAAAAACCGCCATTTGAGACCCCAACCTGAGAGCGTAGATGCAAGGACGCCCCGCCTGTGGCCGGTTCGCCACATGGTTCTGTTCAGATGAATGTGCAGGTTCTCCCAATGTCCGTCTCCTGAAACCACACTGGCGGAACGCTTGCCTCGTGATCTGCTGGCGTGGCCCACGACGCCACGTCGATTTTCCAGGTCGGGACACCGTAATCGAGGGGTGGGCCTCCAAATCGTGTGGAACACATACACCTTGCCTCACAAACTTCATGCTCAGCTTTTCGCCCTCGGGGAAGTAGACAGCTTGACCGATACCCACGTATGCGCTCAACAACTCCGGATAACGCCGCGCCAGCTCTAGCCCGAGAAAGCTGCCAAAAGAGTGCCCACGAGCACCACCTTCCGTGGCTGAAAACGTTCGGTGAGGTATTGAATGAGTTGGTGAGCGTCGCTCAGGAGCTGCTCAATTGTCAGCGTCTTCTTGTCGAGGAACGGTGAGTACTCCTCGAACTCATGCACAATGAACATCGAGAGAACTCCATGCTCAGAGACCTGACTGTGGTCAGGCAAGCAGGCACCAGCGCTGCACCGCTTCGGCCGTGTCGAATGGTCCAGTGTTGAAACAAATGCGTGCCTGCGGGGCATGTTCGTGAACCACATTGAGCACTTTCTCGAACAGAAGAAAGTTTTTACCGATGGTGCGCATGCCCGCACCGATCACGACGCAGTCATAGCGTTTTTGCTGCAGGGTGGCGCGGATCACGGCCTCAGCTGTTTCGCCAAAATCGGTAAGGCACAATTGGGCGTCGTAACCTATGGCGTTCAGTGCCGCAATGTCCTTATCCAGTCCGCCTTGCACCTTCTCGGCCGACATGCCTGGATAGGCCGCGTAGGCCGGATCGGCGAAGTCGATGAGCTGTGGCTGCACGCCAATGGATAAGACAGATTTTTTGGAAGTCATGGTGTTTCTCTAGGTGGCTGTAGAAGGTTTTCGAATGTGTGAGGCGATGGTGGATAACTACGCCCGGGCTTGCGCGGTGTCCGTCGGCGGCCGTAATTATTACCCTATGCGCAATTCGGCAATAGCCCCCCTTCCATCAAGGAGGTCATCGCGATCCTCCTTGTCGGCCTCGGAGGCCCGCCTCGAAGGCCGCCTTCGCCACCATCAGCCGGGGCACGTTGAGGCGCTCGTTGGTGACTTTTGCGATCTTGAGGTACCCCCGCCACGCCCCCTCATGGACGAGGGCCCGGAACTTCTGCTGGTGGCCCAGGCTCATCCCGCGGCACATAAGAAACATAAGACAATCGAGCTGCCAAAACGGGTCGGAAGGGGCTCGGTCCGCAAGAGATACTTGTCATGCTCGACTCATTGGACTTTGCAGCGTCCTTTGCCAACCCCCGTGAACTTGCCTCGGTGTGGCCAGCGCTACCAAGCGCTTGAGGCAATCCGAGCCGCCGCCCACGATGCGCCCTGGACGCAAGCAATCCTGCGCTGCCTTGAGCTTGAAGATTACCAGAACCTTGCGGTGCATGCGTCGCCTTGGATCCGCTCCAACAGCAGAGCCCGGGCGTGTTCACTTTCAACGTATTTACCGTCTCGAAGATACCGGCTTGAACGAGATCGGGTTCTGATTGTTAGTGGTTGCCCGCATTCGCGCAGCAGCCCGCTTCGGTGTATCGGAGAGCGGCACGAGGGCAGAGTTGGCGATGTGTACGGGACGTTCCTTGGCGCGACTTCCGCGAGCTTAGATCTCGCTGATGTCAATTAGCACCGGATGCAGCGTGCGATCCCCAAGCCTGGCTGGCGCTCCCTCGAAAACGACCAATGGACCGCTTCGTCGGAAGATCAAGAGAAATGCCTCTCGCACTGCATGTTGCCCGTCAAGTTCACTCCAGGTATCCCAAACTTGCCAAGCGGCTCTTAGAACTGTCTGCCGTGGAGCTTTCGTATATTGCTTGGCTTCCACGTAGAGTGAATACGGCTCCTGGGAGTCGAATAGGTCGGGCCTCAGTTTTACAACTGGAGCACTGAAGAGCGGATTTAGTCCTTCATCAAAGAGATAGCGTGCAGCGGCAGTTGTGAGAACTTCTTCAGCTTTCCTGGTGCGCACGTTAATCTGGTCTCGGAGGTCCGCAGCAAGGAAGCGTTCGCACTTGGTTTTGAAGCGGTGCACCAAACCTCGATGTGACAAATGAATGCCGATGCGGTGCAACAGTTCCTCTGAGAACGTTTCGAGGTCCAGTGATCGTATTCAGGCGTTATGCCGAGCGCTGCGCTGGAGGAGGCTGAGGAGCCCGGCCCAAGCCGGGCGAGCAGCGAGGTTGGAGCTTGTTCGGTCGTGGCAGGTTCGAGCCAGGGCTGGGTCCACCTGAGCGGACACAGGTGTCAAGATCTGCCCGGAACACATGAGCCAGCACGGGCCCAGCGCTTACGGGCAGGCGAGGGTCGTCAGGTTGAGCGTTGAGCTTGGGGAACTCAAGCTGGTCTCCCGAAGCCGGAGGCGGCTTGAAAGCGGCAGAATCCTGTAGCGGCTTTGGGACTACTTCGGAACGGAACTTGGAGTGGCTTGAGAGGACGCCAAAATAGCGCATCAGATGAAAGCGCGGAGGTGGGATAGCGGCGATGAGGCGGATGATGAGGTCGCGGGGCGGAAGCAGAGTGGCGCGGGTGCCGTCTTTCCACACGCTCTTGAGAGTGAGCTCGAGCTTGCCATCGGGGCGGAGTTCCAGGCGGTCCTGAGCAAGCGGGGGGCGCGTGATATACC
>JBBSBI010000219.1:0-8308 GCA_038251425.1 Polyangiales bacterium
CCCCAGCGTGGATCGAATGCGGGAACGTGCGAACCGACGAGAAAGACATCTCCCGAGGGGGGCGCCGCGATCATGTCCGTGAAGGCATTACGGCTGGCACCATCGATGCGATGAAGATCATCCACCAGAATCGTGATGCATTGGTTGTCCTGCCGAGCCAACCCGAGCTCAAGACCCCAGCGCAAGGCTTCGGCCAAAGCGTAGCGACGCTCAGCGGGCATCCTTCGGTCGACGCTCTGGCCTTTCAATGCGAAAATCTCAGCGAGGCCGCGCTTCGCCTCGGGACTCGCCCCGTCAAAGTGTCCGCCCTTCAGGGCAACTTCATCGAGTTGCGAAAGGTCCTGAATCGTCTTCCTGAGACTATAGTTGGCGACATCAGCTAGGTAGGGATCAGGGCGGGTTTCGATCACCGTTTCGCCGCGAGCGCGCAGGGCGCGTGCGAACTCAACCAAGAGACGGCTCTTGCCGAAGCCGGCTTCGGCTACCACCCGTGCGGCAAACAGGGTGCCATTGGCGCGTTTCTTTTGCTGCTCTAGCCAGCCGAGAGCAGTGTCGCGGCCCATCAAGGGCAGGGGAAAGGTGGGCGTTTCCGAAGGCGGTGCGCTGATCCCGCTCAGCCGACTCCCGCATTCCCCACAGAACTTGGAGAGCGGGACCGTCATCCTGCAAACCTGGCACAGGACACTCCCTGAGCCCGGCGGTTGCATGCTGGTGAGCGCTGCATGGGCCGCTGCCAACCCTTCGGCCAGAGCTTCGGCGAACTCAGTGGCGTCTTGATAGCGCCCATTCGGGTCCTTGGTCATCGCTCGGATCACAACCGACACGAGGGCTTCGGGAATTTCACGATCCGGCGCGATTTGACGCGGATCCGGAATCGGCATCGTCATGTGCATCATGACCACTTGCGTCGGGCTATCGGCCTCGAACGGTAGCTGCCCCGTCAACAGCTGGAAGAACATGACACCCACCGCATACAGATCGCTGCGTCCGTCGATCGCATCTCCACGGCCCTGTTCGGGTGCCATATAGTCGGGCGTTCCGCAGACGATACCGGGACTCGTGACGCTCGGCCCTTGGCGATCGGCGCGCAGCTTGGCCAGCCCAAAATCCACGACTTTTACAAAGTCGCCACCGCGGCGTAACGGCTCAAGGATCACATTTTCTGGCTTGAGATCGCGATGCACAATGCCAAGCTCGTGCGCTTCAGCCAGAGCGGTGAGCACTTGCCTGAGCACATCCACAATGCGCGAAAATGGCAGCGGGCCTTCCTCGTAAGCAACCCGAGCCAGGTCCTTCCCGCGCAGGAACTCCATGACCAAATAAGGCTGGCCATCGTCGGTGCGACCAAAATCGAAAACAGCAACAGAATTGGGATGATTGAGTTGGCTCGCGGCTCGGGCTTCAGTCATGAAGCGCACGGCGGAGTTTTCATCCGAAAGCAGATGAGGGTGGATGATCTTCACCGCCACGGTGCGGCCGAGGACGCTTTGTTCGGCGCGGTACACGCGCCCCATCCCGCCCACGCTGATCAGATCGAGGATGTGATAACCACCGGGCAACGTCTTGCCGATGAACTTGTCCTCGTCGCTCACCCCGAGCGTGCCGATCGGGAAGCCACAGGCGGGGCAATATTGGTGCGTGCGCTCGCACGAGGTCCCACAGTGCGGGCAGGCGCGAAAATCAGCAGTCGAGAGGGTCATGATGTGGGGCTAGCTGCAGGAAAACCGGGGGGCGTTGGAGGTTCCCAGGCTAGCTCAGCCTCGGGCAGGGTCGATACCTGCGGACCAAAGATTCCGCGCAGTTCCGCCTACAGCCTGCGCCGATGTGCCAAAACCCACGGTGACAGTGCATCCGATGGGGCTTCTGTTCGATTATTGCCAAGATCCTCCAACCAGAGAGCCGCGGCAGCCGCCGCCGCATGAGCTCGCGCAAGCTCCGGAGCCGTGCCTTTTTCTCGACAGAACTCGGCTAAATGCTCTTCCACGAAGGTGGTGTGATAGTGGCCGCTTTCGAAGCGGGTGTCAGAGAGCAGCTGCTCGTGAAACTTTAGATTCGTCTGTACACCGACGACGACGTACTCGTTCAGTGCGCGCCGCATGCGCGCGAGGGCGAGCTCCCGGGTCGGAGCCCAGACGCACAACTTCGACAGGAGTGGGTCGAAAAGTTCGCTGATCGCCGAACCGGATCCCACTCCGGAGTCATGGCGCACGTTCGGGCCACTTGGCTCCCGCAACCATTGAATCCGGCCAGGGCTGGGTAGAAAACCCCGTTCGGGATCCTCGGCATAGATGCGGCATTCGAGCGCCGCGCCACGCGCCACCACCTGGCTCTGATCGAAGCCAAGTGTTTCCCCGTTCGCCACGCGCACCATTTCGCGCACCAGATCAAGGCTGGTGATGAGCTCGGTGATGGGATGTTCAACTTGCAATCGCGTGTTCATTTCCAAAAAATAGAACTGGTCTTCCGCGTCCACCAGAAACTCAAAAGTGCCCGCCGAGTAGTAACCAACCGCCTTGGCTCCTTGCACCGCGATGGCTCCCATCCGTTCGACCACCTCCCGGGGCAAGCGCGGTGAGGGCGTTTCTTCCAAGACCTTTTGATGCCTCCTTTGCAGGGAGCAATCGCGTTCGAACAGGTGAACAACGTTTCCATGTTGGTCGCCGAGCACCTGAATCTCAATGTGGCGGGGATGAATCAGAGCCTTCTCTAAGTAGACATTCGAATCGCCAAACGCGTTCTCAGCCTCGCTTCGTGCCAGAGAGTACGCTCCGGCCAACTGCTCTTCAGAAGCCACGCGACGCATGCCTTTTCCGCCGCCTCCGGCTCGAGCTTTGATGAAGACGGGATAACCGAGCAGGCTTGCCGTGGCCTTCGCCTCAGCGAGATCGTTCGCGGAGCCACCCGGAACGAGTGGAACGCCCGCGGCTCGCATGGCTTCGCGGGCTTCGGTCTTCGAGCCCATGGTACGGATCGCGCTGGCTGAGGGGCCCAAAAACGTTAATCCGTGGCGCTGGCAAGCATCGGCGAACGCCGCATTTTCGGAAAGGAAACCGTAGCCCGGTGCCACAGCATCCGCGTTGGAACGCCGAGCCGCACTCAGAATCGCATCGATGTTCAGGTACGTCTCCGCCGCGCTTTTTCCGGGCAAAGCCTCAGCGAAATCTGCGTACCGAACATGCGGTGCTGTACGATCGGGTTCGCCGTAGACCGCCACGCTTTCAAGGCCCATTTCTCTGAAGGTGCGGGCGAAACGCAGCGCAATTTCCCCGCGGTTTGCGATCAGAATGCGTCTTAACACCGGGTTTCGTCCTTGGTTGGGCAGGGGAGCGGCTTTTTTCCTTGCAAAAGTGCCTCCCAGCGAGTGCGAGCCGTTTTAGAATTCACCACGCGACAATGGGCGGCCCCTCGACTATACCGCACGCGCCGTGAGCGGGGAAAGCCCACAGAATCAGCCTGAGCGTGTCATGAGTGTGGCGGAGCTCACGCGACGCCTCAAGCGTGCCGCCGAGGAGGTGAGCGCGAATGAATGGGTCCAGGGCGAAATCGGATCGCTGACCCGCGCCTCCAGCGGCCACATCTATTTCACGTTGAAAGATGAAGAGGAAGAAGCGGTTATTGATTGCGTGATGTACAAGTTTCAGGCCGCTCGCGCCACGAAGATTCTGGAGGAGGGTGCGCGGCTATTGATTTGGGGAAAGGCCACCGTCTGGGCACCCCGAGGGCGTTTGCAGTTTGTTGCCGAAAGGGCACGTCCGTTTGGCCGCGGAGCGCTGCTTTTGGCATTGGAAGCGCTGAAAGCACGTCTTTCTGCGGAGGGCTTGTTTGCGGCGGAGCGGAAGCGGCCTTTGCCGGACAGTCCCAAGGTGGTGGGCGTGGTCACGAGCGCATCGGGTGCGGCCTTTCACGATATTCGGAGCGTCGCGTTCCGCCGCGGCGGCGTAAAGTTGGTGCTGGCGCCAGCCACGGTGCAGGGAGATGACGCACCCGCGAGTATTGTGCGGGCGATCGATCTGTTGGAGCAGTATCCCGGGCTCGATGTGCTGATTCTTGGCCGTGGTGGAGGCTCGCTGGAAGATCTCTTGGCGTTCAGCGATGAGCGCGTAGTGCGCCGCGTGGCGCGTGTCAGGGTTCCGGTGGTGAGTGCCGTCGGGCATGAAATTGATTACAGCTTGACGGATTTGGTGGCGGACGTGCGAGCTGCAACGCCATCACAGGCAGCTGAGCTCGTGATTCCCGATGAAATGGCTCGTGTGGAGCGTGTTCGGCGGCTCCGCGCGCAGTTGGTGCGTGCAGGGCTTTCGCGTGTTGTGATCGAACGCAGGCGCGTTGAAGCTTTGCGCCTAAGAATGAGCGATCCTCGTTTCGTGCTCGTTCAGCGCCAACAGCAGCTCGACGAGCTCGAGCGAAGCCTCGTGGGTTCTTTGCGGCTGCGGCATGGTAAGCAACAGGCAGAGTTCGCCGTGCTTCAGCGCCGCCTCCTCGCCCGGCACCCACGCACTCTCGTGCATCGGTTGAAGGCCCGCCTGATCCCGCTTGATGAACGTCTTGGAGCGAGCCTGCAACTGGCGCTCAGCGGACAGCGCGGTGAGTTAGCGAATCTTGCCGGTCGCCTGCAGGCGCTTTCGCCGCTGGCCGTTTTAGGCCGTGGCTACGCCATTTGTGCGGCCCCCGGGGGGCGGGTGCTCACGCGCATCCGTGAGGTGAGCCCCGGAGAGCGCGTGCAGATTCGAATGATGGATGGAACTTTTGAATCGCAGGTTATCCGCGTGGGGATCGGCGAACACGCGGCGGGAGGCCAGGAATGACAGCCCGTTTCGTCCTGCTCGGTCATCCGGTGGGTCATTCCGTGTCACCGGCCATGCACACGGCCGCGTACCGCGAGCTTGGGCTGGATGCCGAGTATGTATCGATTGATTGTCCCGATCCGGAGGCGGTCCGTCGCGAAGTCGAACGGCTGCGTGGCGGCGAGCTCAGCGGAGCGAACGTGACCGTGCCGCACAAGAAGCTGGCGCTAAGTCTTGCGGATCGCGCCGATCCGCTCGCGAAAGCTGTGGGGGCGGCCAACGTTCTACGTCGCATGCCCGATGGGAGTGTGGAGGCTCACAATACCGATGTGGCAGCGTTGGCTGACGAGCTCCGCTTGCATCAGCCAAGCCCGGGCGCCGCGTGTGTGCTTGGGAGCGGGGGAGCGGCGTTGGCGGCGGTGGTGGCCTGCCAGCGCTTGGGAGCTAGCGTTGTGCACGTCGCGGCTCGCGCATTCTCGAACGGGCCTTCGTCAGCAGCTTTAGCGGCCGAGTTTCGAGCGCTGGGTGCAACGCCGAGGGCTATGCCGGCCGACGCCGCGGAGGCATCCTGGCGCGACCTATTTTCTGAGTGTCAGATTCTAGTTCAGGCAACCAGCGCTGGCATGCGCGGCGCCGATTCAGGAGAAGCGCTGGCTTCCTTGATCCCCTGGGCGGTCCTGGCGCCGGGAGCCCTCGCCTACGACCTGGTGTACAATCCCCCGTTGACGCCATTTCTAAAGCGAGCCCAGGAAAATAGTGTCAACGCGGTGGGAGGGCTAGGCATGCTCGTTGGCCAAGCGGTGCATTCCGTGATGCTCTGGACGGGAATGACACCCGATCGAAATGTGATGCGGCATGCCGCTGAGAACCTGCTGTTTAAAGGTGGCAAGAGCCCATGAGTCCCCACAGACTCGCAGCAGATGCGCCCCCCGTCAGCGAGCCTGGCGTGGCGGTTGATACACACGGAGAATTGGAGCGTGCGCGCGCTGAATGGCTGCATACCAACGGCGCCGGTGCTTACGCCATGAGCACCTTAGCGCTCATGCACACGCGCCGGCAGCATGGGATTCTTGTGGCAAGCCACGGCAAAGCCGGCGAACGCTACGTCGTGGTGAGCCACGCCGAAGCTCTTTTGGAAGTGGGCGATCGCCATTTTCGCCTCTCCACCCACCAATTCCCTGGCATTGCTCCAACTCCAGGTTATCGTTCGCTCCGGCGTTTTTCACAGGATCCGCTCCCGCGTTGGACTTACAACATCGGGAAGCACGAATTCGAACGCACGCTGGCGCTGTGCCCTGGGCACAACATCCTGGTGCTCGGGTACACGTGGCGTGGCCCCACTGAAGCCAAGCTCATGGTGCGCCCGTTGCTTCCATTACGCCCCGCGAATGCGATCATACGTGAGCACGGAGCGATGATGCAGCGAGTGATCGTTCGGCTTGGGGAAGTGGAGGTCCAGCCGGTGTCGGAGCTGCCCCCTATTCTCTTCTCGCATTCAGGCGTTTTTATGGGGTCCCCCGATTGGTGGCGGCGCTTCGAATACGAGGAAGATCAGCGTGCCCTCTTGCCTTTCGAAGAAGACATGTGGACGCCCGGTGTTTTTGAGCTCCCGCTCACGCCCGGCGTCACGTCTTACCTCGTGGCGGCGTTCGGCGATGTGCCGCGCTTGGCCCCCGAGCAAATCATGGCCGAAGCACGCGAGGCCGCCCTCCGGGCTGATCTCGGCCCTTTTCACACACCCGAAGTGCGGAGGCTCTCGTTGGCGGCAGACGCGTTTTGCCTCGATCGCCGTGAATCTCCAATCGTCGTCGCAGGCTATCCGCATCTGGGCGCCTATGTGCGCGATATGGTGCTCGCCATTCCTGGCCTCTACCTGGCACGCGGAAGGTTTGTGGAAGCGGGCCAAGTGCTGCGGAGCGTGCTTGCCACGCAAAGATTTGGCCTTCTGTCGGAGAACCTTGAAGATGCGAGTGCGTCGTCGCCTGACGCAACGCTCTGGCTTTTCGAGCTAACACGGGTTTGGATCGAGCAGGTGGGGCTAGCCGATCTGTTCTTGAACGAAGAACTCTATCCGGCGCTCAAGCGCGCGTTTGAGCGAATCACGAGCGGCGAGCCGGGCCCCATTTGGCTCACACAAGACGGCTTGGTTGCGAATTCAGAGCCGTCGCGTGCGCTCACGTGGATGGACTCCCATTCCGGTGAACAGTGGGTTTCACAGCGCCGTGGCTTGGTGGTGGAATGGCAGGCACTCTGGTCGCGAGGTTGCGAAACGCTGGCAACGCTCGCGGCGCACGCCGGCGATACGGCCCTCGAAGTGTTAGCGCTCACCGCGCAGGATCGCGTTCGAGCACGTTTCAGCAGTCGTTTTTGGTGTGCGGAGACGGACTATCCCTACGATTGTATCAGCGAAGTGGGGGACGCTGCCGAGGCTTGGGCCGACCGTAGCATTCGGCCCAATGCAGTCATTGCCCTGGCAGTTGAGCCGCGGTTGTTTCAAAGTTGGCAGCGCGATCTGGTGCTCGCCCGCGCTCAGCAGGACCTTCTGACGCCGAAGGGCCTTCGCACGTTGGCGCCGAGTGATCCCCGATTTGTGGGGAGCTTTGGGCTTTCAGAGGCCGAAACGGCCCCAGCTTATCATCAGGGTGGCGTTTGGCCGCACCTGCTTGGCTTCTTCGTGCGCGCAACGATTCAGTTGAAGGGAGAAGATCGCGGTGTTCGAGAAGAACTTCGGGAGCTTCTGTTAGGCGCTGCGCGAGACGCCCAGGTTCTTGGTCAAGTCGCACAGTTTGCCGAGGGTGAGCTGCCCCACCGTCCACGTGGTTGCCCGGCATACGCGATGGCTGTGGCAGAGCTGCTTCGCTGCCTGTTGGTCGATCTCTCCCGCCCGGAGGGTCCGGCCAGCTCCAGGGGGCTCTTGCCTGGTGTCCATTCGCTCGGCAGTGCTCAGTAGTTGAGGCGAACCTTCAGCACCAAGCGTCCGTGCGCCGGAAGCTTCACTTTGCTGTCTTCGAAACTCGGGGCGGACATCAGGGGTTTCACATTATTCGTCGTTCCCCAGCCTTCGGTTGGAATGCCCAGGAAATTGGTGTCCAGCTTTCCATTCCCGTTCTCATCGTGCACCACGGCCACCGCATACGTCCCTGCCGCTAGCTTCGAGAACGTGCAGTTCGCACCTCGCCCGGGGATCGCTCGACGCAGGGTTGCTCGCGCGGTGCTGATTTCACCGGGAAAGCCCTTGGCTGAGGCATAAAGCGCGCAGGCGAACGCACCCTTGCGATTGCGTGGTGAGAAGCCGACCGAGAGCTCCCCGTCCGCCGCATCTTTCTTCGCAGGTTCCGTGCCCCAGAGCAGAGGCGTCGTGAGCAGGCCGAGAGCGATGGTACTGGCGGTGAGGACTTTCATGAGATTTCCAGACGGGTCGAATTTCAGCTGAGGCAAGGCGCCTTCTGGCGGAAGATAGCGCTTTTTTCATGAGTTGGCTCTGGCGCTCTGCTCTCAGCCGCCCATAATGGGCCCGAGATGGC
>JBBSBI010000220.1:0-8300 GCA_038251425.1 Polyangiales bacterium
GCTATTCGGATGAGCTAAACTTGTGATGGAGCGGTGAGGCCTGGAGTCGCACCGGGTGAACCTGCTTGAGCCACGACTCAGCCTTTCTCCGAACTGATGGCTGAGGGCAGCACCTTCAAGCATACTCGGCCACATGAAGGCTCTGCTCCTCCCGGCGTTGCTTGGTTGTTTTGCTCTGGCGTGTGGTCGCGAGGAACTAGACTGGAGCACGACTTCCAGCATGGATCCGACTGCGACCGCCAGCGCGAATACGCCTTCGGGTACTGGCGGCGCTCGACCCGCACTCATTCAGGTAAAAGTGGGACCTATCACGGACACGCACATCCACATGTGGACTCTGCCAAGGAGCCAACCTCCGATGAGCGATGGCGGGAAGTTTCCCGGGAGCTCCCCGCGCTGGCTTGCCATGAATGCCATGATGCCGGACTACGAGCGCGGTCAGGGAGGAAAGTGGGTGGATCATGCGGTTGTGATCGAGTCACTGGACGGAGTGCCAGCCGCCAAGATTGTTGCCGCTAACCAGTGGATGCTGGAGCAGGTGAAGACAGAGCCCAAGTTGCTGAGCGTCGTCGGCAGTCTCGATGTGCTGGCGAGCCCCGCACCATTCAAAGCGAACCTGGATCAGCTCGCGAGCGACAAACACTTCGTGGGGATCCGGATCAGCGGTTCGGATTTGTTCAGCCGCGGACAGCTGAAGGCAAACGCTCGCGCGAACTTGGGCGAGCTCGCAGCACGCGGCATGTTGGTGGATGTGCGGGACGCGACGGGTCAGCAAGTCACCGATCTCGCGCAAGCCGTGCCCAGTTTGCGCATTGTCCTTGAGCACTTAGCCGAAAAATCTAGCGACTTTGAGGTGGAGCCCAGCTGGCGCGCCAATCTTGAAAAGGCGAGCGCACAGCCTAATGTGTACTTGAAAATCTCGGACACAGGGCGCTGGAATTCAGGCAGCGTGGCTGACAGCTGGTCCACCCCGTTTGCAAGTGAGATGGATCCAGCAAAGTACAGCGCCGCGTTCGAGGTGGCTTGGTCTCTTTTTGGGGAAGATCGCCTGGTGTTCGGTTCGAATTGGCCCGTGAGCAATGTCGCCGGAGATTTCAGCACCCAGATCGACGTGCTCGAAACGTTTCTCGCGGGTAAAGGCGCTCAAGCGCGAAACAAGGTGATGAACGGCAACGCTTTGATAGTCTACGCGCCTCGACCCTGAGCCGGATGTTTCGTTCGAGTGTTCGCGCCGCTAGACCTAGTCTCCGGTTCCTGGCAGATTGGTGGCGGAGGCAACCCTGTGACGTTCCAGCGCTCTACCGACAACCCCGTTTTCGCACCCCCTGGTGAGGGCCCTGGCGTATCACGTCGCGAGGCCTTTCAATCGATCGCCACATTGACAACAACGATCATGGTGCCGTCGTTGGTTGCTTGCAGTCCGCAAACACCGCCGGCAGCTTCGCCTGCGGCCGAAAGGAGAGAGCCCGTAGCGGCGACTCCCCGTGCAGCATCAACCACCAGCAGCCCCGCGGGAGCGGCCAGCCAGCTGCGGGACAAGTTGGGCGAGCTTTTGCCACAGCGAACGCTGGGGCCCAATGGACCTGCCGTCACCATGCTGGGTGTGGGCGGTGCGCACGTTGG
This sequence comes from Polyangiales bacterium, assembly GCA_038251425.1. Classification (GTDB taxonomy): domain Bacteria; phylum Myxococcota_A; class Polyangia; order Polyangiales; family Polyangiaceae; genus JBBRRP01. Next base: position 1,624 of record JBBSBI010000220.1, read on the forward strand.
GGATGTCCCCGAAGGCATGGCGGAGCAAGTGATTGAGGCCGCCATTGAGCACGGGATCCGGTTCTTTGATACCGCCGCCATGTACGGGGATGGGGAGAGCGAGAGGCGTTTTGGGAAATTTCTTACCCCCAAGTATCGCGAGCAGATCTTTCTCATGACCAAAGCGCACGCGGGCAGCGAGGAGGGCGTCCAGGCGATGCTTGAAGCCTCGTTACGCAGCATGAAGACGGAGTACATCGATCTTTGGCAAATTCACGATCTCAAAAGCGAGGAAGATGTCGAGAATCGGCTGCGGGATGGCGTGATCGACTACTTCGTGAAGGCCAAAGAAGAGGGGAAGATTCGGCATATCGGCTTTTCAGGACACACCACGTACAAGGCCCATCTGCACATGTTGAAACTGCTGAAGGAACGCGGCATCCAGCCCACTACCGCGCAGATGCCAATCAACGTGTGTGATTCACACTACGAAAGTTTCATTTTGAATGTGGTGCCCGAGTGTCTTAAGCAGAACGTCGGAGTGCTGGCCATGAAGACTCTGGCGTATGGTCGAATTTTGGGCAAAGTGCTGGGTTGGGCGCGGATGGATGCCGCCGTCAACAAGATTGTCCCGGAGACGCTGCCGCTCGAAGATGCGCTCGGGTTTGTGTGGTCGTTGCCAACCAGCGTGTTGATCAGCGGGATGCAGAGCCCGGAAGAGGTGCAGCAGAATGCAGCGATCGCGCGGCGCGCCAGCGCTTGGACGGATGCGGATCGGCAACGGCGAGTGGATGCCGTGAAGGGTTTTTCTGGGCCGACGGTCGAGTTCTACAAGGCTTGAAGCAGCCTTCTAGGGAAGCTTCGTCTCTTCACCCTCGAATCGAGTGTGCAGTGCCACAGGCTTGCGCTGGCTTCGAAAGCGCATGTTGAGAACCTCCACCAGCAACGAAAACGCCATGGCCGTGTAAACGTAGCCTTTGCTCACATGGCCGCCCCAGCCCTCGACGGTGAGCATGACACCAATGAGCATGAGGAAGCTCAAGGCCAGGATCTTCATGCTCGGGTGATTATTGACAAAGTCGCCGACTTGACCGGCGAAGATGAGCATCACGCCGACCGCGATCACCATGGCTGCGACCATGATCGGTATATGCGAAGCCATCCCAACGGCTGTCACCACCGAATCCAGAGAAAAAACGATATCAAGCAGCAAGATCTGAATGATCGTCCAACCAAACGCGGCGCGGCCCCCGTGAGCTCCGCCTTCGGACTCCTGGGGCACCTCGAGCTTCTCGTAGATTTCGTGGGTGGACTTGGCGATGAGGAACAACCCGCCACCCAACAGGATCAAATCACGCCCAGAAATGGCTTTGCCCAGCACAGAAAAGAAGGGCGCGGTGAGGCTCATCACCCAGGAGATTGCGAGCAGGAGGCCGAGGCGCAGGACGAGCGCGAGTGAAAGCCCGAGCCGCCGGGCCACAGGTTGTTGCGCGACGGGGAGCCGCGCCGTGAGGATCGAAATGAAGACGATATTGTCGATGCCAAGCACGATCTCCATCGCCGTCAGTGTGAGTAAGCTCACCAAGGTTTCAGTTTCAAATAACGTCTGGAGATCCATACGATGCCTTAGCCTCGGAGTTGCCTGATGCTCCTCGGGCCGTCAAGAGCGTGGTCCAGCAGCTTTCCTGAGACGGTCTGCGATCGCCAGCCCAATGCCGGTGGGCTCGGGCAAAGAAGCTAAAATCACCTCCACGCCGCTGGCATCCAAGCTGCGGAGAGCAGCGTAGAGGTCGCGGGCCAGATCATCTGGGCCTCCTTCCACTGTGTGCACGAGGACAGCCGCTGGAAGCTCGTCTACGTTGATGCCGCGGGCCAAAATCCCCACACGGCGACCCAACGCGACCTGGCGCAGGGCTTCAGCTCGCAGGTTGGTGAGATCGAGGAGCTTCACTTCGGCGTGGGGCGCGTAGTGCAGGGGATGCTGCCCGGGGGAGCCTGTTTCGCTCTTTTCCAGAAGCACGATTGCATAGCCTAACGTGGCTTCGATCGCTTCCTTGGAAACGCCGCCGGGCCTCAGCATCACGGGAGTGGGTCCGGAAACATCCACAATCGTGGATTCAATGCCCACGACAGAAGCCCCGCCGTCCAGAATGTAGTCCACACGGTCTCCCAGATCGTTCTCCACATGTTCACTGCACGTGGGGCTCACCTTGGTGAAGCGATTGGCGGACGGTGCAGCAACTCCAACTCCTACTTCGCGGAGTAGCTGGAGCGCTATGGGATGACTCGGAACTCGCAGTGCAACTGTCTCCAGCCCTCCTGTGACTTCGAGAGCCACTTTTGGCTGGCGTTTGAAAATGAGTGTCAACGGGCCTGGCCAAAAGGCATTAGCCAGCGCCCACGCTTCGGCAGACACGCCGGTGGCCCAGCGTTCGAGCTGTTGGCTATTCTCAATGTGTACGATCAAGGGATGCGTGGTAGGGCGACCCTTTACTTCGAAGATCCGGCGCACCGCCGCGCCACTATCAGCTCTCGCTCCAAGGCCGTAAACTGTCTCCGTGGGGAAGGCGACGAGGCCCCCGTTGCGCAGAATGGTGGACGCCTTTGAGATGTCTTGCCCGATGGCCATGGCTCAGTGGCCTCGCGGCCGCTTATCGGGACTCCCGCCGGCAGCCAAGGGTTTTTTGAGTCTCGTCTTGATCTCAATCCCGGACAAAACTTCCACATTCACTCCATCCGAGAGCCCGAGCGTCACCGCGCGCTTCTCGAAACGTTGGGGTCCTGTTTCAATCTCCACGAAGGGTTTGCCCTTCTCAAACGTTAACAGACTCTCCTCAATCGCCAACACATGCTCTCGTCGGTCGAGAATGATATCCGCATTCGCGCTGTAATTGGCACGAATAAAAAAGCTCGCATCCAGCTGAATGGCGGCCTTGACTTCGAACTCGATCGTGCCTTCTTTCGCGAGACCCTTGGGGGAGATGTACTCCAAAGTGCCTTTGAATCGCTTGCCTTCGATGGCCCCAATCGAGATGTCGACCGGCATGCCTTCCTTGAGTTTGCCGATCTCAGATTCGTCGACGGTGCCCTGAAAGAGCATATCGCTCATGTCGGCGACTGCGGCGATGGTTGTGCCTTCATTGAAGTTGTTACTCTCGATCACTGAGGAGCCTTCCTTCACGGGAACTTCAATCACAGTGCCGGGGACGGTCGAAGTGACTTCATTGGAAATGCGCCCAGCACCGCGCGCCGCGCCGTCCTTGATCAGAGAAAGATTGCTGGTGGCGGAGGCAAGCTCTTGTTGGCGTAGTTCGTATTCTACCTGGTAGCGATTGAAGTCCGTTTGGCTCAGCACGCCATCCGTCATCAAGGATTTGTAACGCTCCCTTTCACGCTTGGCATTCTCAAAGCTGATCTTGGAAGATGCCACCGAAGCTTCAGCGTTGTTGAGCGTGACGACATTCGGGATGATCTTGATGCGAGCGAGGGAGCCATCCTTCTTCACCACATCTCCGGGCTTCACAAACAGCTCCGAAATGATGCCGGATACCCGAGATTTGATGGCAATCTCCTTGCGCGGCACAATCGCACCGGCCGCCACCGTCTTCTTGATGATGGCGCTCATCGTTGGGGTGGTCACCTCGAAGACAGTCGGCTTGTCCTTGGAGCGTTCGTACAAGAAATAGAGTGTCCAGCCGAACGCCCCAAGGAGCGTGACGACGAGCAGGACAGGGGCCAGGCGGCGGAGCATCCTCGCTACTTATGCGCGAAGCGTCCGAGTGACTACCAACCGCCGAGAAACTGCAGAAGTTATGGCAAAAGTGCGCCGTTTAGACCCAGGTTGGGCGACGCAAAAGTCCCTTTCATTGTCTGCAAAATGCATTGCCCCGGCTGCCGCGGAGTGCTTTCCTCCGCCCGATGTCCCGATCGTTTATATCCAAGGCGAATTACGTTGCCCTCCAAGAGGTTTCCGGATTTGAGCGAACGCCAAAGGGTGCCCTGTTGAGCGTTGATGGCGAGCAATTTCGCGTCGATGTGCTTCGCGCAGACGTTCTGCGATTGAAGATTTCTCAGGCTGGCCAATTCGACGAGAATCCGACGTTTGCGGTCTGTGCCACTGACTTTTCCGAGATTCCGTTCACGTTAGAGGAGAACGCGGAACAGGTCGTGCTTTCCACCACGGCACTCAAGCTGGTGGTCCAGAAGACGCCATTCACGTTTCATGTCTATCGCAGCGACGGCAGCGCCGTATTTGAAAGTGCCATGGGCAAGGACGGCCCCGAAGCTTACCTCTATCTCAATGATTCTTTCGTGGTGACTCGCCAGCAAGGCAAGCACGATAGCTTCTTTGGCTTGGGCGAGAAGACGGGCTCCTTCGATCGTAAACGGCAGAAGTATTTGATGTGGAATCTGGACATTGCGGCGGGCGGCGTGCACGACCTGAACAGGCTGACCGACGTTGAGAACCTAGACTTTATGAGTACGACGTTTGACCCGTACTACATGTCAATCCCCTTCTATTATCACGGTGTTTCAGCGCGTGGCGGCAAGATCAAGCTCGGTGGCATGTTTATCGATAATGGCTACCTTGCGAAGTTCGATTTTCGCGACGCCAACCATTCGGCGCTTGGCTCACCGAGCACAGGTTACACGTATTCGTATGAATTTCAGGGCGGGCAGTACACCGAGTATGTCTTCGCGGGCCCAGATGCTGGCTCGATTCTGGAGGCGTACACCTGGCTCACCGGTCGCATGCAGCTGCCGCCTTTGTGGAGCTTGGGCTATCACCAGTGCCGTTGGTTTGATTACCAGCAGCCGGATGTGTTGCGTCTCGCTGAAGAATATCGAACTCGCGAGATCCCCTGCGATGTGCTCTGGCTGGATATCGGCTACATGGACGGCTATCGCGTCTTCACTTGGGACAAGCACAAGTTTCCGGCGCCCGGTGAGATGCTGGGTGAGCTCCGTGAAAAGGGCTTCCGCATGGTCACGATCGTGGACCCGGGTGTGAAGCACGATCCGGGATACGCTGTGTTTGACGAAGGCTTGGCACAGAATCTGTTTTGCAAGGCGGATTCAGGGCAGCCGTATGTTGGAACAGTTTGGCCAGGTCGCACTGTTTTCCCTGATTTTTCCAAGGAAGAGACTCGCACCTGGTGGGGCCAGCTCAACGCGGAACATGTGGCCAGCGGGCTTTCAGGGATCTGGAATGATATGAACGAGCCCGCAACGGGCAGCGTTTCACCGTTTGGGATGCGCTTCGATCGCGATGGTGCCAATCATCCTCACGAACGGTTTCACAATCAGTACGGTTTTCTGATGGCGATGGGGACTCACGAAGGCTTGCTCAAGGCTCGCCCCGATGAGCGGCCCTTCATCTTAAGCCGTGCGGGCTTTTCGGGGATCCAGCGCGTGAGTGCAAACTGGATGGGGGATAACGCCTCGCGTTGGGATCACCTTGAAATGAGTATGCCGATGGCCCAAGGCTTGGGGCTTTCCGGGCAGCCTTTCGTTGGCGCGGATATTCCTGGCTTCTTCGCGACGCCTACTGCGGAGCTGATGGTGCGTTGGATGCAATATGGTGCGCTCACTCCGTTTGCTCGGGGTCACAATTGCGAACGCTTTGATGACCAATATCCATGGTCTTTCGGGCCTGGGGTCGAGGCGCTCTGCAAGGCGGCGCTTGAGCTGCGCTATCGCTTGTTGCCCTATATTTACTCGGCGTTTGTCGTGGCGAGTGAGACCGGTGAGCCTGTTCAGCGTCCGCTCCTGTTTGATTTTCAGCAGGATCGCCAGGCTCGCGAAACCGAAGATCAGTATTTGTTCGGGCGCTCGCTGTTGGTGGCGCCCATCGTGCGTCCCGGAGTGGTCGCGCGGAATGTGTATTTGCCGGAGGGCAGTTGGGTGGATTGGTACACCCGCGAGACGCATGCCGGCGGACAGTATCGAACGTTTGCGGCTCCGCTCGAACACATCCCGCTCTTGGTGCGCGGCGGTCACGTGGTAACAACGCACCCGGAGATCCCTGTTTCAACAGCAGGTCTGGTACCCAAGGTCCTTGAGTTGCTCGTAGCCGTTCCGCTGGAGGAGGGGAGCTTCAGCTCGGAGCTTCAAGAAGATGACGGGCAGACGTTTGCAGCGACGCGGGGAGCGCGCCTCCGCACGCGGTTCACTCTTGTACGTCGGGGATCGCAAGTCACGCTCCAGGCTCGCACCGAAGGCGCTGGCTTCCCGGAGTTTGCGCGTGAGCAATTTTCACTGGTGTTGCTCAATAGCGAGGGGAAAAACGCGACTTTAGATGGCAAGCCTGTACTCCTCGAAGGCGGGCGCCTGCGCTTCGATGACTCCGGTCAAGGCTTTGAGCTACACTTCGACGCCTGATGTTGGCGTCCCTCAGCAAGAGTCCCTCAACACTAAAATTGCACTCTTCCGACAACGTCGCGGTCGCCGCACGGCCACTCGCGAAAGGGACCATAACGCCGGAGGGCTTGCGGGTCAGCGCGGAGATCCCGCAGGGACACAAGGTAGCGCTGGAAGCGATCGCAGAGGGGGCTCCGGTTCGCAAGTACGGCCAAGTGATCGGATTTGCGAGTCAAGCGATTGCCGCAGGGGAGCACGTGCACACGCAGAATTGTGCAGTGGGTGCGCTCAGCTTGCAGCATGAAGTGGGGCGAGAGCGCCGAGAGGTGATGAAAGCC
>JBBSBI010000221.1:0-8276 GCA_038251425.1 Polyangiales bacterium
AGATGGTCGGGGCGGCGGGATTCGAACCCACGACCCCTTGACCCCCAGTCAAGTGCGCTAGCCAGGCTGCGCCACGCCCCGAACCATGGCCCTTTGGCGAACCGCAGGGTGAGGCGCACCGTAGTCGGTTGCTTTGCGATTGCAAGCACTAACGGCAAAACTTTCAGGCGGGTGTCTTTACTAGCGTCAACTTCGCGCTAGGTGCGCTGCGAGCCTCCGGTACAGCTCGACGCCTAGGCCCGCATCGGCGCAGACTTCTCGGAAATCGTCGTAGCGGATGCGCAAGACGCGGCACGGCTCTTCGGCGACCGGCAAGCTCCCCTGCTTCCACACGCCGACCAAGGACTCCCCGAACAGGAGCGCGCCCGTTGTGACCAGGCGGTCTCCCGCGCAACGCACCATCCCTTCGAGCACGATGTACGCCACCAGATCGTTGGCGACCACGCGCGGCACGTTATCCCCGACCTTGATCTCGACCTCAACAGCCGCTGCCAGCGCTTGCAGCACGAGCGGCCGCGGCAAATCTGACAAGAGCGGGGCCTGCCCGGCATGTTCGAGATCTTGGGCAGCCACGCCTCGGTCGGGATTCGGGCGTGTCACGAAACGCTCTCCCACCTCAATGATGAGCGCGGTGGCATTATCGCGACCCGTACGCCCGGTGCGCTTCACCAGAGCCTCAGCAGCGCGCTCGATGGGCCCCGATCGGAGGATCTCGGCCAACTCCGTTTCGCTTCGAAGCTCGGTGTGCACTCCATCACTGCACAAGAGCAGTCGATCGCCGCGCGTCAGCTCAACAAACAGCGTGTCCACGCTCACGTCATCCCGAAGCCCAATCGCATTGGTGAGCGCGCTGGACTGCAAACGGGGTGATGGGCGGAGAAGCCCTTGGGCGGTCAAGGCATCCACCGGCACATGGTCGTGAGTTAACTGCAGAACAGTGCGTGCACGTGCCAGATAGGCTCGGCTATCTCCCGCGTGCGCAACCAGAGCAGAGCTTCTGGCCAGCCAAACAGCGTCGAGCGTGGTTCCCATGCCGCGTTCGTTGGCCTGTTCGAGTGCGAGCTTCCGAACGGCCGTGTTCGCCGCCTCAACCGCGTAGCGCAGCTTCTTCAGCAAATAGCGCCGGCGTTCGATATCTGAGCTTTGGTTGTAGGCGTCGGCAGCGTTTTGAGATTTGCTCTCCGCAACCGCAGCCCGGAGCGTGAGAATTGCTGCATCTGCAGCCAGATCACCCCCGTATCCGCCCCCCATGCCGTCCGCCACGGCAAAGAGCCCCAATTCCGGAGCGAGCAGATGCCGATCCTGATCGTACTGGCGATCGCCACGTTCTTTGGCAACGCAGAAGCGAACTCTGAAGTCGAAGCGTGGAACAACTTGAAAGGACAAACTAAGCTCAGCATACGTCTTTGGCACGGACAAAGGTAGTTCTTCCCGCTTGAGCTCCGCTCGAGCAGAGACGCATCGCGCCGAAGAGCGAAAAGTGATACTGGGGCTTGTGATGCGTGCGCTTGCAATTGAGACGTCTGCTGAGGTGGCGTCCCTGGCATTGTTTGAGGATGGGCGCGTCGTGGCCAGCCTGGAGCATCACGAAGCGGAGAGGCATGCGGAGAGGCTGTTTGGGCTTCTTGAACAGCTCTTCCGCTCAGCGCCCTTTCCAAAAGAGTCGCTTGATTGCCTGTTACTCGGGATCGGCCCTGGCTCTTTCACGGGTGTGCGCGTCGGGCTCTCACTCGGGCAGGGGCTGGCGGTAGGTTGGGGGCTCCCCATGTTTGGAGTCACCTCACTGAGAGCCATGGCTGCAGGAGCGATGAACGGAGGCAAGCGGATTCTGTGCCCACTCCTCGACGCGCGCAAAGGCGATGTCTTCGCCGCCGCTTACACCGAATTCGGCGCCGAGCTGGTGGCCCCGTTCGTACTTCCGGGCGCATCGGTCCAGGAGTTTTTCGACTCGAGATTGGAGGGCGCTGAGCCCGTGTTTTTGGGGAGCGTCACAAGTACACTCCCCCTGCGTTCCTCCGTTTTGAGTGGTAGCCCGTTCGATCGGCCGGGTGCCGCCTCGTTTTGGCGAGCCGTTTGGCCAGAGGGCGAGGCAACGCTCAGCGGTGCTTCCAGCCGCTCCCCTGAGCCCGAATATGTGCGCGAGCCCAATCTGCTAGTCCCCAAGCTTCTAGCCTCACCCTTCCAAACTCTGTAGAAAGATCCTCCTTGTGACAACCGAGCCCCCGACGAGTGAAGTTCCGAGTGTCGATCGCCAGCGTTTGCTCTCGCGTTTTGGACGGGGCTTCACGGCTGGCGACGTGCTCTTTCGAGAGGGTGACGACGCCGTTGAAGCCTACCTCCTGCAGGAAGGCCGCATTCGACTGATCAAGAAGGTGGGTGGCTCTGAACGCAGCCTCAGGATCCTGCGTGCTGGTGATCTTTTCGGGGAGATAGCCTTGCTTCCGGGCGCGCGTCGCAACACCACAGCCGTGGCGCTTGAAGATGGCAACCTGCTGGCACTCGATCACGCTATGTTTCAGCAGGTTCTTTCCACGAATCCAGATATCGGGATGCGCGTCTTACAGCAGCTGGTGCGCCGCTTGCGTGATGCCGAGGATCAAATCGAAATCCTCATGTTGGAAGGTTCGGAATCTAAAGTTGTCGCGGCCTTGATCAAGCTTTGCGAACAAACGAATGCTGCAGGTGGCCAACGGGGCAGCCTGATGATTTCTCCGCTTGAGCTCTCCACTCAAATTGGATTGGACGTGGAGACGGTGAAGCGCACGGTGAAGCAACTGAGAGATCAGGGTTATTTGAAGATCGTCAGCGAGAAGGTTGAGGTTCCCAGCCTGCCAGCGCTCTCCGAACTCTACGGATTGCTTGGTGTTAAGGACCAAATCCTCGGTCGCATTCCTGGCCAGGCTTCGTCACCGAGGACTCCATCGACGCCATCGAGCCCCGCGGGTCAGCGCGGATGAGGCCATTGTTATGGCGGCTCGGCCTATTGACCGGCATATTGATCAGCGCCTGCGCTTCACGACCGAATAACGTGCCACCGGGTTCTGATCCTGAGCGCATGAGCCAGGCGGAGATGGAAGTGGCGCGCGACCTTTGGCTCCGCCAAAATCTGGCCCGTGAGGGTCTGAAGCACGCGTTGCGCGCAGCAGAGCTGGACGACGACAACGCCGAAGCCTCCCACCTGGTTGCGCTGATTTACCTCGATTTTTGCCAACATTCCGCCTCAGAATGTCGTCTTCCCGAAGCCGAAAAATTCGCCCGTTCAGCCCTCCGAGCCCGCAGCAACTACCGAGAAGCGAAAAATACGCTTGGAGTCATCCTGATCCATGAAAAGCGAGCCAGCGAGGCCGTTCCTCTGCTGAAGGAGCTGGCCAACGACATGCTTTACACAACTCCCGAAAATGCCTGGGGCAATCTCGGCTGGGCGTATCAAGAGCTCGGGCAAACGAGCGCCGCAATTGACGCCCTGTCGCGCGCAGTGGCCGCTCAGCCGATGTTCTGTGTGGGCAACTTTCGCCTGGGGCTAGCCTATGAAAGCCAGAAGCGTTTCTCCGAAGCACTCGGAGCTTTTACACGTGCACTGGAAACAGACCACCCAAGCTGCCAATCGCTCCAGGACGCCGAGGCCGGCCGGGCCCGCGCTCTCGTCCGTCTCACGCGAGTAGCGGAGGCAAGAGGTTCCCTCGAACGCTGCGTTCGGCTGTCGGCAAAAACACCGGCAGGGCAAGAATGCGGCTCCATTCTGGCGAAACTCAAGTAGTGTCACCAACCGCATGGCAACCCTAGGCAGCTTCCTCCGCGAGCACCGAGAGCTTCGGCGCATGAGCGTTGAGGAAATCTCGCGGGCCACCCGCGTGCCCGTCAGTAGCCTCGAACGCTTGGAATCAGATCGGTTCGACGAATTGCCTGGCGAGGTGTTCGTCCGAGGCTTCCTTAAGTCCTACGCACGCGCCGTTGGCCTGAACCCCGATGAAGTGTTGGCGCGTTTCACCGCCAGCCGCCGAATCGCGGTTGTTTCCCCCTTGCAGCTGTCCACCGCGGCACGGCCCACCCGAGGGCGAGGGTTCGGCGTCGCCATCGCCTTCGTGCTCTTACTGATCCTTTTCACGCTCGCGATCAGCATCGTGCTCAAGCCTCGCGGCGAAGACATGCCGCAGGAGCTTTCGTCCGTCCCAACGCCAGTCGTCGGCGCCCTCGCCTAGCAGTGCCCCGCAATTTCGTAGCCGTTCAGGTCCACGACACCAACGCGCTCATTTTGCATCAGACCCTGTTTGGCGAATCTGATGTTATCCTGTCGTTAATGACAGAGCAGCTCGGTCGAATCGATGCGATCGCGCGATTTGCGCGCAAGAGTCAAAAGCGCTTTGGCGGTGTGCTTGAACCTATCCACACACTGCGTATGAAGCTCGACGAACGAAGCGGGCGCGATTTGCTCTCGCTCAAGGAGTGCCAGATCGTGACTCCTCGACGCACGATCCTAAAAGCGCTCTCACGCTTGGAAGCAGCAGGAAAAGCTCTCTCGTGGCTCAGAAAAACCGCGCCGAATCGCACGCCAGAGCCAGAACTCTACGCTCGCACGCTGAAGCTTCTCGACGCGCTCGATGATGAAGCGAATACAGACCGGAGCGAGCTGTTATTGGCCGAATACGGTTTACAGCTCATGGCAGCCTGCGGCTTCGCCCTGCAATTCGAGCGCTGCGTGCGCTGCGGCACGCCCTGCCCCGAAGGCCGGAGCTCATTCCTAGACGCAGCCCGCGGCGGATTGATCTGCCAAAAATGCGGCGGCGGGCCGTTGCACCTGAGCGCTCTGGCTAGGGCTCGCTTCGCGCTCACGAGTGACGGAACTTTCGGCACGCTTGAGCAAGAAGATCTCGCACTCGCCATGAACATGGTAACACGCGGCCTCTCTTCCCATGTTGGCATCGGCTGAAGAAAAGACGGACAAGCCCGCTGAAGAGGGCGAACATGCGCCGGCACAGATCACGCGCCGTGCGGGCATCGTGGGGGCCGGGACCTTAGTCAGCCGGGTGCTCGGATTGGGCCGCGACCAAGTGTTGGCATTTGCGTTCACCGTTTCGCAAACTGACGCATTCTGGATAGCCTTCACGATCCCCAACCTCTTGCGCCAACTGGTAGCGGAAGGCGCCGTTCAGAGTGCCGTGATCCCCGTCTTAGCCCAGGTTCGGGAGAAAGAAGGCGAAGCCCGGGCCAAGAGCTTTTTTCAGGCGATCCGTGGCCTTTCTACGCTGGTTTTGTTGGTTCTCACCGCGCTCGGGATGTTCTTTGCACCCCAGTTGGTGGAGCTATTCGCTACAGGTTTCAAGCATTCTCCCGAGCAATTCGAACGCACGGTAACGCTCACGCGTTGGCTTTTTCCCTATCTGCTCACGATCGGCACCGTTGCACTCGGTGTGGCTGCGTTGAACACCTACCGTCGGTTTGTGGTGAGCTCTTTCGCGCCTGCACTGCTCAACGTTGCATTCATAGCGTGTGCCCTTGGCTTGTCAGGGGTTTTAGCCATCCACGGCTATGATCCGATCCTCTCGATGGCACTTGGCGCTCTGCTCGGCGGTGTCCTGCAAATGATCGCGCAATGGCCAAGTCTGGCTGCCATCGGCTATGCCTCTCCGCCCCGCTTCGCACTCCGCGACCCCGCCGTGCGTGAAGTGCTGCGACGCATGGGGCCCGTGTGCATCGGGCTTGGCATCTATTATATCGACGTGATCATTGGGCGGCGTTTGCTCTCGGATCTCGGCGAGGGCCCGGTGAGTTATTTCAATTTTGCCCTCCGTTTATGCGATTTTCCGCAAGGAATTTTTGTGATGGCGCTCCAGGCCGCCACGCTTCCAAGCCTGGCTGCGCTCGTTGCCAAGAAAGATGAGCGCGGCACCGCTGAGTCGTTTGCCTACGGAATGCGGCTCGCGCTCTTCGTTGGTTTAGGTGCGAGCGCGATGCTGGTTGCCCTCGCGCACCCGATCGTGGTGATGCTCTTCCAACGCGGAAAATTTTCTGCACTTCAAGCCGAACAAACGGCACTGGCGCTGATGGCTCAAGGCGCTGGCATTTGGATGGTTGCCTGCGTGCGGCAGCTGGTAACCGTGTTCTACGCAACGGGGGATACCCGCACTCCCGTCGTCGTGAGCGCACTTGATTTGGTGAGCTTCATCGCCGTGGCTATGCTGCTCAAAGGGAGCTTCGGCCACGTCGGGATCAGCATCGCGGTCAGCTGCGCCTCGTTGGTGCAGATGTCGCTGCTCTGGTGGCAAGTGAAACGGCGTCTGCCTGCTCTTGAGAATCGCCCGATCGCACTTTCGGCACTCAAGAATGGCTCAGCCGCACTGCTCGCTGGTGTCTCGAGTTGGGCCGTTTCAGATGTGCTAGCGAGCGCGCTCGGCCCAGGTGCGTGGGCGCGGCTGGTCCCAGGAATGGCCGGCATTTTCGTGTTTTGCGCGGTTTTCTTCACTCTTCTGGCCCTCCTCAAAAGCGAAGAGTTCTCCGCCCTTTCGGGCCCGCTGCTCCGGCGCTTGAAGCGGCGCCGCGCAGCCTAAGGGCGAGAAATCGCACCTCCGTTCGGAGCGTGCTATGGGCGCTCCCGAATGGCAGAGCTTCCCGCAGACCGCATTGTTGAGGCCAGTTTCTCCGCTGGAGCCAAAAACGCGAGTCTCTTCCCGCCTCCGCTTGGAGTTGAAGTAGCTTTTGCCGGGCGTTCCAACGTCGGCAAAAGCAGCCTGCTGAACGCCGTGATGGGCCGGAAGAACCTCGTGCGCACCAGCTCCACGCCGGGCTGCACGCGCCACGTGGGTTTTTTCAAGACGCGCTCAACCGACGGCACAATCATTACCTTGGTCGATCTTCCCGGCTACGGCTACGCCAAGCGCTCCAAGTCCGAATTGAAAGAGTGGAAGGAGCTGGTAGAGGCGTACCTCTTTGAGCGCCCCTGCTTACAAGCCGTAGCCCTCTTGGTGGACTCCCGGCGCGGGCCCGAAGAGCTAGATTTTCAATTAATTGCGGCGCTCTCTGAGCGAAAGACAGAGTTTCGCAAGCAGCTGCCGCTGATCCTCGTGGCCACGAAGCTAGATAAGATGCCGCGCTCGCAGCAGGCGTCCGCCCTCGCAGCTATCCAGAAAACGACGAAGCTTCCGGTCGTAGGTTTCAGCACCGAAGAGCCACGCCACATTGAGGCGCTCTGGACGCTCGTTCGAAACAAGGTTGGTTTTATTGAGCCGACGAGCGAAGTGGTAGCTGCAGCCCCGCCTGAGGCGACGTAAAACTCAGCGCCTGGTTGAAAAAGCCACTTAAGGCACAAAACCAATCGCTTCCGCCTCGCTCAGCTCGCGACGGCAATCGCCATACCAACTGAAACGATACGGCGAATTGGGAATCGTGAAACGCCACGCTGGCCCAGCTTTGGAGCGATAATACTCAACCCGTGCCACACGATCCGTCGGTGCGTTCTTGAGCTTCGCGGCAGCCCAAATCTCGGCCAACGAGCAACGGGGATCGGGCAGACTCTCGGAGTGATCAGCCGTGCAGGCGGCCAGCGAATTGTCAGGCTGGGCAACGATGCCTTGTTTCTGAATGACGACGGCTTGGCGCCCACAGTAAGCACGGCGAGAAAGTGTGCCGTGCTCGCGAGCGGGTTGCGGCCCTTGCCCCGGAGCACTTTGAAAGGAGTAACGGGCATCCGCCGTGGCGGTGGAGAAATCCAATGTTCCCGTGCTCGTGACCCCATCCATAGCAATACCGCGCAGAAGCTTGCGGCGAGTTATCTCCCGTGCATTGGCTAACGCTGCAATGGGATCGACACGCTTGGGCCAGCCGACAACTCCCTCCGTCGTGGCTGGACCGGGCGGGACACTCTCCTCCGGCTGTGCGCGCTCGCGTGCCCAGATCGAAAACGCAATCGCTACCAGGAATGAGCCCGTGATGATCAAGAGGCCGAGGCGGCGGTCGTTGCGATAGCGAAAGGGCGCGACACGCGGCAGCGGCTGGAGGTCAGTTACCATTGGGTCCCCTATACCTTGCGATCCCAGGCAATTCACCCGCCGATCGGCGCCCCCGAAGATCCCCCGCCAAAACCCAGACCCACGTGCCCGCCCAGCATTGCGCGATTGCGATCAGCGAGGCCCCGCGCTAAAAGCCCAGCCCCTCAGAACACGCACACTTTCAGAAATCCGGGCGCATAACTCAGCGGTAGAGTGCCACCTTCACACGGTGGAAGTCGTAGGTTCAAATCCTACTGCGCCCACCAAAGAAGTAGCGGGAATGGGGTTTTGGGG
>JBBSBI010000222.1:0-8098 GCA_038251425.1 Polyangiales bacterium
ATTCCCGACGAAACCTGTTGGTGGGTATCGAACAGTCCACCCAGGTTGCAATGCGCACACCTGCGGCACTGCGTAGATCGCCCGTGCCGCCCAGCGCCACGGCACGGATCTGGAAATCATTTTGACCCAACAGGATGTCTTTCTGAATCTTCCAGGGCACCTCTTCGCCGTTCGTTTTGGCGGGCTCAGCCCCCTCCATTTTATAGTTCGCAGTCACGGTGCGCAGGCAGCCGAAGATATCAGTGACTGTTTGGTAGCGGCGTTTGAAAACCTGGGAGTGCGGATAGAAGACGGGAGGGTCCAGTATTTCGCTGCTACAGATGGGCAAGACTTTGGTCGTGTCTTCATCTGGGCCATCTGGGTGCCGTTTCGTGTTCCATCCTTGTTCCGCGTTGATGCCACCGCAGGGCGAGGAATTCCCAGAAAGTACGCGCTCGTCGGTTTGCTCAACCTTGGAAGATTGCCAAGCCTTCGCGGATTCAGACCAGGTCAGCTCCTCGATGATCCACATTTGCTGCCACTTCCAGGAGTGGATTCTTGGGATTTCTTCCGAATTGCACTGCTGGCGTGCGAGTGAGGTCCACGTGTCAAACAGCTCACCCGGCTTGCAGCTATTTTTGCAGTCGCCGAAGGGGCCGGGAGTAGCGCGGTCACGTTCTTGCTGAGCGTCGCGGCACGCTTCGCTCTCGTTCTTGCCAGATTCGTTATCCTTCACACATTGATTACCCAAGTCCGTCAATGGATAGCCGCGTTTTACGGGCACGGAAGCGGACGGCGGAGGTGCACCAGGCTTGCCGCAGAAGTAGGCGGAGAGCGAACCCGAGAGTTGGCCCATGGCGCTCTCCAACGTATCCCTCACGACACTGATGCCAGGGATGGGGCTGAGCGGCAGGGTTGCGAGCTCGGCCAAATTCTCGCCCGCGTGAGCGCACAGCACTGAGAATTGATCTTTCTCGACAGGCAGTGTCATACGCGCTGGCAGCATGAAGCCAAAATCCGCCGGGTCTCGTCCATTGACCACATCGCTGATCGTGAGGAGCTCGGCGACGGCCGGTGTCGAGACTCGAACCGCATTGCTCACCTGGCTCATCCCACGCAGGAGCGGGAAAATCACGCCCTTTGCGGCCTCATTGGCGGCATTGACGGCAGAGCGTGCACCTTCTAACGCGGGGAGTAGGGAACCTGAGATTATGGCACCGAATCCCGTAGCCGCGATCGCCGTCACCACACCCATGAGAATGATGATCACCGTTTCCAAGAGCTTCAATGCAAGCAAGATCATCACCAGCGCGGCCATCAGAATGTTCACGAGCGCGATGAAATTCATCCCGCGCGCGTGAGAGATCGCAGCACCAAGCGCGGCTGCATCCGCCGCATCCTGCATGCCCTCACGAAAGAACACGGCTTCAGCTGTGCCAATCAGATAGTAAAGGACACCCACGAGGAACGTCGCCATGAAGACGCCGATCACCATCATCGCGCCGCGTTCGTCTCGCGAGGTCATGGCCGGCATGCCTGCACGTAATTCTCTGGGCGCAGTCGTTCTGAGCTCAAGGCTTGAATTGGAATCAGCTTCTCGGGATGCAAGCCTTCAAAGGAGAGAACATCCCAATACAGACCCGAGCCGCGTATTGGCACGGGGAAACGGCCGAGCAGGCTGCCGCCGTTGCCGAACACAGAAACCTGGGCTTGCGAATCCTGGAAGCCGGGCTGATTCGGCGCAAAATCTCGCGAATAGTTGTGAACGAAGAGCGTGTAGCGCCCTGGAATCAATGCAGATATGCTGATGCTTTCTGGGCCGTCGGCAAGCTGATGATCGACATCTAAGGTGGCATACGGGAAGGATTGGGACGCCCCGTGACAGAGGTCGTCGAAATACACCTCTTCGCCGTTGGGGAGCTGGAGGTGCAGATCGAGGTCGTCGGGATGCTGCCAACTGAGGACGAACCTGAGTGCAGCCTCGCTGGCTCTGGAGACGAAGAAGTCATTTTGCAAGGTGCGCTGGCCACACACGACAACCTCTTCTTCCAGGGGTGCGTAGCCAGCAGCCTCGATCCGCGCGGTGTAGTGGCCAGCATTGAGATGGGTGAATTCGTAGGTACCTGCGCTGCTTCCTGTGATGCCGGCAACGGGTGTGCCTTCGGCGCGCCCCAGGCTCGGAAACAGCTCGATCCGTGCTCCAGCGACGGGCTGATTCAAGACTGCATCGGAGACGATCCCCGTGATACTGCCTTCGCCTGAACAGGCGAGTGGAAGCGCTCGCAGCTGGCTGAAGTGTTGTTGATTGCCATCCGATGCCAAGCTCAGGTGTTCGGTGAGAAAGCCAGGTGCCCCGATGTTCAGCGTTAAGCTGACGCAAGGCACGCCCGGCACTGTGTAATTGCCTAGCTCGTCGGTTGTGGCGTCAGTCGTGAAGGTTCCAGCTGTTACGTGCACGCTGGCGCCCACAACAGCCCTTCCCGGAAGTGTATCAAATTCAACGACGCGACCGGTGAAAATGCCAGTGCAGGTTGCGGAGGTCGGCACGCACGCGAGCTGCTTCACGTCGCTCTGCTGGCGGCGTTCAGAGAGCAACTCGATGGTGCCTGGAATACTTGTACACTGCGCATTTTGTCGGTCGGATCGCGAAACACAGACGCCCGACGGGTTGTCGTTCGCGCTCTGGACGCAGAAGGTTTGCGCCTTGTCGGGCAACAAATCAGGGCACAGGCTGGTGCATGGCAGCGAACAGAAAGCCGCCGAGCCCTGTTTGAGGCAGAAGCCTCGGTTGCCGGCTTCGGGCTGATGACTAAGATCGCAGTCTAGATCGCTCGCGCAAGCATCGCCGATCCAAGCTTGCTTTGGGGTTTCACACTGCACGCTGAGCTGGCCTTCAGCCAAGCTGCCCTGTACACTCTCCGCACTGACGTAGAAGACATCCCCCTCGCTGTAGTCGATCGCAAGAGAGCTGGCAGCGGCGCCGACGCGGCTCTTTGCATCGCACTGTTGTTTGAGAACGTTGAGTTGGAGCCCGGCACTGCTACCGTTCAGTGTTAGCTGTGCTTTGCTACGCCCGGAGGGGCGAAACGCATAGATTTGTTGGGGGCCGTCCACGTTGATGGTGTTGCCGCATTGGATTGAACCGCTGGGTTCGCAGGCTGAGCCTTCGCGCACGCAAGCCGGGTAACCGTAGTACCCAGAGGCACACTGATCGCAACTGGCGCCGCTGTAGCCTGGATCGCAGCTGCAGCTGTTGGCTGGATCGGTGTGTCCATGGGAGCCGCATTGAGCTGCGTTAGTCGCTGTTTCAATCAGGGCGTTGCGTCGGATCGCAATATAATCGCCCGAAAAGACTCGTTGATTGTGGACCACACCGAATTGGCAGCCACGTGCCTCGTACACCCAATAGCGGCCCGGCACGTCGCCCATGCGGTCGAAGAGTACGATGTGCCCGGCTTTTGTAGTGGTGTTGCGGTAGACAAGCGCATCCCCCGGCATCAGTTCGCTGCGCTGAATACGTTTCCAGTACAGCTCCTGGAATCGGAAGACGTCTGTTGTGATGTAGGTCGCATAGGTGGTAATCTGCAGTGCTGAAGGGATTTGCCAGGCTTTCGATACCAAGCCCGAACAATCCGTGCCAACCGTCCCTTTGAACGTACAGGTCGGACAGTCTCCAGAGCAGGTGCCCTTGTTTGAGCCATCACTCGTCCAGGTGTTGTGGCCCCAGAAGTAGCCATGCCCCACCGCCGGTTTTACCAAATCAAGCACAGCATCCCGTGTCATTGCGGCGGGTTCAGCTTGCGCGGGGAGCGCGCACACCAGGATCAGGAAACACAAGAGGATGGAAAGTAGGCGTTGCATAGCCCTCAATACCTCTCCACCAACGCCGCATCTTGCGTGATATGCAGTTGAAAGATCTCACCGTTTGGCCCAATCTCTAGCTCCCGGAAAGTTTCACGAGCCGTGTCGTTTGGAGAGAGACTCAAGCGGCGCACCTCGTGGAGATCAGCGTCGAGCACCACCATCCAGGATGTTTCTGAGGTGGTCTTCCCGTCGTCCAGAAGGTGACGGGTGGCAAGGAAAACGTTGCCCAACTTGTCAACGCGCAGGGTCGTTATACCCGTAACGGGGCTCGGATACTCGACGAGCGTATGCTGTTGACCCGTTGCTTGATGACTGGGTGTCGAAATGATGGAGAGCGTGCGCCCCGTTCCCTGAACCTTGTATACGTGGTCGTTGGCAGGATAACCGGGTTGAATCTCCCGGGTCTGCGGCGCCACGCCAGAGGGCTCGAGGAGCAAAATCGATTGTTTGCCTATGTCTGCCCAGATGCCCTTTTCATTGCTAAAGAGTGCAGAGATCTCAGCGCCGGAGGCGATGCCGTCACCGACCACACTCGTCGTTCCGAGCACGCTCCCCTCTCGATCGATCTCAATCAGCTCGGCGTTCTTGAGACGATCCAGTAAGAGAATGTTGCCGTTCGCCAGTAGTGCGAGATCTTGTATGGTCCCAGAGGGGATTGGGATCACCTTCTTGAGCGCGCCACCGAGGAAGACTTGAACTCTCAGGTTAACCTGATCAAGCAACACTATTTCGCCCGTCTTTGGGTCGAACACGAGACTCATGGGCGCCTCAGCGTTGCCCTCATCAGCGTCGGAAACGCCGAGTTGTCCTGGTTCCTTTCCAAAGCTCGCGCGGAGTACGGTGCCGGTGCTGGGAGGCGAAGCAGAATCCGCCACGCAGCCTGAGCCCTCCCGGCAAGCTTTTCGGTTTTGGCCGCAAGCAGCGAACAGAGCGAAAGAGGCGAACAGAAATAGACGTCGTTTCATGCGGAATTCTCCCGGAGAGATTCGGTTTGAGGGCTATCGACCGGGCGCGCTCCTAGTTGCGCATTCATTTTGCGAGCAACTGTGCGAGGGCGCGGTCGAAGCATGGGGGTTCGCCGAATTTCGCGAACGCAGCAACGCGGCACACTATGGCAAATAGAAAGTTTCTTATCATTCTCTCGATTGCGAGCGGCATCGGCGCGGCGGCCCTCGGTCAGGTCTACCTTTCCCGTCTTGAAGAGGAGGTCGCCGGTGGGCCAAAGCTTCAGCTGGTGTCCACGGTTCGGGATCTGCCGCTCGGTGCTGTGATCTCGAAGACGGACTTGGCGTTGCAACAAGTGCCGTCGAGCTACGTGAGTCGCCGCCAGGTGCGCGCTAGCGATACGGAAAAGCTGATCGGCGTCCGTACCAATGCTGTACTCAAAGGTGGTGACTTGATTCAGTGGACAGATGTGGCTGGGGGCCAAGAAGCTGCGCGTTCGCTGGCTGGCCTGGTTCAAAAGGGGATGCGTGCTCTCAATATCGCTTCCGAACAGCTATTCGACGGTCTCCTCCGACCGGGCGATCGCGTGGATCTTTTGTACACTTCGCACTCCGGAGCTGAAACGGTCACGCTGCTCCAAAATTTATTGGTGTTAGCTGTCAATGGCACCACCGAGGTGGCGGCTGAGGTCAGGTCAGGACGCGGGGGTGGTTCGGTCGTGGTGAGTATGACCGTCGAGCAAGCACAAACGATCACTCAGGCCGAGCAAGGCGGAACGCTGAGGCTTTCGCTCAGAAATGCCGACGATATTACACTGTTAGACAAGCTGCCGAGCACCACTCAGGGCGACGTGCAGCAGGCCAAGGAACGCACGGATTGGGCCGTCGCGGCCAAAAAGCAACCTGAAGTGCCCGTGATCGAGCGGGTCCAATGAGCATCGTTCCAACCCGATTCAAGGAGAATTCTGTGCACCACCGTTTTCGTTCGTTGATATCTGCCGCCTGCGTCTGCGGTGCCTTGCTCGGCGCCGCCCCCGACGCCAACGCCGAAGTCAGTTCGGGCCTCAATGAAGCTGCGCCTTCCCAGAGCATTCAACTCAAGGTGGGGGAACAGCAGGTTCTGTCCGCATCCGGAGTGCAGAGCTTCTCAGAAGGCGTGAAGGGCGTCGTAGATGTGCGGCTCACACCAGATGCCAAGGACTTCGTGGTCGTAGCCATGAATCCTGGAGTGACATCGCTTCTCTTGCTGATGCAAAATGGAACGAAACGGCAGTACGCCATCGAAGTAGACGGAGGCGCTGAAGAGAAGGCGACAACTCCAAAGACGGGCGTTCCCGCACGCGACAACATTCGGCTCGACTTCTACTTTGTACAACTGGACAAGAGCTACAATCACCAAGTCGGTATGAACTGGCCAGGCTCGGTTGGCGGAGGAACCCTGAATCTGGGCTACGATCTCTTGGCGAATCGTTTTGAAACGGCAGGCGCGGTGGTCACTCAGGCGCTGCCCAAATTAGATATTGCGCAGGCCAAAGGGTTCGCCAAGGTCATGCGACATGCGGCGGTGATCACGGCCAACGGTGAAAAAGCCACGTTTGCCGGTGGCGGCGAGGTGAATATTCCCGTTCAGGGTAGCCTCTCAGGCGGCATTCATCAGATCACATTTGGGAGCTCGCTCCAAATTCAGCCAAAGTACGATTCCGAATCTGGCAGGTTGGATCTGTTCGTGCACGCGGATGTTTCGGATTTGGCCGATGATCGCGGCACGGGAGCGCCAGGGCGCACGACATCGCAGCTCGACACGATTGTGAACCTAGAATTGGGTCAATCACTGATACTGGCTGGCCTCAGCTCGAAGAGCGAAGTCCACACGCGTTCGGGGCTCCCGGGATTGAGCCAAATCCCGCTTTTGGGCTTGCTATTTGGCTCGGAACGCTCGACGAGCCAGGATCTGGAGAACATCGTGATGATAGTGCCCTCGGTGGTGGATGCCACCTCTGAGGACGCCCAGCGGCGGATCAAGGAGGCGCTTCAGCTATTCGAAGAGTACGACGGCAACATCGAGCAAAGCCGAATGTTGGATGAGCCGCGTGTGAAGGGGGGCGTTCGTGGAAAACGCTGAGCTCCAGATCACGGTGGTGACACCTTCGGGAAGCCTTGAACTTTCGATAGGGAATGAGCCGTTGTGGATTGGGCGTAATCCCGAATGTGCCGTTTTTTTGCCTTCGAATGTGGTGTCACGGCGCCATGTGTCGCTCTCGCGACAGGGTGTTGACCTGGTGGTGGCTGATTGTTCCCACAATGGCTCGTTGGTGGATGGGTTGCTGCTGCGTCAGGCAGCGCGGGTGGTGCGCGCGCAAACGGTGCCGATCCGTGTCGGGCCCTTTGAGTTGCAGGTGATACGGAAGACGCAACCACCGGTTCCTGTTGCAGCTCCGATTCCATTGGCTGTTCCTGTTGCAGCTCCGATTCCGGTTCTGTTGGCTACCCCAGTCGTTGCGCCGGTGGTAGTTCAGCTAGCCTCGCCTCCTGTGGAAACGGAGGCGCCGCCACTGCTTCGCCGGCGGATCCATCGCAGCTTACTCGACCATCTCGATCTTCCCAAGTTGGGTCGCGCGCGCATCAATGTGGATGAGATGCGGCCCAAGGTGATCGAAGCTCTGGGTATGATCCTCCAAAGCATGGGGGCTGAGCTACCTGAAAACCTTGACCGCCAGCGGTTGGTGCAGGAGCTCACGGATGAGGCACTCGGGCTTGGACCCTTAGAGCAATTGCTGCAAGACATCGAGGTGAGCGAGATCATGGTCGTGGATCCGCAGAGCATTTATGCTGAGCGTGCGGGTAGGCTAACGCTCACGGGCCTTCGCTTCACGGACGATGAGACAGTTCGTGCGGTCATCGAACGCATCGTGACTCCGCTCGGTCGTCGCATTGATGAATCCACTCCAATCGTGGACGCCCGCCTCAAAGATGGTTCGCGTGTGAATGCCGTGATCCCTCCGTTGGCGCTCAAAGGGGCGTGCATCACGATCCGCAAATTCAGGAAGGAACCGCTCCAGATGTCGGAGCTTGTGAAGTTTGGCTCGCTCAGCCAACGCATGGCGAGCTTCCTTGAGCGCTCGGTGAAGGTGAAGAAAAATATCATTATTTCAGGCGGAACCGGCAGCGGAAAAACGACCCTCCTGAACGTGCTGTCCGGCTCCATCTCGGGCGACGAACGCTTGGTCACGATTGAAGACGCGGCGGAGCTCCAGTTGCGGCAGCCACATGTCGTATCTCTGGAGTCTCGCCCGCCCAACATGGAGGGCAAA
>JBBSBI010000223.1:0-8015 GCA_038251425.1 Polyangiales bacterium
CGCTGCGATCACCGCGGGCTTCGACCAGCCGTATCGCCTCAAGCTTGAACTCTTTAGTACGTTGTTCTTTCTTCTTTGCCATTGGGACTCCCAGAGATTACTCTCTTTGTTAGGTGTCCAACAAATCGGATCAGCTCCAGAGGTTGGCGCGAATGACGCTATAATTGGCGTACGAGTCGTCCCTGCAGGACGCAAAGGGCACACCGTTTTCGGCCGAACTCTGGCGCAGGGCGAGCTTGACAGCGGTGAATCTGTAGCGTTCTATCCCTACGCAGGAGAAGAGCTTGTCTTTCCGGTAGGGAGCGTTCAGTTCTTCCTTCAAGACGTGGACAGGCACAACCGACCAGGGTCCGACGGCTACGCACCCGTGGCGAACGTACTGTGGACCTGGCTGATGGTCGGAGCTCCGCCGGATCCCGCACTATTTCGATTTCTGTTTGCCTCCGCGCGACGGCTCGATACAGCACACTCGCTGTGCCGTCACGTGCTTGAGTCGCTGACCAAGCGGTCCGAGCCTTTCTTCGCAGCGCGGGATCGGCTCTTCAGCGCATTGGGGAACGCCGAACTCATGTGCGTCGCGCTCGGACGTACGGTTGACATGCTAAAGGACATTCCCGGGAGATTTTCAGCACCGTCCCCCTCAGTCAGTCTTTCGCCGAAGATCTCTCAAGCTCTTCGCGAAATTCGGAACGCCTTTGAGCATATCGAGGACCGAGCCTTGGGCAACGTTCGGGAAAAACCCCATGCAGATGCACTGTCTATCTTTGACCAACGTGATTTCATCGCGAATGGTGTCTTGCGATACGCAACGCATTCGTTAGATATCCGGACTGACGTACTTCCCTTGCTGCTCAGCGCACGCCAAGCGATCTTGGATGCCGCCGTGGCGGCATCCGGCGCGGCCAAGACCATCAATGTACCTCTGAGTTTTCCCGCCGCGCCCTCCGGAAGTTACGAACGGATCCTTGAGCGTGCGTACTTCCTTTGGAAGAATAAATCGGGCACACAGTGGCGGGACGCAGACTCGAACTGGGCAGAAGCGGAACGCACTGATGCCGCAATTCATCGAGGCACTGGCTAACTCCGTGCCATAAGGTATCTCCACAAATAGGGACGCGATCCGGCACAAGATGGTCGCTTGGCGCTCGATGTGCATGAAGGCCTCTGAACTATTGGCGTTACCACACCCCAAGAAATCGAAAGACCCGCATGCACGAAAATCTCTTGTCACGATGGCGAGGCGATCGCCTTTACAGGCTCGCTCTAGCCCTCGCTAGGGAAGCGCGATACGTTGGACAGACGAGAACCAAATGTCCGAAGGCACTACCTTCAAAGACCGTCATCGCGAGATGCAGGAAATAGCACGTGAGCTGGCTCTCCTCCGATCCGGCAATCTTCGGCATAGGGAAGGAGATTCCCAAGAACGCCTGCTTCTCATCTCAGAAGCCGCTTTGACCTGCCTGGCCCTGGAGCGCTTCGTGCGCATTGTGCTCGGGTCGGATGCGGCACCCTCCGACACCCTCTACAATCTTCTCCAAAAAGCCGTTTCGAGTCGCCGCCGCCTTTTGCGTCTCCCCTGGGATGATCAAGAAGACGGAATTAGGCGCGTGGTCAACGTCCGGAACACTCTACTTCATGGCAATTATGAAACTGCAGCGCAGGCCGAGGGCTGCGCTACTGTCGCCGAATACTTCAAAACCAAATTTGCATCCGAGACTGAGCGAATGTTTGAGATTCTCGACCACTTGATGAAGCAGATCGACCCACATTCCGGGCTCCCCCTAGCGCCATAGGGGATCGACTGACCGTCGCAGTGTCGATATCGATCCGCAGCCCAACATGCGCTTGCAGCAGATCACAATGGAGACGGTGCAGCCGACAATCCGCTCAATGAGGATGCCGACGATCTGCAGTCGCTCAAAGACGACCTCAGCGACGAGATGGCGCGACAAAACAAACGGCTCGTCGCGCAAGCCCACTGACGGTCGTCAACACTGTTCAGCGGGGGGCGGGGGGCGACCCGCCAGACCCTCGTCGCTAGGTGTCGACCGCCCTCGCGTCGGCCGGCGGAACAGTGAGGTAACACCTGAATCGGTTGGCAACACTTGTGCAGAGTCCCGGAGAGGCACTCGAACGTTCAAGCCTCCACAGAATTGCTGGGGCAACGACAAAAAGGCGAATGAGTAGCAGACGTTAGGTGAATAGAGAACTCAAGGCGCTGACGTGGGTGAGATGCCTGCCCTTGCAGCGCTTGTTTGCATCTCCTGCTGGGCAATTTATGCCCCGCGATATTGCCGATTGCTTTCCCCATGTGTCCACCGCTACCGTTATGGATTCTGCAAACCGCGCCGTACTGGGGCTAACGGCAGTCGAGCAGCTTGAAGGAAACAGCACAGGAGGAAGCTAGGGTGATGCACAAAAAAGCGACTGAATTCAGGTCCTGGAGCGGGTTCACAAATCCTCTGGTGGCTCTGTTAATGTCATCCTGCACCGACGCCGAACACGACGCAGCGCCCGGTAGTTCTGGTGGGATGAAGAACGGGGGCACGTTCGGAACAGTGAGCGGTGGCATGCCGGGCGCTAGGAGCGGCGGCGTGCTCGGCGTTGTGACCGGAGGGGCGGGACCTGGTGGGGTAACGGGCGGGGCCGGGGTGCAGAGTGGAGGAACCGGGATGATTCCGACCGGAGGAACGTCAACGGCCGGTGGCACTGGATCTGGCGGTAGCCCTGGAGCGGGTTCTCCAACAGGCGGAGCCGCAGGCACCGGAGCCCCAGGGGCCGTTGGTACTCTCGGGGAGCCGTGCACGAACGGAACCTATGCGTGTGCTGGCTACGCACAACGTCAACAACTCGCTTGCGCAAGCGGTGTGTGGATCGCAAATGGCACATGTGCAGTTGGGCAAAACTGCGATACGCGGCCTGGGGCAAACTCGGGCGTGTGCAATCCAATTGTCGCCGAGTGCGCCACGAAGCAATCACTTGAATCGATTTGCAGCGGGGAATCGCGCGTTCAATGTGGTGCAGATTTGGTAACCTCGATGCAGGTTGAAGTTTGCACGGACAGTTGCGTGGCGGGCCAGTGCACTAAGTGCACGCCACTTAGCACACGATGCCTTCGCAACGCTGTCGAAACTTGCGATGCAAATGGGGTTTGGGGGGCTGGTCAGACTTGTCCGGACCGCGCTCCCTTGTGCGGCAATGGAGCGTGTGGGAGCCCGCCCAGCTGTTCTGGCTTGCCCGCTACGTGCGGGGCTTCGGGGGATGTGAATTGTTGCGCGACTGGTACGGTGCCTGGGGGTACGTTCAATCGCGTCAACGATCGGCTTTATCCAGCGACGGTGAGCGCCTTCCGGCTCGATAATTACGAAGTGACGGTCGGGAGATTCCGGAAATTCGTCGCCGTGTATACCCAGACGATGATTCCAGCGGGCGCGGGCAAGAATACTAACAATCCTAATGATCCGGGGTGGGACGCCACCTGGAATGCCAGCCTGCCTGCCAACGCGTCGGCGCTCGTCACTTCGACAAACTGTGGTGACATCCACACCTGGACGAATACCCCTGGGAGCGCGGAGAACCTTCCACTGAATTGCGTGAGCTGGTTCACGGCGGAGGCATTCTGCGCGTGGGATGGTGGGAGGCTGCCCACTGAAGCTGAGTGGAACTACGCCGCCGCTGGCGGTAGTGAGCAGCGGCTTTACCCCTGGGGCATGACTGTGCCGGGACCGGATGCCAATTTGGCAGTCTACGGGCAGCACTATGGCGTTTTCTTTGCTCCAGTAGGTTCAGTGATAGCTGGCAACGGCAAGTGGGGCCAATCGGATCTCAGCGGAAATGTAGACGAATTCATGCAAGATTGGCGTTCCGTGTCGCTTCCACTCCCCTGCAACAATTGCGCTCTGCTGAGTGGGGCGTCTAATTACCATGTGGTTCGCGGGGGAAACTGGATTTACGGCGCTGAATTCCTTGCCTTGGACACAAGGAGTAGCATCGCCTCGGGTCGTGAACCGGATATAAACGGCTTTCGCTGCGCGAGGAATCGGTGATCAGTACTGTGGCAGATGGCGTACCAGCCGAGCAGGCAACGCTGCCACTGGTTGACATTCGTGGATTAACGGTAATGTTTCCGGGCGGTGAATTTGCGCTGAGAGATGTGACGCTCACCCTCCGAGAAGGACGAGTTCTTGTTCTTCTCGGCCCCTCAGGCGCGGGCAAGAGTACCCTCCTAAGGGCTATTTTTTCGCCAGATGAACTCAGGCGTTCTGGGTTTCCCGTGTCTTGGACGACTCGCAACGTGACAAGTGACCCCGCATACGTGCCGCAACGAGGTGCGCTACTTGATCATCTTGACGCTACTGAGAATGTGGAACTCGCGCAGGCAGCCGCAGGTGCTCCCTTGAATGCAGACACTTGGTTGCAAGCTGTGGGGCTGGACAACTCTATCGGCGTGCGCGGACGTGGAGTTGATACACTGAGCGGTGGGCAAGCACAGAGACTTGCGGTTGCGCGGGTGCTAGCGGCGGGAAAGAAGATCGTTGTGATGGACGAACCTTCGGTCGGGCTGGATCCCGTCGGCGTTCGCTCATTGGCCAAGCTCTTGGTTACACAGGCGCGTAGCTACGGCCTGGGCATCATTGTCATCACGCATGATCTTGCGCTTGCTGGAGGAGCCGCAGACGAGATCTTCTTCCTTGAGCCAAGTGCTCACATCCTCATTCCGATAGAATCCTGGGATGGGCCGAGCGAACTTGCTGACGCTGCGGTTCGGCAGAAACGTCAACTTGGCTTGGAGGCATCCGTTGAGCAGTTGCTGCTCCGGGAACGCCCAGCCAGGGAAGGTAGCGCGGGTCAACAATCGGTTCGTGACGTCCTGGCGCCATTCCGTGTTGCAGGTGACGCCATGCGGAGCCTTCTTAACCCTCACTTATTTCGTGAGTCCGGAGTCGTTCTGCGACGAACCCTCACCCAAACCTTACTCCGACCTGCATTCTTCTACGCCACTGTGGGGGGTCTCCTCGGGTTCACGGTCCCCTACGTGATCTCAGGCATAAGCAAAGATTTGGATCCGGCGGCGGTCTTCACTTTGATCAAGGGAACGTACATCCTGTCCTTAGCGCCACCGCTCTCAGCGATCCTCTTTGTGGCGACAAGCGGTTCCGCAACGAGTGCCTGGCTCGGTAGCCTGCGTGTTAACGGCCAAGTGACCGCGCTGGAGGGTCTAGGCGTGGCGCCCAAACGATACTTGTGGTCCCCCGCGTGGCTTGGGCTAAGCGTCGCATACCTCGCAACGTTCGTAGTATTCACGCTCGCAATGACCGCGGGGGGTTACGTGCTTTATGCTTCCCGCGGAGTCGAGCACGCATGGGAAGTACTGCTAACGGATTTTGTCGCACGGCCCCCTGAGCGCCAGCCTTACCTCATTCGGGCGATTTGGTCCGTCTTAGTCTACGCCCTCACAGTGGCCTCTATCGTCGTGGGACACGGTATGCAGCCGAAGTCACGATCTGAGCAAATTACTGCCGGGATGACGACATCGGTAATGCAGGCGACCGTGTTCGTCGTTTTGACGGAACTCGTAACAATTATTCTGCTCAACTTGTTTGGGGTATGAAGACATGAGCAGTTCGCCGTTCGCTGGAATTGGGTTGACCGTGCTGGCTGGTGTGGCGCTCGTTGCGTTGCTTGCTGGAAGTCATCCAAGTGACCTGACGGTCGCGGTGCGGAGTTCGAGGCCCTATTCTTCCGTGATTTCCATCTGGGACGCCGAGCAGCCAACCATACTTCAACAAGGGCTGCGGCCTAAGCATGAGCCGTTGGGCTTTCTGGGCTCAGGTCTGACTTTAACAACTTGGCAGGTTAACTACGGACCTGCTTATCATAGAGAGGTGACTTGGCCTGTGCTCATTGGGCCGTTTCACGGTCGTGACGATTTTATTTGTGGATATACTCTGAATCTGGGAGCGGCGCTGTTCGATCCTGATGGAGCAGCGCGAGGTGTTGCCGCAGCAATCGAACGAGCGCTTCGCAGCCAGCTCACGGGGGACTTTCAGGAAAGCGTCGACAGCTGTGACATCAATGTTACATATCCCGAGATCCGCTCGGTGGTCACCCGTATGCAAATGGACGAGGGCTTCGTAACTGTCGGGATTGCGGTATTGTTCGCAGACGAATCGCGCTTTTCCGTGAGTGCTGATTTGGTGATAGACGAACGGAATGGAGCCCTAGGCCTGGGGCTCCGACCCGATATGGAGCCTAAAGTCGAGCTATTGGGACCTTTCAGACGCGCGATAGTCGAACAAGCTGCAGGTTGCGGTGCATCGGCGGGTGCCTTGTTGGCGGGTGCCGCAGGGCTCGTTCTTTTCGGGCCGGCGGGTCTATGGGGGGCGCTGGCGGGTGCTGACATCGGCGCCGACATGGGCACTGCGAAAGCTGAACAAGCAATCCCTGAGGCTGCGCAGCGCAAGGTAACCAGCGAAGTTCGCCAAGCATTGGACAACATCTCCCGGGGCATGGCGGGGATGACACAACCTATTGCTCTTTCCAAGTTCCGACCAGAGGATTCTCTTCAGGTGCGCCTGGCGTCGGAGCCCATCGTTTCCAAAGCTGGAGTTAAGCTACCGATATGCATCCTGCTAAAAGTGCCAGGTGCAGCACATGTTGGCGAGGACCGCGGCCCCGTCAATATTCCTGAGCTTCCGACGCTGCAAGTCGAGTCCCCTAGCGATTCACTGGCCGTTAGCCTCGATGCAAATGCGATAAATCAGCTCACGCACTACCTCTGGGACACAGGGTTGTTACGCGATCTGGGAAGATCGCCGCCTGTCTTTGATGCGTTAGCGCAGCGACTTAAGGTTGCTGCCTTTAGCTTTACCGGCGTGGATCCGATGCTGCCTCCCACCGTTACCTCCAGCAATACCACGCCCACCTCGATCGGTGTGGGCCTTGGGGCGGTGCGCCTCGGTACCCTGGGAGATCGCATTGTGTTCGGGCACGCAAAGTTCGGTCTCGACGTGGCGCACCAGCTGGACACGTTCTCCCTTGTAGGGAAGGTTCAAAGCCTCCACGTAAACTGCCTTGCAACTCGCAAGAACGGGCAAGTATTGACACCTTGCCTCGGGGACCTCTTGCCGATTGCCCTGAAAATGTCCCGCAAGGCAAACCTGACTTATTCGTTCAAAGGGGAGGACGTGCTCGCGACACTCCCAAGGCTTGAATTCGAGGGAATGCACGTCGACCTTTCGCGTCTTCAGGTATCAACCACTGGATCGCCCCCGAGTATTGCATTGAGTGCCAGAGCCGAGGTGAAGTGAAATGATTGCCACTCCCCGTGTTCGCCGCAAACTCTCAGGCATTATCTGGATCGTAACGGATTGATCTTTTACCGGAGCCGCTAGAGCAAAATGGCAGAACACGAATTATTGGCCAAGGCGACTTGGAACCAGGATGATTTCGAAACGATGGGCTGGCACGACGCTCGCCTCTATGGCGTGGCTGCGTTTCCTGGTTCATCTGAGTTCGCGCTGGATCTCGACTACATCGTGAAGTGGCTCAACCCGGTCCCTCCAGACAACACGTTCATGTTTTGGATTTCACCCGTAACACTCGTGTTCCAGGACGCGCGTGACATTTCGCTCGCGCTCCCCATGCTGAGCCAGACCGTGCATGTCTTGGACCTTGTTCGTACCCCGCTACCTAACAATCAGGTGGGATGGAGCTGGGCTCTCGAACTTGACTCGGGCGAGATCTCGCTAAAAGCCCGCGGCTATATCCAGCACTTTCGTCGTGAACCTGTTCTTTGCCGACACCAGGAGATCCCGGAGGAGGAACGAGGAGGGGTCTCGCTTGCACGATTTTCATTCGATGAGCCCAGGATTACTTAAAATGGCCAAGCAGAGCTTGACGCTCGGATGGGCATGAAACGATCCCCACTCCCCTGGCAGAAACGACCAGCATGTCTTCACAAGACGAATCCCAGCTACCTGCGGAACCGGACGATAGCGAGACCGTGTTGGCCC
>JBBSBI010000224.1:0-7996 GCA_038251425.1 Polyangiales bacterium
ATGCCGAGCTCGCGACAGGCTCGAATGATCCGAATCGCAATTTCGCCGCGGTTGGCGATGAGAACCTTTTTAAACATGACGTCTGCCGAATTCCGGTGATGGATTCAAGGTGGCTTACTTCTTCACGCGGAAAAGCTTCTGTCCAAACTCCACGCTCTTGCCGTTCTCAACTAGCACTTCCAAAATAGTGCAGGCAAACTCCGCTTCGATCTCGTTCATGAGCTTCATGGCTTCCACGATGCAGAGCGCTTTCCCCGCAACAACAGAAGAGCCGGGATTCACGAAGGCTTCTCCTTCGGGCGAGGAGGAACGATAGAACGTGCCGACAAAGGGTGAGGTCACAAACACTCCGGGCTCATCCGCCGCTGCCGCGGGCAACGCTGGCGTGGCTACTAGTGCGGGCGTCGAGGAGGCTTGGGGAAAGGAGCTGACAAGCGCTGCACCGCTCTGACCACGATCGAGCGTGACACGGATCCGGTGTTTTTCGTCTTCGAACTCAAACTCACTCACCTTTCCTTCTTCGAGGGTCTTGAGCAGATGCTTGAGTTGCTTGATGGGGATATCCACGATGTACTGTCTCCGGCGCTTGGCGGACGAACCTAGTCGAGACTGACCGCGAGTGACAACACGCTCTCGGCGCGAATCTGACTACGCAAGGCTCAGTAGCATGCGTCGCACTGCGTTATTTTGGCTGCTACTAGGCTGGAGCACTTCACAAGCGGGCCAAAATTCCCTCAAGCGCGATCCGATACGAGGCAGTTCCGAATCCCGAAACCGTTCCCAGGCAGGCAGCCGCCACACACGAATGATGCCGAAACTCCTCCCTGGCCGCGGGGTTGGAGATGTGAACCTCCACCGTAGGCACACGCGTGCCTTTGATGGCGTCATGGAGCGCATACGAAGTGTGCGTCAAAGCTCCCGGATTCAACAGGATCCCGGCGGCACCGGTGTCTTCTGCTTCTTCAATCCACCCGATCAACTCGCCCTCGTAGTTGCTTTGGCGGCACACGAGCGTTGCTCCCGCGCGGGCTGCAACCGCTTCGAGCGCACGGTGCACTTCTTCAAGCGTGGCCTTACCGTAAACTTCAGGTTCACGCTTCCCGAGTCGATTCAGATTCGGTCCGCTTAGGACGTAAACGCACGGTGTTCTTGGCTTACGAGTTGCGGCCATTGTTGCGCTGACTCAGAGTTCGAGTTCTTTCTTAAGCTTCGGGGCACAAACTCGCATGAGGTAGCGTGCTCGACCCATGTTGCCATCGGGCGTCATGGTCACCGCCATGAAGTATCCCTCATTGATGACGCGAATCAGTGTGGTGAGCTTCTCGCTCTTGAACGCCACTTCCTTCGTTTCGCCAGCCTCAAGCATCTGGGTGGTGCGCTGAATAGCTTTCACCACGACGCTCACTTCAGCGCCAACGACCTCCATGTCGAAGGGTCCTTGGTTCCGCGTGTACACCTCGAGTGGGATCCCTTCGAAGTCCATGACAACGCCAGCCAGCCCGCCATCGGTGTTGTCCACAATCCCCTGAAGCGACTCTTTAAACATAGGTCTCAGCGTACCCGGTTTCTCGGAGAGAGTGAATTTCCTCCGCCATGGGCAAGCTTATCGAACCTCGAAGAGCCCTTAAAAATGGCCTCAATCGTAGCTTTCCCGCGTCAGAGAGCCTGCGGGCCGCGCTCGGTTCCCGAAACACGAGGGCGCCGCTAGACTCCGCCCCCATGTCGCCTTGGGCTCGTTCGCTGGTTCGAAGTACCTTCCCCCTCGCTGCCTTTCTGAGCGTGCAGGCCCTCCCTCTCTGTGGGGCAGCCGCCGAAAGTGAGCCCGCATCGAAGCCTGTTGCAACGGCTGCGGCCACGCCGACAGCCTCGACCGAAGTCACCACGCCGACAGTTGCGACTCAAAAGGACCCAGCCAAACCTGCGAAGAAAGCCACCGACGACTTCACGCATGGGTTTCGTTTCGGCTTACGCATGGGTGTCGTCGGCGGCCTGCGCATGGTGTTTCGATATTCAGGCGACAGCGCTTTCTGCAAGCAGCCAGAAAAAGATCCGGGCGAAGCTCAGAAATTCTGTGGGCATCAAGCGCCGTATGGCCTTGAGAGCGCCCTCAGCTTTGCGGTGACTGATAGCATCGAGCCATTTTTATGGGGCCGATTCGGATTGAGTGGTGAACTGGAGACGAATACGAAACCGGTGCGCATGCTCGGCATTGGAACACGCATTTACTCGATGCAAGATTCGCGTCTTAAGATCTTCTTCGAACCGGCAGTCGCTTGGGAAACCGAGGGCGGAGGCAACCAGCCCGGCTATGAAAAGTTCGATTATCCGAAGGAGCTGGCGTTGCACCTGGGTGGGGGGCTGCAAGTGGAGCTCCACGAATATGTTGGAGTATTCTTGGATGCCGGCATGACCACAGGCGTGATTCGCTCTCTCAACAGCAATCTGGAGGTGCAGGTGGGTCTCCAGGGTCGAACGCCTGCGCTCTAGCCATGAGTGAGCGCCCCTTCCGAGTGCTGGGTCTGCAGCAAATCGCGATCGGCGCGTTGGATCGCGGCCCGCTCCTTCGGCTTTGGGTGGAACTCCTGGGGCTAACCAAGGTCGGAACCTTTCGCAGTGAAGCTGAGAATGTCGAGGAGGATATTTTGGAGCTTGGCTCCGGTGCAGCCACCGTGGAAGTGGATTTGATGCAACCGATCGATGTTTTGGGGCGCCCACGCGTTCACGAGCCGGCGCTCAATCACGTGGGCTTATGGGTGGATGATTTGCCCGCCGCCCTGGCGTGGCTTTCGGAGCGTGGCGTACGCTTTGCACCAGGTGGGATCCGCCGTGGCGCCGCTGGCCATGACGTGTGTTTTATCCATCCTAAAGGCAGTGCGCTTGAACCTATCGGCGGCGAAGGCGTGCTGATCGAGCTGCTGCAAGCACCTGCGGAGATGCTGGCTTAGCTCAGGGTTCGCGTGAGGTGACGTCCACGGTGTTCAGCTCCCCTGCTGCTGCTGCGACCTCGCTGCTCCCCAACCTAGGTCTCGCTCCACGCAACGCTCTCCCCTGAGCCGGAGACTGGGAGGACGTTTCTTCCTGCGTACATCCAGGCGCTCAAGCAGAATGCCGCCGTGTACCCTTGGGCGAGAAAACTAGGGGGAAATCGGGCATGAAAACGCCATGTTTGCATGCAAATTCGCCACGCGATGGCGAATTTTCCACCACTTCATGGCGAATTTACTCAGAAGCTCTGGCGTTTGAAGTGCCGGTCTTTGAGCTCACCGAGGCAAAGCAGGCCTGAAGGCCCGTGCACCGAGCTTCCTCGAACGGAGTGCGGCACCCAGCCGTCGCGCAGGGCCTTCATTCTCCGCTTGGCTCACGGATGGCAAAAATTCTAGGGTCGAGTGCTTAATCCTGAAATTCAGGATTACTAACCCCTTAATTTCTGGAATTATAAGGCCATGATCCCCAGAGCCATCGAACCACTGGTCGCAGAGGTGGCCAGCGGCTATCCGGTCGTGGTCATCACAGGTCCTCGTCAGGCAGGGAAAACAACCTTGGCACGCCAGGGCTTCGCTCACCTTCCCTATGTGAGCCTTGAGGACCCGCTGGAGCAGAGTGCCTTCGATGCAGATCCGCGTGCTTGGCTCGCCAGGTATCCCGATGGCGCGGTCTTAGACGAAATTCAGAGAGTGCCGGAGCTTCCGCGTTGGCTTCAAGGGATCGTAGATTCCGATCAGCGCTTCGGACGCTGGGTTCTCACCAGCTCGCAACAATACCAAGTGATGGATCGCATCACGCAGAGTCTGGCTGGACGTGTCGCGAGGTTGGAGTTGATGCCATTTAGCTACGCCGAGCTTAAGGGTGTCGGTCGCGCTGCTAAGGATGTGCGTGAGGTCATTTGGCGCGGCGGCTACCCTCCCGTTCACAGCCGCCCAGTGGACCCTGCGCGCTGGTTCAGCGACTACATCGCAACGTACATCGAGCGCGACGTGCGCAGCTTGGCAGCCATTCGCGACCTCACGCGATTTGCGGCGTTCGTTCGTTTGTGCGCGACGCGTTCGGGCCAAATCTTGAATTTGGCGAGCATGGCGAGCGACCTAGGAATCGACGCAAAAACGGCTCGCGGTTGGCTCTCCGTGCTGGTAGCTGGATACATCGTTCACCTGTTGCCTCCCCACCACTCGAACTTGGGAAAGCGGATCGTTAAGCATCCCAAGCTGTACCTACTCGATACCGGTCTTGCCTGTCGCCTGTTGGGGATCACAGAGGCCTCCCATCTTAGTACCCACCCAGCCTGGGGTTCGCTGGTTGAAACCTGGATTGTGACTGAGGCGATCAAAGCGCGACGAGCGCGCGGTTTCGCGGCGGACAACCTATTTTACTGGCGCAGCCACGACGGCCTGGAAGTGGACCTTGTCGTGGAGCATGGGCAGGCTTTGCACCCCATCGAAATCAAAGCCACACAAAGCCCAAGACCGCGTGACCTCGACGCCATCGAGAAATTTTCCGCGTTGGCTCCTTTGCGCGTCAAGAAGGGCACATTGGTGCATTTAGGTCAGGAAACTGCGGCGCTACTGGGGCATCGTTTGGTTCCGTGGGCCAATATCGACACGCTGGATGTTTGGAACTCCCCGAGCTTCTGACTCCGGGCTCTTGCTGCCCTCAGGGGGTGATCATCCTCTTCCCTGAACTTCTTGACCGTAGTCATGACTAGGGTCAGATTGGCTCAATGAAGACGGTTTCTAAAGGAGTCCTCAAGGCCAAGATGCTTGAGTACCTGCGGTGGGTAGAAGACACGGGTGACGAGTTGGTCGTGACTGACAACAACCGCCCAGTCGTCCGTATCGTTGCCATTGCCAAACGCACAGCCGCCGCAGACGCTTTCGCCGACGTCCAAGGCCGCGTTCAATATCACGAAGATATTCTCGCCCCCACAACGCAAGAATGGCCTGAGTCGTGATCGTTTTAGACACGCATGTCTTGCTCTGGTGGGCGCTTGATCCCAATCAACTGTCGGCGGTGGCGGCAAAGCAGCTTGGGGAAATGGAAAGGGTTGGTGGATTCGTCAGTTCAATTTCATTTTGGGAACTCGCGATCAAAGTGAAGCGGGGCAAGCTGACCCTGCCAATATCCATGGATGAATTCGTGTCCCGCGTCGCTCGAACAGGTGCGCTCACCGTGGTTCCTGTAGATACGAAGATTTGGTTGACGAGCGTCGATCTCAAGTGGGCTCACGCTGATCCAGCGGACCGCGTGATTGTAAGCACAGCTCTAGATTGTGGCGTTCCTCTGTTGACGAAAGATAACGCGATCCGATCGTATCGCGACGTGAATTGCATTTGGTAGCGTCAGAAGCGCCAGAGCCGACCAGTCCGGTTGGATGGGCGAACATTCTGCTTTAGGAAGAGGCTTAGGCGTCAACGTGCTCCCGATTCGTAAGCGCTATTTGGTTTTTCTTTTAACGTCTTTGTCTGCGTGTCACTCCATCACGGGCGGGCATCACGTGGTGTCGCCGTCAGCGCTGGCTCCATCGCCGATGCACCCGACGCTCCTCACATCAGGTGAAAGGGGCGTCTTTCTTGTTAGTGAAAACGGAGAAGCACTGCGCAGAACTGATACGCCGGCTTCGCAAGCTCGGCGCCGCGCAGATGGAACCATCTTTTTCCTTCACAACTCGGGCCCACTTATGGAGCTGAGATCTCTTACGAAAGACACAGAGCGTGTTGTGGCTTCAGTTCCCGTCAATTGGGAGGTGGATCCCTCGTCATGTACAGCTCACGCAGCGCCAAGTGGCGTTACCCTGGACGTGCAAGACGAAACCGGTTTCTTCCTCAACCCCTCTGGTACGCACGCCTGTCTGTCGCTGATGGAGCGAAACATGAACATGTTGGATCTAGCGGTACACGCAACCATCGATCTTGCCACAGGTGAGGTAACCTCAAGGCTGCAGTATTTTGAAGACTGCGTCGTCCACGAGACGGACGCAAAGGACGTATGCGCTCACGTGCCAGCGATCCGTAGGTCGACAGCTGTCTCCGGCACCAACGGCGCGCGAAAATGGCAGTTTCGCAACGGAAGACTTCACACACACGAAAGTTCAAACAACCCTATCGAACTTTGCGGCCAAACCTCCATTGCCGACGCTTCTTGCGGCGTCGACTCCACCAGTCCAAGCGGCCGTTGGATCGCCATTACATTAGGAACTGAAGACGGCGACTACATTGCTGATTGACCTGCGCACGAAACAGCTTCGAAAGCTTCCGGGAATTCCCAGTCCCTGAGTTTCAGTTGAATTCCCTCCGTAAGTCGTACCTTGCTCAGCTGAGACCGACGTAGAGCCGCTGCACGTCGTCGTCGTTGTCGAGAGCAGCCAAAAAAGACTCCACTTCTTCTCTCGCCGCCGCTTCGAGGCTGACCGGATTGTTGGGGAGCCACACCAAGTTAGCTGCCGTCACTGTCCAGCTTCGGGCCGAGAGGCCTTTGCTCACAGCGTCTAAATCTTGAGGCTCGGTGATGAACTGAAGCTGTCCGTCGTCCCCAATCACGACCTCTTGAGCCCCACATTCAATGGCGGCCTCTTCGGCATCTTCGCCTTTCGGTGGCGGCGATGCTTCAACCGACCCCACTCGCTTAAAGTCCCAACTCACCGAGCCCGCAGCGCCTAACTGCCCCTTGCGAAACAAGAGCCGCATGTTCGGCGCCGTTCGATTCTTGTTGTCCGTCAGACACTCAACAATGACGGGAACCTGGTATGGCGCAAAGCCCTCGTAGAAAATCGTTTCAAAATGGCTGCCGTCATCCAGCAAGCCCGCGCCCTTCTTGATCGCTCGCTCCAGCGTTTCCTTAGGCATGGAGTTCCTTTTGGCGAGGTCGACCGCAATGCGCAAACGTGAGTTAGCATTCGGATCCGGACCGCCCGCTCGCGCTGCCACCATAATCTCCTTGGAGAGTTTGGTAAAAAGCCGACCTTTTGAGTCAGCAGCTTGCTCCCGACCCTTTTGTTTCCACTGCGCGCCCATGGCGCCCTCTGTACGGAGGTCCCCGCCTGGAGGCAACCAGGGCGCGATAGGAAGCCACCGATCCCATGCTCAGAACCGGGCCAGCCCGCCCGAGCTCCCAGGTGTCTCCCGAGGCGGGAGCCACGGGCGGGGCGCCAACGACGCCTCAGCCCCGAGAGCCGGGCAAGGGGAACGTTCACCCGTCCGAGCAAAGGCCGCGCTGTGGTAGCCAAACATGAGCAGTACGCGACCACGAGCCCCACAACCCACCAACGCCAGCGCTTCATGACACCGTGATACTCCACACTCGAAGTGGCGTGAATCCCCTGTCGCCTAAGGCCCGGTGCGTCGTCCGGAGTCGTGCCGAATCTGCACGGAACCGTGCACTCCGCGCGGCCCCCAAACCCGATACTCCCAATTCACGCAGCGTCGCTTACCTAGAGCGCCGGTAGCTCGGGAAGCTCGCCGGCTTCGAGCTGAACAGCCAGCAACGCCAGCGCAAGCACACGCCTTCGGCCGTCGTCTTGCGAGTCGCCGTAGACCATGACGCCCGAGATTCTCAGCTCCGCTTTGCGTCGGGTTCTGTTGCGTTGTGGCTTCCGAGCCTTGTAGCGGCTCTGCTCTGGAGCCAAGCAAGCGGGACACGGTCCGAGCCAAAGTAGATTCTCAAGTAAAACGAGGGTTTTCCCCAATCGACAAACACCACCCCGACTCCTAGGTTGGCCTTCGTGCGCCTCAAACCCACCAACGACTTGGTCTTCAAGCTCCTGTTCATTGCAAATCCGGCGCTCCTTCGCGATCTGCTCGAAGCGGTGCTTCAACCAAGCTCGCCCATCGCGTCGTTAGAGGTTCTCGACACCGAAATTCCTGGTGATCTTGCGGGCAGCAAAGCCATTCGGCTCGATGTGCGCGCCCGCTCGGAGGACGCCTCCATCTTCAATGTCGAAATGCAGGCATACGGGCACCTGGCGTTGCCCGCTCGATTTCTCTTCTACTGGGCACGCGGCTACACC
>JBBSBI010000225.1:0-7901 GCA_038251425.1 Polyangiales bacterium
CGAAACACAACGAGTGGAGTCCCGAGCAGGCGGCGTGCTAGCGGTCGCGCCTTCAGCTCGCGTGAGAAGCAGAGCGGATACCAAAAATGGGTAAGCCGTGCCACCGAAAGGTGCCCCTTCGATGCGAGCGGAACGAGCTTGGATTCAGCGTCAGTCATCAGTAAGCGGCTCTCCTCATTCTATCCTTGAACCGTGAGCGAGCCGAGAAAGCCACCGGTCCGGGGGGCGCCCTCAGCCTCGAACAAATGACCATGGACCGCAGACCGGCCGGCGCACTACTCCTGGGCGTGTAAGTCCCAATGGGCCGGGGGCCTCGCTCGTTCCGCTCGGCCCCGGCGGGTTTTTAACCTAGACTCGCCGGGCTGAGCGACGCGACAATCGTCGAGAGGGGGGCTGGGAGCGGCTGGGAGCGGCTGGGAGCGGCTGGGGGCGGCTGGAAGGCCGGGGGGCGCTTTTTGTCTTCGCGCACACGCCCCGCGCGGAGTCGGGCACGAGCGCGTATCCTGGTAAGACCTGACGGAGGACCCCCACGTGAATGATCGACCCAAAAGCAGCTTCATGGTCTCACTCTCCATTGGAGAGATCGACGAAGACATCTTGTTCCCCTTCCCGCAAATGGATGACAAGGAACGGGAAACTCTGCAGACAGTATTGGAGTCCATCGATTCACTGTTGAAACCTAAGGCTAAGGAATTTGCCGATTGGGATCGCGAAGCGCACCTGCCCGAAGAATTCCTCGAAGAGCTTCGACAGTTTGGTTTGTTTGGTTTGGTGATACCTGAAGAAGGCGGTGGGGTCGGCTTCGGAAGCACCGCCTACTCACGCACCTTGCAACAGATCTCAAAGTACGACGCCTCGGTGGCAGTGACGGTTGGAGCGCACAGCTCGATCGGGATGCGAGGGCTGTTACTGTTCGGCAACGCTGAACAGCGTGCCAGGTATTACCCGAAGCTGGCTTCCGGTGAGATGATAGCCGCGTTCTGCTTGACTGAGCCCACCTCTGGCTCGGATGCCGCCTCGATTCGCACACGCGCCGAGAAAGTCGGCGATGATTACGTGCTGAACGGCGAAAAGATCTGGATCACCAACGGTGGAATTGCCGATTTTTTCACTGTTTTCGCTAAGACAGGCGCAGCCGACGAACGCAAGAATCTGAGTGCGTTCCTCGTGACGCGAGACATGCCGGGCGTCACCACCGGGCCGCACGAAAACAAGATGGGCCTGCGCGCGAGCTCGACCACCACCGTGCACTTCGAAAATGTTCGAATCCCTAAAGCCAACCTGCTCGGTGAAGAGGGCAAAGGCTTCAAAGTGGCGATGAACATTCTGAACAGCGGACGCACCGGCCTGGGCGGTGGTTCGGTGGGCGGCATGAAACGCTTGATTGCGTTAGCTACCAAGCAAGCTACCGAGCGCGTGCAGTTCGGCAAGCCGATCAGCGAGTATGGCTTGATCAAGCAAAAGGTCGGGCAAATGGTGATCGACTGTTATGCCACCGAATCGGTGGTGTCGATGGTGGCTGGGCTCGTCGATCATAAGGTTGAGGACTATGCGATTGAGGCCGCCATCAGCAAAGTTCTGGCCAGCGAATGCCTGTGGCGGAGCGCGGATGAGGCCCTCCAAATTGCTGCGGGCAATGGTTACATGTGCGAATTCCCGTATGAACGCCTGGTGCGGGATTGTCGAATCAATCGCATTTTTGAGGGCACGAACGAGATCCTCCGGCTCTTCATCGCGCTTTCCGCGATGGACGATGTGGGCGCGGAGTTGAAGGAGCTCTCACGCTCGCTCAAAGGTGTCTTCGACGATCCGATCAAGGGCTTCGGTGTGGTGCGCGACTACGCGATTCGACGTGCCGCACTCGCGACCGGCGTCCCCCGCGAGAAGAGCCGGCTCACCAAAGTACACCCCTCGCTGAAGGCTCAGGCCGCCATCTTCGAAGACAAGACTCGGGATCTAGCAACGGCTGCCGATCGCTTACTGCGCCGGCATGGCAAGCTCATCATTGAGAAGCAGTTCGCCACGCGCCGCTTGGCCGACATCATGATCGATCTGTTCGCGCTGGGCTGCGTGCTCAGCCGGGTGACCTCGCGTATCACCTCGGAGGGTGAAAGCGTCGTGAGCCGCGAGATTGATATTGCCAAAGCCTTCGCTGGGCAGGCCCAACGGCGCATCGATGTGAATCTTATCGAGATCGACAAGAACGAGGACGAGCTCGTGAAGAGCCTGGCGGACTTTGCTTTCGAGCGCGAAGGTTACGCCTGGGATACGATTTGAGCCGGCCCTAAAATCGAGCAAAAACACCCAAACGAAGGCAGGGCCCGCTGCGCGACAGGGTTCCGAGATCCGAGGTCAGCACGCTGATGCGCTGACCCTCCGTCGCCACCCGTTCGAGCTTGAGCTTCAAGGCGGGAGCCACTTGGTAGCCCGCCTCCAACGTGAACCCTAACGCCAAGCTCTCACCCGGAGGCGCACGCTCAGCATCGGGAGTGCGCACCACAAGCCCCGCCCCGAGCTGGAACTCGGGAGCTTTATCGTCCGTTGAATACTGATCGACGCTAGCCCCCGAAGACGCGAGGTCCACCCGTGTCCAGGCCATCCCGCCCTGAAGACGACCGAAGCCCTCAAGCCAGGACGCAACGGTATGGCGGGCACGGAAGGCACCAAAGAAGTGATCCCCCCTCAGTTCTTTTTGTGAAAGCTGTGGAGCTAATGGCCCATCCGAGGCCGACTCATGCGACCAGCCGAGCTCAGGGGCGACCACCCAGCCGCCATCAAAGCTGAGCAGATCGTAGCCAACACTCACACCCATCCTCACATTAACGTCGCTCGAATCGAACAGCTGGTAGCGATCATCCAGATCCCAGACTGTGTTCACGTCGAACGACGTTCGAACAGCACCTTTAAAGGCAGAAATCATGCGCGGAGTCTTCGATTTAACGGGCGCGTCAGCGTCCAATGACTGGCTGGGAGCCTCATTCAAAGCGATCACCCTCGGGGCATTCGACGGTGGCGGTGCGGCTTTCGGCGCTCCGCTCGTGGGAGCTAGCACGCCAGGGGGATCGTTCGGCAGAGCAGCAGCTGTTGTCGCGGCGCGCTCGGCGGGCACAGGTGTTGCCGATGCCGGACTTGCTGGAGCAGCAACAGCTGGCGGAGCCACGGCTGAGGGGACTCCGTCTGTCAAGACCACGGACGGCTCCGGAGGCTCAACGGGCGCTGCTGTTTGGGCGTGGGAGGCTCCACTGAACGCGAGGACCGCAAGAAACAACGTACTCTTGATTTCAAATTTCATGTTCATGTTTCCCACTCATTCCCCCAAAAGAAAGCCTTCAAGCGTGACCGCCCGAGTCAGATCTCGAAGATCGGTTGCCTCCATTGCCTCCAGCACC
Organism: Polyangiales bacterium; assembly: GCA_038251425.1. GTDB lineage: Bacteria > Myxococcota_A > Polyangia > Polyangiales > Polyangiaceae > JBBRRP01. The sequence continues at coordinate 3,390 of JBBSBI010000225.1, forward strand.
GTCGCTCTGCCAAGCGAGCTATCGTGCGTCACCAGAACGCGCTTGTGCGCAGCCTGGGTGAATAGCAAAAGATCTACCACTGGATAATCCAACCGCACCTCCTTCGGCTGGATCTTGTTGGGGTCAGAAAGGTCGATGAAACCCACCTTATTCTGGTAGCTCGGTGCAACCCAAACACCATTCAAAGCCGCATCCGGCGTTCCGGCCTTTAAGTCTACCTGCGAGGAAACCGCATTCACGGTGCGTTTATCGAGGTCCACAATGCTCGCGCCCAGCAACCCTGCATGCCGCAGCATGACCTGATTGGGAGCAGAAGCGTCTCCCGCCGTTGGCCTGAGCGGAATCACATCAAGATACGAGTTGATCTTGAGGCGCTCGGCGTTGCGCTGCTTCCTGTCCTCGATCTGTGCCAAGTCAAGGAACACCACATCCGAAGTCCCCAGGCTGTAAAGCAGAGCACGAGTCTCGCGGGTATCCACTTGCGGCGAGCGCCCCTCAAACAGCAGGATCTTGGTCGCGGATACGGGCAAAGGAATACTCGTGACGCGGTTGGAATCAGCATTGATCACTAGCGCATTGGCGCCGGCCGCCACTAGTAAACGCCGCTCCGGCGCATCCCCATAGAGCGCCATGTCCTTCAGCTGGCCTCCCCCACCGAGTTGGTTCAAAGATGGCACGAAATCATTCTTATTCGGCTCATTTGGGACATCGCGCGGAGCTATCTGGATCACGTAAATGTCCGGCGAAGCAGAGCCTCGCAGATACACCTTGTTCTCTTTGTCATCAAAGAGAACCTGTTCCAAATTGATGCTCGGCGCGCCTACGCTCGATGCCGCCAGCTCAATCGTGAACTCGGGGCGGTTCAGATACTTGAGATCGAGCAGCGCGACGACCTGCTTGAAGAGCACGACCGCAAGCTGACGCTCCTCCCCGTTGATCATCAGGGGCGGCGAAAACACGATACTTTCCGGCGGCTCCCCGAAACCACGAATCGTGCGATCGACCGGATTAGTGAGCTCATTTGGCTCCTGAGTCAAGTCGATGATCGCTACCTCATTCCGATTGAAGAGCAAGCGATTGGACACGTTCGTCTGACTGAACTTCACTACGAGGTAACGCCCATTCGGCGACTGCACCATCGAATCAAACGCGGCAGCCAGCTTGTAGCTCCACTTGACGCCCTGCTTGTTGAGAACCGTGATGCTGGGGACGCTCTCGGTGGCGTCTAAATCACCAGCCGAGAGAATCAACACTTCATCTGGGTCCTCGGCTGGAGCCAAGCTCAAACGACGCTGGGCCAAAATCGGCGCCTTCGGGAGCCGCACTTGGTTGGCGTGCGGCGTCAGATTTCCAGACAAATCAAGCAAGAAGGCTCGATCGTTCCCCTGATCGATGAAGACGGCGTGGTCGACGAGCCCGAGCGGCGGGAGGAAGCTGCTCGGATTTTCTTTAGCACCGGAGCTGCTGCAGGCCGAGACGCCGAGCGCGAGCAAACAGGGAATTGAGAAGAAACGTTGAATCGAAAACATGGCTCTCCTTCTTAAAAGGCTTAAGGCTAACGACCGGCTCACTCGCGAATTCGGCTATTTTTCTCAAAACCGGTGACGCTTTCCACCTGCAAGCCAGCAAAATCGACAAATGTAATTCGCCCATCGGGATGCCGCTGACCCACAAACATCTTCTTGGTTCGTGGAACGGCGCCGAGAGACACGGGCGGGCTGCCGAGCGCAATCTTCGCAACCCCGAAATTATCGAGCCCCACGCGTTGGATCTCCTGAAGGCTCGGTGAATTGAACAGCAGAAAGAGCGCGCTGCTATCAGGAGTGATGCTAAAGGGGCCGACTGCCGCCTGGGTGAGCTGGAGCTTCGCAAAGCCCGTATCCAGCTTGACCACGCTGTAGCCAAAAGAACGATCGATCAACACATCTTGATCGATGCCCGGCTCCGCGGGATCGCCCGCTACCTTATCATGCACCACCAGTGCGGTTTGGCTGTTGTCGCTGATGGCCACGGCGAGCGCTGATTTCCGAAGATCCTGAACCGTAAACTGAGTCGTCGCCGAAACCAAATCCAAGGTCGTGACGCGCTCAATCGTGGGCGACGCAGTGGTGTAGAGCAGCGCTTTGCTGGCGTCCGGAGCGATCACCACCGAACCAATCGTTTCCCCGTCGATGATCCGTATGCGCACCTTAGAGGGATCCGTGAAGCCGCCGGGCACTGGGATTTGCAACACGGCACTCAGATTGCGCACGACCGCTAATGCAAACTGCCCGTTCGCTGCCAGATCGACGTCGCTCAAGTCGATGCCCGCCACTGGCACTGGCGGAGGCGAGCCCGAAGCTCCGGCGCTTCCAGCGGCACCTGACATGCCTGCAGCACCGGTTGAAGGTGGGGTTACATGAAACAGATTCTTCAGCTCAAGGATCACCGGCGCTCCCTGCGCTTCAAGATCCACGAGCCGCAACGAGCTTTCACCCGGAACCCGACCTAACGCGTACTTCCCATCGGGCGTTACCGAAACATCGAGCGCCTTGGCCTTTTCGCGCGGTGCGATCGACACCGTCTTGGTGATGCCACCCTGTTCGAGCGCGGCGAAATCCAGGATGGACACCCCATCCTCCGTCACCACGTAGGCCTTGGTCGCATCCTTGTTGAAAAATACGCGACTCGGGCGAAAGCCGACGGAAACACCCACTGCCTTATCCTTCGAAGCATCCTCACCAATCGTGATCAGGCTCACATCTTGGAAGCTACCGGTTCGGCCGTTGATACCGCGAGTGGCGTCAAAATAGGTCACCGCGTGTTTGCCATCCGGAGAGACCACGATCGCATTCGAGCCAGCCAGCACCGCCAAGCGACTGGGCGTCGTCTGCCCGCTCGGATCAGTGCGCAGAATATGCGCATCATCCGAAAGCACATTCAAAACAATCGCAACGTCCTTGCCACCCAAGGTCTCCAAATAGCGCGGCTCATCCCCGACTTCGACCGTACGAATCGCCAGCGTATCCGCATCGATCACCGCGACATTATCGCTCGCAGGATTAGGCACATACACGAAGCGATCGCCCGCGTGGGGACGCTCGGCATCGATCGGGACTTCCATTTCGGGCGGCAATGTCGGGGGAGAGCTGGAAGCGCCGCCGGTGCCTGAGCCAAGGCCGCTACCGGGATTCCCACTGCCGTCCGTTGGAAACCCGCTCGCGGCGGGACCCGCGCTTTTCGAGGATGCTCTGGGACTGCTGCTCTCGTCGGATGAGCAACTCACTGCCACCGCTCCCGCCAGCGTGATCAAACCCAAAAGCCATCGAACCGGAAACTGATTCATTCTCACTTGTCGCAGCATGAGGAAAACCTCCAACGGCGCATCTAAGCACATTCCGTTCCAGATGTACCGCGAAGCCAGGAGGGCGACTTATTCTCGAAGCAACTGACCCTATCGGGTTAACCCTCGGGCCACCCTAGGCTGCGACAGTGGAGTCGTGCTGTGCCAGGGGTGGCACAGGGGGTTGGGGTCAAATCCGCCCTTTCAGGCTTTAGGCTGTTGTCGCCGCACCTCTCGCATCAGCTCCAGCACCTGCTCGCCAACCTTGGGCAACAAAACCAATTTCTTCACGGCTTCTCGCGCTGTCTTGTCGTTCGGGTCGCGGCGCAGCAATGCCTCAACATGTGCGACCGATTTCTCAGGGGCTTTAGCTTCGCCGATGTAAGTGTCGACAAGCCGACGACGCCAGCTTGCCGCCACACGGTCGGGCACATTTTCTAACTGCAATGCCTTTTCGATGGTTGGTGCCACGAGTGCTGCGCGTCCAGTCTTGCGCAGGTGAGCCTCGATCGCATCAAGTAAGCTTGGCGAGGCTGGAGCGAGTGCCCCCAAACCCGAGCAAGCTTCTTCGCTGAGTGGGTTCTTGGCGGAAAGCGGGACGATCAGATTGGTCGCTTTGCCGCCGAGCTCTACAGCGGGCACGGGCGGTCGCTTTCCCACCGCTGCGTAGAGCTCAAGCAACTTTCGCTTGTCGTCCAAGGCTTCGTATTTTTTTTCGAAGCGCTGAAAGAGTTCGAGGTCATCGGGAAGCACCGAAAGCGCATTCAAGAGGTAGCATTCCGCTGCATCCGCATCTCCCATGATCCCTAGTGCGAAGTCGGCGGCGTGAACCTGAACCTTGGCTTGCACTGCCGGAGGCAGTTGGCTAAAGCGATTGCCTCGCGTGATGCTCTGGTACGCAGCCACCAGCTCCTGTTCCTTGCCACCCTCTGCAGCAGCAGCGTGCATACCCTCCCATAGGTGTAGCTGGTCCTCACCGATTTGCAGTTCGGCGATCAACGCGTCCACGGCGGACGCCGCATTGCTCAGGCCCATGCTCAACATTGAAGCCAGGCGCTTGATGCGCAGTGCCCGTGCCTTGTCCGTTGCGTCACTCATCGTGGGGCGAGCTTAGCCTAGCGGGCAGCCGCCGGGCGGGCGAGAGCGCCTGAAGCTCAGTCATCAGTTTGACGAGTGGAATGGTGGTCGTC
>JBBSBI010000226.1:0-7849 GCA_038251425.1 Polyangiales bacterium
AGCATCCGGCTGCAGATTACTGTCCTCCAGGCGCAACGTCGACCAATCCAACAACCGAGCCACCTCGGCGGGCAGCAGCGTGCGGAGCAGCCCGGCCGCGTTGTCTGGTGTTTTAAAGATGAACTTCACCAGATCATCGTGCGGCGTGGACACTTGAAGTTCCTAGGTCAGGCAGCGGCGATTGTAAAGAATCGTTCGCCTGGCCTCTGCAGCCAATCGGCTGTCCTCCGCACTCGTCCTAGAGAGGCCCGCGCATGTTAGCCTCCAGCTCACTCAGCCAGCGCTTCCTGTATCAGCGCGACCGCAGCGGCCATATTCCGCAACACAACCTCATGCGGGAGCCAGCATTGATGAAAGCAAGCGCGACTCGGCGCCCGTCGCGGGCGCGCGAAAGCAGAACTGAGTAGCTTTCAACAAGCACCATGTTCCTGGTAACGAGCGTCCACCGGCCCGCAGATGCTTCCGCAAAGAACGCAGTGGCGCGATCATGCATTCGATCCTCGGCTACCAACAGCGCTACGAAGCCCCCTGTGTCGACAAAGACACGCTTCATCGTCAGTCACGTCTTCGAGTCAATTGCTGCGGCGACGTGCGAATACTTGTTCGTAGAAATGTCTGCGAAATCAGAATGAGCCGAACCCGCGAGCGAACGCAAAGCTGCCAGTGGCTCCAGTTTCGGGCTCGTTCTGGCAACTACGAGCCAATCTTATCCATACGCGTAACAGTTTAGCGCGACTTCGAATGGGCGACCAACAGAAATTTCGAGCGCCAGGCTGGGAGCGAAATGGCCCGCGTCAGCGTCGCGCAGTGGATTTGCTAGGGCCGAGGTGTTGAAGGTGACGATCACCGCCGGTCCTCAAGAACGACCTCGGATGCGAGCTTGCCGGGCCCAGCCACGGGCGGTGCGTCTGCGATGGACGAACGCGTGCTGCCGGGTGCGGGCAACACCAGCAAGCCGGCTTCCGCGGCGAGGCGCAAACGTTCGTCGCGCGTCGTGCCTGAGCGTTGCTGTCTGTGGCGCAGGAAATCCACGAAGTCGACGACCTCGGCGAGCTTGTCGTCAGGCAGAGTGCGGAGCTCCGTTAGGCCCCTCGCCTGCGCCGAGCGCGCCAGGCACGCCGAAGCGAGCAAGCCCCACGCGCGCGAGCACAGGTTTGAGGGCCTCTGCCGCGCGCAGCAACGCGAGCACGGCAGGCCGCCATATATTCTCTCCCTCTAGGGAGCACCTAAATTGAGCCGCATCATCTGAGCAGATGATATCGCCGGTTGGGATCTTGCGGTCCGCTTCCCAGTGCACGGACAAGTCCTCTTTCGACGAACCGATTGAGCCGGGTGCGAGTGGCACGCGAGGTTAACTTTATGACTGCGGCGACCTCGCTGGTCAGTAAGCCTCCCTCGTTGGCAAGCGCACGCAGGATGGCTTGATCGGTTTCGTCCAGCTGGGGAGACCCAACCCGTTCTGTAAGGATGGTTACGCGAAAGCGCGTAGCGATTTCTTCAAACTTTGGGGCCGCGAGTCCGGCATCTCGACAAGCCGACACAATTCGTTGGATGCCACTTCCCCATTGTTCAATCAGTCCGAGTGCATTGAACACTCGCCCAATCACTCGGTTGCGCAGCTTGGAAATCCCATTCTCAAGATCCGCTATGGTCAGCCCAAAGGGCAATAGCCCCGGGTTCTCGATTTCGAGACGATCATCGAAGATGGCTATCCGAATCGGCGCTCCGTGCTGGGAGTAATCGGCGTGCGCGACCGCATTGATCACCGCTTCGCGCACGGCGACCGGCGGCAGATTGGAATGATCGCGCCGTTTCACGCGTCCGATCGTAGCTCCGTGCAACGCGTGCTTCTCAACGAAGGCAATCGCCTCCTCAACGGCCTGGACCGGAAGAGAGTGGATCTCAACCCGGTCAGTGATATTGCTCTTGTTCGTTCCCCCAAAACGCCCTGCTTGAATCCAGGCGTCCGGAAAGTATCGCTCCCTGCCACGACCGAAGAGGAGCATGCCGCCCACAGTGGGTACCTGCCGGCCCTGATAGTCCGTGAGGATCCGGAGCGTGATCAAATCCTTGCGCTTCAGCCTCCGCACCCCCGCGAAGGACTCGGAAGCTGCTTGGAAGTCCACCGCTTCCGAGTCAACGTCTATCATCGGCTGCTCATCGTACGCCTCTCCCCGGGCGATGCGGCGTAGTTCCTGCACCAGCTCAGCATCGGCCCGGCGATTCGTGGAACCCACTCGCACATAGACGCCAGCTTCCGGTCCTTCACGCTTTATGAAATGCGGTCGGATCGAACTGGGGTGCACTTGAACGATCATGACGTGAGTGCGATGCCAAGCATGGATCTCGATATCCGGAAGCAAGCGAGGCGAGATGTGGTCGCTGATCAAATTGGCAAGCTGCTCCTCTACGTCGAGCGGCTCGGCGATCCCCCGGACACGTCCGCTGCGATCCTCAACCCCGATGAGCACGGACCCGCCAGCGGTATTTGCAAACGCTACAATGGTTTTTAAGACACCCTCGGGGCTGGAGAGATCCCGTTTGACTTCAAGGGTCTTCCCCTCGGGCCGCTTGAGCAGGGCTACAAGATCCATGAGCTAGGAAGCATGCTAGGAAGCCGCATTCCCGTCAAGCTTCCGAGTCCGTGCCCCAAGTACAACCAGATGCTACAACTTCCGACCCAAAGCGCGCGCGATCGGCCGAAACGGCCGCGTGAGGTAACGCCCATATAGCCGAAGCGAAGCGGCCTCCTGGTAAATGCTGGGCATGGCAGCGACCGGAGGAAAAGCCGCGCGCTGAATGGCTAATATCACCCGGCGAGGGTTGCCGAGGAGGAAGCTGGGGAGGACGCGGGTGTAGTCGCGTTTGTCGCTGTCGGCGGCGAGCTGATGGGCAGGCAGGAGTTTGCGAAGGAGCTTCACGCGCCTTGAGGCTCCGAGCGGATTGTGTTGGATCATTCCGAGATCGAGAGCTGTGGCGAGGGCGAATTCTAGGGCTGGGAGGCACTCGGTTTGGCGGGCGAGTTGAACGAGATCGGTGAGATCTAGCTTGGGGCCGAAGGCATTCCAGGCGCGGGCAACGTCACGCAGGATGCGGGATTCGTTGAAGGAGTGCTGAAGGTAGTGGGCAGCGAGGTGAATCAGCGTGAGCGCTTCATCGAAAACCTGCACTCGGTGGCCATCAAGCTCGATGAGCTGGGTGCGTTGCCAGGCGAGACTTTCTTCGACGCAGAATAGATTGGGAGCGAAGGCTTGCCAGTGCAGCTCGGCGACCATCGGCATGCCGTGGCGTCGCGCGAATAGGGCGTGTTGGAAGTTGAACTTCAGGTTGGTGTCAAGATCCGAGAACGGGCGCGCTTGGTAGCCGAGCTCGCTGAGCAGCTGAACGGCCCGCGGGATGTCGGCTCGCTTGAGCAAGAGATCGTTGTCGAGGATGCGGCGCTCGTTCAGCGTGACGTTGAGGCGCTTGGCGAGCGGGATGCCTTTCAGCACGATGCACGGGATGTCGGCCTTCGAAAAAACGCTCAACAGCTTGAGCAGCTCGCCCTGCAGAAGGAGATTGCGAACAGTGATCTGTTGCTCGGTTGCGGCGGCAGACGACGGTAACACTGCGGGTCCCTAGATACGCCAAAGCCCGCTTGCGCGGGCCTTGGCAACTAACACTATGGAGGAGGAGGGCAGCCTAGCCCTCCCCGACGTGGGCGGCTAGAACTGTTCGAAACTACTTACATTCATCAACAATTACAGGAACTTAAAGATAGCTCCTGAGCTGTTTTAAAGAGCCCTCGACTGCGGGGGCTCCAGACTACAAACAGCCGTTCAGGCGCCGCCAGCCATCTTGGCGACTTCGGTCGCGAAGTCATCCCCGGCAGCTTTTTCGATCCCCTCGCCGCGTTCGAAACGAACGAACTGCACGAGCTCCAACGTGGTGCCGAGCTTCTTCTCGACCTCCGCCCGAATGGCCTCGACCGTCTTGTCGCCCTCCATCACGCTGGCTTGCTCAAGCAGGCAGACTTCTTTCATCCACTTGCCAAGCTTGCCTTCAATGATTTTCGGCCGGGCGGCTTCAGGCTTGCCTTCATCAGCCAGCTGTGCGTCGTAAATCTCCGTCTGCTTCTTCTTGGCATCGTCAGAAACGACGCTGGCCTTGAGGAAGAGCGGACCCATGGCGGCGATCTGCATCGCTACGTCGTCCAAGAACTGGTTGAACTCCGGCTTGGCCTCGGCGGCTTTATCGCCCAGGCGTGCGCCCAAGAGCACGCCGATCTTGCCACCCATGTGGACATACGAGTGCACTTTGCCAGCGCCATCGAGCTGAATGCGCTCCCAGCGCCGAACGGTGATGTTTTCGCCGAGCTTACCGACGAGGGCCTGGCGCGTGTCTTCGACGGTTGCGCCGCCTCCGGGGAAAGCTTCGGTGCCAAGGTCAGCACCTTGCTTGGCTTTCGCGGCCACACTGACCACGCCTTGCGCGAACGCCAAGAACTGGTCGTTGCGAGCGGCGAAATCTGTCTGGATATTCACCTCGGCGATCACGGCACTGTGCGCGTCGGCGGACACCTGAGTGACCACCACGCCCTCCGAAGCAACTGCCCCGGCGCGCTTCGCGCTTTTCGCGAGACCCTTTTTGAGGATGCCCTCGACGGCTTTCTCCATGTCGCCATCGGCTTCAAGGAGTGCTGCCTTGCAATCGTTCAGACCGGCTTGGGTCCGATCGCGAAGTTCTTTGACCTGCTGCATGTTGACTGTAGACATGGCTCTTTATTTCTCCGTTTTCAGCCGGCGTTTTCGGTCTGACGCATGCGAGGTGCTTGATAGACCTGAGTGGTTTCGGGGCGTTGGTTGCCGCCGCCGCCAGATTCCCCACGATCGCCTCGCGACTGATTCGCTGTATCGCGACGGCGGAGTGTCCCGAGCGCACAGGCATCGGCAACGGCGCCCGTGAGCAAACGCACCGAGCGGATCGCGTCGTCGTTACCCGGGATCGGGAAATCGATGGCATCGGGATCACAGTTGGTGTCCGTGATGGCAACCAGCGGGATCTTGAGCTTGCGAGCTTCATTCACGGCGATCATTTCCTGCGTCGGATCGACGATGAAGATCACCTGCGGCAAAGAGCCCATGCCCTTCAAGCCACCGATGTATTTCTCGAGCCGAGCGCGCTCTTTTTCGAGGCGAACGGTCTCCTTTTTCGGGATCTGCTCGTAGGTGCCATCTTCGCGCATGCGCTCAATGCTACGCAGGCGATCCAAGCCCTGCTTGATGGTTTTGAAGTTCGTGAGCGTGCCGCCGAGCCAGCGGTTGGTGACGTAGAACATGTTCGAGCGAATCGCTTCTTCTTTGACGATTTCCTGCGCCTGGCGCTTGGTGCCTACGAACAAGACGGAGCCGCCGCGAGAGACGGTGTCGTTGATGAAGTCGAACGCCTTCTTGAAGAGGCGCGCTGTTTGATCGAGATCCACAATGTGGACGCCGCTGCGTGCGCCGTAGATGTACGGGCGCATCTTCGGGTTCCAACGCTTGGTTTGGTGGCCGAAGTGGACGCCGGCATCGAACAGCTCTCGCACGGTCATCGGTGCGTTGGGATCGCGCATGGTGCGCAAAATCTGTGAGCCTGTGGGAGCGGCGGGAGTGGCTTCTACTGTTGTTTCTACGGTTTCTACTGTTTCAATATTTTCAGTCATGACGCAGGGTTTTCCTTCCGGTTGTGACCTCCGCCCCTTTTCAGACCAACCCCGAAATCTTGGGGCACCGAATCTGAAGTCGCGTAGGGGCGTGTGGCGTTGGGTTGTCGGCACACCCTTCTGGGGTGGGCCTATGGGGCGCGGAACCTAGGGCAAGCGGGGCTCGGAGTCCAGCGCTCGTCAGAGGCCCGAAACTGGGAGCTTCGATCGGCTCGGTGTTCCGGATTCCTGGCTCATGGATTCGCTTCGACTGCGCGGTTTTCGTGGCGTTGGTGCGGCTGGAGCTTCCGGCGCCTGTGCAGGCTGTTGGGCGAGCCCAGCCGTAGCGCGAGCTGTTGCAGGCTTGCGGGGTGCCGCCGTTTGGGGCGGAGCAGAGCTTCCCGGGACTGCGGGACTGGCCGGCATAGGCGTCGGCGTAGATGCCATCGGTGGCGTGGAAACAATCAAGGGCGCCTGTGTCGCTGCGATCGGCGCAGCCACTCGAACCGGCGTTGCAACGGGAACTTGAGGTGCCCCTGCGGCCAGCTCACTCGCGCTTGGCTTGGAGAGCACGCCGGACAGCATGACCGCCGAGAACGCCGCCGCCGCAGATCCGGTGCCAATCCCCACGCCCAACATCCAACCGCGCGCGCGCTGAGCACGTGCCGCACCGGTCGCCAGCGTTGAGGACAACGGAGGTGGGGTGAATTGTGGCTGCGGCGAAGTTGCGGCGTTGGAAGCCAAGGTGCCGTGCGAGGCGCCCAACTGATGCGGCGTGTGGGTTCTGGTTGGAGGGGCGCTCGTGCGACGCGAATCAGCACCTGGCAGGCGATACGACTCTCCGGCGGGGAGTGGCTGGGTGGCTGCTGGCCGCTGACTGCCTGAACTACGCTCGGGCGCGACGTCTTGGTAGACGGTGGCACTCTCGGCCAAACGTTGGAGTGAAGCAGGCGTTAAGGCCTGAAGGCCTAACGGAGAAACCGGGAGTGATAGCCTGCTCGTGCGCGCCTGGTTGGCCAGAATGCGCTCCAAGCGTTGCAACACCTGATGCGCCGTGGCGGGGCGCTTATTTGCCTCTTTAGCGAGCAAACTTTGCACCAGCTGTTCGAGCTCGTGGGGCACACCGGGCACGAGGCTGCCGAGAGCCGGGGCTTCTTTGGTGAGCTGAGCCAGCAACAGCTCATTGGCGTCCCGCGCGCCTTCAAACGGGCTCTTTCCGGTGATCAGCTCAAAAATAATCAAGCCCGTCGCATACAGATCCGCTCGGCTATCCACCGCGTCGCCGCGCGCTTGCTCAGGCGCCATGTACCGCGGTGTGCCGATGGCGATGCCACGCATCGTGATCGGCCCAATTTCTGATTCCGCAACTTTCGCGATGCCAAAATCGAGCAGCTTGATGCTGCCATCTTTCAAGACGAAAACATTGGGCGGCTTCACGTCCCGGTGAATCACGCCAATGTCGTGCGCGGCGGCTAGAGCATTCAAGATCCCTTCAGCGATGCTGATCGCTTCGGGAGTACTGTGGCGCCCAACACGCGCCATCCGCGAAGCTAGCGGCTCTCCTTCCAGGCGCTCCATGACGTAGTACGCACTGCCATCGGCGGCGTTGCCGGCATCCGTCACGTTCACGATATTCGGGTGATGCAGCCGACCGAGCGCGCGCCATTCGTTCTTGAGCCGCGCCACGAGCTCACTCTGCGTGGAAAGATTTTGATGCAGCGCCTTCAACACGAAGCGCTTACCGAGCTCCGTGTGCTCCACGTCGTACACGGCGCCCATGCCGCCGATCCCAAGGAGACCCAACACGCGATAACGAGTTCCGGCGATGGTTTCGCCGTCCTGGAACTGTCGCTGCGTGTAATTCATGTGGGGGAGCCTCTTTTCCCTGGCTGGGCGGAGCATATCCCTGGATGGTTTCCAAGCAAGCTCAAGTTTCGACTTGCGTTTGCGGCCTGGGTAGGCCATCGAGAAGCGGTTTTCCTGCACCAGCGTCCCCTTTTGAGCCGTCACAATGCCGATCACCCAAGAAGATGTCCTTCACGTAGCGAAGCTGGCTCATCTGAGCCTCGAAGCTTCGGAAATCGAACCCATCATTTTGGACTTAAATAGCGTGCTCGGGTACGTGGCTCAGCTCGACGAGCTGGATACGTCTCAGGTTGAGCCAACCACGCACGTTGCGGCGAAGAA
>JBBSBI010000227.1:0-7831 GCA_038251425.1 Polyangiales bacterium
AGGTTTCTGGATTTCGTACAGCAAGATATTCAGCCGTTCTCAGACGCTGAGGTTGGCCAGGTGGCACGCGTGGTGCACGCTGGTTGCAACAAGGCACTCGCTGAACATTTGAGCCTTGCGCCCGTGCGGCGCGAAGCAGAAGGCTCGCGCGTGACCGTTCAGGATGCCGCAGAAGCTCGAAAAACCAAGCTGACCGGCAATGTGCTCGGCTCGCCTCCCTACCAGGGAGTCTTGAAACACCGGGGCTGGCAGAGCGAACGCATCGAATTGCCCGAGCTGATGCCAGGCGCCGACTGCCGCGTTCTGGCCTTGGCAGAGGTCGAGCTGTAGCGCAGAAGGCCCATTTGGTCGTAAAACCCAGCCGCCCCACGGCTCCCACTTTGGAGAATGAGAAGATGTTACTCTGCAACTCAACACGCGGTCCGGTCTTTAAAAACGGCGGAGCTTATTTCGCAGCTCCGGAGCTTTCGTTTGATGCCTTGTTCAATCATGCCGATCTGATGGGCATCGCCGCCAAGGCCGTGGCAGGTTCACCTTTGACAGAAACAGTGGAGCTTGCCGCACTGATCGGAAGCCAGGAAGTTTGGGCGGCTGGCGTCACCTATTTCCGCAGTCGTTCAGCGCGCATGGAAGAGTCTCAGGACTCGGGCGGCGCCGATTTTTACGACCGCGTGTACCGCGCCGAGCGCCCAGAGTTGTTCTTCAAAGCCACACCGAGTCGCGTGGTAGCGCCTCACGGCCAGCTGCGGCTGCGCAGTGATTCCAAGTGGATGGTGCCGGAGCCGGAGCTCACGCTGGCCATCAACAGTCGCGCCGAGATCATCGGCTTCACGGTGGGCAATGATTTGAGTTGCCGCGATATCGAAGGCGAAAATCCCTTGTATTTGCCGCAAGCCAAGGTGTTCTCGGGCTGCGCCGCCATGGGCCCCGGCATCCTCTTGGGCAGCGAACTCTTGCCGCCCAGCACCGAGATCAAGCTCTCGATTTTCCGGGATGGCAAGAGCGTCACGGAAGACAAGACCGAGCTCAGCCAATTGAAAAAGCCGATCCCCAGCCTCGTCAGCTATTTGTTCCGGGATAACGTCTTTGCCCAAGGCTGCTTCCTGATGACGGGCACCGGCATCGTACCTTCGAGCGATTTCACCCTCAAATCCGGCGATCGCATCGAGATCACCATCGAGCCCATTGGAACGCTCGTGAACACCATTCTGTAACTGAAACCGAGTGCTACCGCATTCCACTTGTGAGAACTTTTTCATGACTATTACCGCTGAACACTTCATCGCTGGCCAACGCTCCAAAGCAGGCACGCACCGCTTCTCGGCACAGAATCCCGCCACCTCAGAGGCTCTGAGCCCTGAATTCGTGGAGGCTACTCTCGCGGAGCTCAATCAGGCCGTTGAGGCCGCCGATGCGGCGTGTGAGGCCTTCGCCGCAGCCCCAGCTGAACAGGTGGCGCTGCTGCTTGAAAGCATCGCCGAAGAGATCTTGGCACTCGGTGATGGGCTGTTAGAGCGAGCTGTGGCCGAGACCGGCTTGCCGCTCGCCAGGCTCACCGGTGAACGCGGGCGCACGGTGAATCAAGCTAAATTGTTTGCGTCCGTGGTGCGTGAAGGGTCGTGGGTGGATGCCCGAATCGATCATGCGGATCCCAAACGTGAGCCGTTGCCCAAGCCGGATGTGCGCCGCCTGTTGGCGCCGATTGGCACGATTGGCGTCTTTGGTGCGAGCAATTTTCCGTTGGCCATCTCGGTAGCGGGCACCGATACCATTTCAGCGTTGGGAGCGCGTTGTCCGGTGGTTGTGAAAGGGCATCCGGCTCACCCGGGCACGAGCGAGCTCGTTGCAGGAGCCATCACGCGCGCTGTGGCGAAGAGCGGTTTACCTGCGGGGATTTTCTCGATGCTTCAAGGCGCGTCGCATGAAATCGGTACCGCCCTCGTAGAGCATCCATTGATCGAGGCGATCGCTTTTACTGGGTCGCTCAAGGGCGGCCGAGCGCTGTTCGATGCCGCCGCCAAACGCACCAAGCCGATCCCGGTCTACGCCGAAATGGGCAGCACCAATCCGGTATTCCTCCTGCCCGGCGCGCTCAAGGAGCGAGCTGACGCGATCGCGCAGGGCTACATTGGATCGGTCACGATGGGTGTCGGGCAATTCTGCACCAACCCGGGCCTCGTCTTGGGCGTGGAGGGGCCAGAACTCGAGAGCTTCCGAAAAGCCGCGGCACAGGCAGCCCAAGCAGCGGCGCCCGCCACCATGCTGAACGCCGGGATTGCTGCGGCCTTTGAAGCTGGAGTGAAACGCAACTCCAGCTTCTCGCACGAACTATCTCGTAGTGCTACGCCCGCTGATCCCAAAAAGACGCAGGCAAGTTGCGTGATCTTCAGCACGGATGGCGCCAATTTTGAAAAGCACCACCAGCTTGCCGAAGAAGTATTTGGCCCCACCTCCGTGATTGTCGGCTGCAAAGATCGTGCTGAGCTTGAGCGCATCGCGAACCATCTCGAAGGCCACCTCACCGCAACAATTCACGGCACTCCCGGCGATCTCCTTGAGCACCAATGGCTCGTGCAGAAGCTGCAACGCAAGGTGGGTCGCATCGTATTCAATGGCTTCCCCACTGGTATCGAAGTGTGCGCAGCCATGCACCACGGCGGACCGTATCCCGCCACGAGCGACGGCCACTTCACCTCGATCGGCACCGCAAGTATTCTGCGCTTCGCGCGCCCCGTCTGCTATCAGGGCTTCCCGGAAGCGGCGCTGCCCCCAGAGTTGCAGGATGCCAATCCGCGCAAGTTGCTGCGCCTGGTGGATAATCAGTACACGCGCTGAGAGCTGAGGCCGGATTAGGCGCCCTTCCAGGGATCTCCTGGCAGACGACCGATCAGCTCTCGCCAAACGAGTGCGAAGGCGTCGTCGAAGCTCCAGGTCTGACCATTCGCGAGCAGAGGGCTCATGTCCGCCGTGAAGGTGCGGTCCGCCCTCTTGGTGGAAAGGTTCTGCTCGAACATCGCTCGGGTCACCCTGGCACCGTCCTCGTGCATGTACCGGGTGAATACCTCAATGATGCGATCAGGTGACACTCCGTCGTGCCGTAGCGCGAGCCCGAGATCGAAGATATCGCGCCCTTTCTTGCGCTGATAGAGCGCGCGGAGCTTGGTGCCGAGCAGCTCGTCGAGCTCATAGGTGCGGAGGTCGGCTGCTCCCGAGAACCAGCGGGAGTTGATCTCAAACCGATGATCCTTCAATCCGAAGACCGTGAAGTGCTCGCGCGAGTTGATCTCGACCTTGAGCTTCAAGCGAACCGGAGGCAGATCCTCGGATTCGAAGCTGTAGTTCAGCGTCACGCGCCCCGCGGACTGCTTCCATTGGGGCTTACCTAGCCAACCGTCGAGTGCCTCGTGGATCGCGTCGAGCGCAGGGCCGATCCCTTCGGGCGAAATCTGCACGAGGTCGATGTCCTCCGAGTACCGTGCCGCAGGACGGAAGTGGAGCTTGTAGAGCGCGGTCCCGCCGCGGAAGGCGAGAGCATTCGCGATGGGCGGGCGAGAGAAAAGTTCGACGAGCGCGCGTGAGATGACGAGATCCTGTTCGACTTGGCGGTCGGCGACCCAGGGAGCTGAGGCTCGCCACTCGGTGATGAAGTCCTTCGGGATCACAGGTCGGACTCCACGTTCGCGTTGACAGCCAGCTTCCAGCGTTCGACGCGCTCCGCACCAGTCTTGGCCATTGCCCGTACAAGTGGCGCCACCACGTGAGCATGATCCTTCACGTAGCGGGCGAGCACGTCGGCCAGCTCGCGGTGGCCAGCAACATCCAGGAGGTAGCCAAGGCGCTGCGCCCACGCGATTGGGCAGAGCGCCGCGGCGTCAGCGAGCTTCTGCGGATCGACGGACTCGACCAACTCCGACAACACAGATGCGACGTTATCAAGGCCGCCACACTGATCGGCGTAACCCACGAGTTCGAGCGCCGTCGCCTCGGACGACGCTACGCGCAGCGTTCCGCGTGGCGTGTTCTTGTCGACGACAGCGCTGCGCTCGAGGTCCTTGCGGGCGACGAACTGCACTCGCACCTTGCCGCATGCAAGGGCTCTGCGGTTCACCTTCACCATCACCTGGAAGCCTTGGGGGCGTTGATGAGCGGCGCCGTGAAGCTCGGCCGCGCTCAGGAGCCCCACGTAGTAAGCCTCTCCAAGATGATGCATCAGCTGCGGCACGAATTGCTCCGCGGGCAGGCAGCCGAGGCGCCGGTACTCTGGCGGAACGATCACGTAGAAGCCTCGGTACGGGTCAGCGATCTCGCCTTTGGCCTTCAGCCGGCGCAGTGCAGCGCGGACCGTCGGAACTGAACCACCCAGCGCTTCCACTGCTTCCTTCGTCGTGAAGTGGTACCGACCCTGTGCGGCGAGCTGGAGAATGTAACTGGCCGCGCTGGACATTTTCAGACTCAATGCCAGCAAAAAGTAATACTAAAAGTCGCTTAGTGCAAGCAACGGATCTTAATATAAGTCCGATGCCGTCACAAGGAGACGACCTGTGTCGCTTTGTGCATGCGTTGGATCTAGCCGCATTGCCCACCCGATCAGGCTAAAATCTCGTGGATACCACCGGTGAGACGCGCAGGATCGCCGAAGGTTGTTGCGTTCGATCCGAACGCCTTCAAGAGGGTCAAGCAGAGATCGGAGCTGGTGCGTGCAAAGCCCAGGTTGCTCAGGGCTTCACCCCCGCCGCCCACGGGACGACTGCCCTGCGAGGCGGTGCGCTTGAAACGCATGTAGCGCCCGGTCCGGATCACATTGCCTGCGAGATTGCCAGCCAATACGAGCGGCGAGTTCGTGTTGCCGTGATAGTTCCCGCGCGTTGCGGTTTGAACGAAGACGACGAGCGTGTTGTCCAGCATGGTGCCGGCGCCCTCGGGGATGCTCGCCAGGCGATCTAAGAGCGACGCGACCTGACCGGACTGCCAGGTCTCGATTTTCAAGATTTGTTGTTGGGAGTCCGCGTCCTCAGAGGGAGCGTGGCCCAGATCATTGTGGTGCTGCTTGGTGATCCCAAGCCACGGGTGTCCGAAGCTGCCCATGTCGTCGTAAAACTGATAAGTGGCGATGCGGGTGAGATCGCAGCTCATCGCGAGAACCATGTTTTCGATCTGGGCCTGCGCGATCGCGGGCGCATCTGCTTCAGAGAATTCGTCGAGCCCCGCAGGGATCGTTGGCTTTCCGCAAGCTTGCAGCGCCCCAGAACCACTGCCCTTGCCCACGAGTTGTTCGACCATTCGGATCGAGTCCAGATGCTGCTCAAGCTTGTCGCGATCCTCCTTGAACGGAAGGCGAGTTTGGAGATCCATGAGTTGTTTGGCGCTGGCGTCCAGCACCGATTGTCGACGAGCCAGCACAGGGTCCGGGCCTGCTG
This sequence comes from Polyangiales bacterium, assembly GCA_038251425.1. Lineage (GTDB taxonomy): Bacteria > Myxococcota_A > Polyangia > Polyangiales > Polyangiaceae > JBBRRP01. The sequence goes on from JBBSBI010000227.1 coordinate 5,418, forward strand.
CTGGGGCCGTTGCGTTGGGGGGCTTGAAGTCCGCGAAGATGCGCTCGTACGCCTTGGCTGGGTTCGACTCGGGAGCCGCTGGCATCTCGGGGCCGTACCAGCTCAAGCGCGCGCCCATGCCTGAGTCGATTGAATTGGCCTTCACGCCAAACTGGAGATTTGCAAACTTGGTGACGCTCGCGAGGTTCAAGTCCTTGGCTAAGACGTGATCGACCGTCACCCCGCCGCCGACATTTTCGAAGTTGGAAGGCCTTCCTCCGAAGTAGTTCGAGTACCCCTGATGGTTGCCGTCGAAGCCGTCAATTCCCTCGGTGATCAAGAGTCGGCTCTTGTGCTTCTCGAGGGGTTTCAAGATGGGGGAGAAACTAAAGTCCGTCACGTCGAGTGCGTCGAGGCCGGTGACGTATTCGTTCGCAGGAGGTGTCTGGGGCCGCGCTGACTGCCCAGCGAGCAGCGGCCAGAATTGTTCAGGCCAGCCAGTGTGCACTGTTGCGTAGATAATGAGGCGCTTGGGGTAGTTGGTGGGTTGGGCTTCCGCAGTGCCGAAACCTCTGAATGTCTGCAGAAGGGGCAGTGCGACACCCACTCCAGCCATTGCCCGCAGAGCATTTCTTCTAGCAATCTTCGCGTATTTCATGGTGATCCCTTCGAGTGCGGAGAATCAGCGGTTGCGCAGTGTGTTGGATTCTGCCAACGCCAGAATGAGCTTCGGCAGACTGCCGCCTTGGCTGGCGAGTACTTGCGAAAGTTCACCAATGGCGGTTGCGTCCCCGGCTGCTTCCTTGCGTCCCGTCGCGAACCGGAAGACTTGCGTTGTGATACACGCATTGACCTGAGCACTGGCGGCGAGTCGGCTGGCGAGTTCTGACGGTCCGTTGAAAGTTCCTGGAAAATCCGTGCCTACGACATTGCCTGAAGCATCCACCGGTTTACCGCCATCGACATCACGCCAGCGTCCGGCAGAATCAAAATTCTCCAGGCTAAACCCGATCGGATCCATGGTTTGGTGGCAAGCGGCACACGTCGGGTCCTGCGAATGCTGCAACATCCTATCGCGCGCATTGAAGGTGGGTGCCACTGCGGGCAAAGTGTTGACCACGCTGGGTGGCGGCGGCGGCACGTCCTCGCACAAAAGCTGCTCTCGGATGAACTTGCCGCGCAGCACCGGCGACGTTTGATCGGGGTGGCTCAACGCGGCCATGATCCCACCGCGCGTCAAGATGCCACGGCGCGCATTCGGGCCGAGCGCTACCTTCATGAAGGCATCGCCCGAAGGGCCTACAACACCGTAGAACGACGCCAACGGGCCGTTCAAGAACGAGTCCTCACCTGCAAGCAATGTTTGAACGGTCGATGCCGCGTCGAAGGTGGCGTAGCTGACGAACGCATCGAGCTCCTGGCGCATCGCTTGGGCGACGGCAGGTGTGAACCCGGGGTACAGGGTTTCGTCGCGCACGAGCGACTGGACTCCCCCAAATTTCAGCCATTGGGAGTGAAAATTCTGTAGCGCAGGCCGCGAATTCATGTCCGCGAGAAGCCGTTCAGCTTGAACTGTTATGCCGGCGGGCTGCACGAGAGAATCAGTACGAGCCGCCTCTAACAACGCCACATCTGGCATGCTTTGCCACAGCAGATACGACAGGCGAGAGGCAACTTCCCAACTATCGAGCGCTGCCGAGGAAAGCTCAACCCGGTAAAGAAAGCGAGGCGACATCAGCACCGCTTGCATCACCCATTCAATGCCAGCGTTGAAACCCCCTGCGGCCTTGCCTTGCGTGAAGACTGCCGTGAGTCGATCCGTGTTGGCTTGCTCCATAGGACGCCGAAACGCCCGCTCTCCGAAACTTGCGATGAACTGTTGTGCACAAGCATCATCAGCGACCGGCGCGCAGGGAAGGAGGGTGCTGAGATTGGTCAAAGCCGCGGCCGAGATCGCCTCAGCGGCGCTCAGCTGGGCTTGTACGAGCACTGGGGAAACGCTGAGTGCGGCCGCGTTGTTGTTGAACCCGTAACCTTGCTCTTCGGGTGGAAAATCCTTGGCTGGAGCCGAACTGTTACCGATCAGATCGCGAACGGTATTGTTGTACTCCGCCTTATTGAGTCGGCGTATCACTGTAATGCCCGGTGCACCTGGGTCGATGGCTGCGCCACCGGACGCCGCTGCTCCCGCGCCCACTCCCGTTCCCAGCCCTCCGCCCACCGCGCTGCCGGCTCCCCCGCCACCGTTCAAGGCTGTATTGCCAGGTGCCGGGCCCACGCCGGGACTCGCTGCTTGCCCAACACCAGTCTGCTTCTGAGTTCCGACCTGTGCCGTGCAGGCTACCGCTCCGAACAATGCCCAAGCGAACGCACCGCCGCCAATGATTCTTCTCATGGTGACCTCGATTCTGCTCTGACAATATCAGCGCGGGTGA
>JBBSBI010000228.1:0-7821 GCA_038251425.1 Polyangiales bacterium
ATGGGCGCCGAGTTTGTCGAGCTCAAGTTCGACGAAGAAGGCGAGGGAATTGGCGGTTACGCCAAGGAAATGAGCCCTGCGTTCATCGAAGCTGAAATGGCTTTGATCAAGAAGCAAGCTGCTGATTCGGACATTATTATCACGACGGCGTTGATCCCGGGGCGCCCAGCACCGCTGCTCGTCAAAGAGGAAGCCGTGAATGCGATGCGGCGTGGTTCGGTGATTGTTGATTTGGCAGCGGAAACAGGTGGCAATTGCGCCCTCACCAAGCCAGGCCACGTGATTGAGCACAACGGCATCACCATCATCGGCTATTCGGATCTCCCGAGCCGCCTGGCGCCGACGGCGAGCCAGCTTTACGGCAATAATTTGCTGCATCTCTTGGCGGACATGGGGGGTGCGAAGGCGTGGCACATCGACGAAGGGGATGAAGTGGTGCGGGGCGCGCTCGTGCTCCTCAACGGCGAGAAGAAGTGGCCGCCACCGAAGATTCAGGCGCCACCAGCGCCGCCCCCGATTCGGAAGAGTCTGCCTGCTCCGGTCAAGCACGTGCCCGTGGCGCAAGATCACGCGGTGCGTTCTGGCCTCTTCGTGCTGCTGGCCGTGTGTGCGTTGCTCGGGTTGGGCTCGGTCGCTCCCCAGGAGTTTCTCTCGCACTTCACCGTCTTCGTGCTGGCCGTGTTTGTGGGCTGGCAGGTGGTGTGGAATGTGACTCCTGCGTTGCACACGCCGCTCATGAGCGTCACCAACGCCATCAGCGGTATCATCATTGTAGGTGGCATGCTTCAGGTCTCCGGCGAGCTCAGCTCTCCGGTCACGCTGCTAGGCGCCGCCGCCGTTTTGCTTGCCACCATCAACATTTCGGGCGGATTTTTGGTCACCCAGCGCATGTTGAAAATGTTTCGCCGCTAATTGAGGATCTTGAAGATGCATGAGAGCTTAGTGACAGTTTGTTACATCGCGGCCGGTGTGCTTTTCATTTTGAGCCTTGCCGGCCTGAGCGCGCAGGCCACCGCACGCAAGGGCAATTGGTTAGGGATCGTGGGCATGCTCACGGCAGTTCTGGTGACGGCGCTCGGCTCGCAAGTGAGCCGCTACGAAGTGTTGGTGGGCGCCGTCGTGGTGGGGGCAGTGATTGGAGCCGTGCTCGCAGCGCAAGTGGGGATGACGTCGATGCCGCAGCTGGTAGCCGTGCTGCACAGCTTTGTGGGTGCGGCGGCGGTGCTGGTGGGCTTGGCAAGCTACTTGGACCCAAACTCTCATCTTGAAGGGGTTGAGTCGGTCATCCACCAAGTGGAGATCTTTGTGGGCGTGTTTGTGGGCGCGGTCACCTTCACCGGCTCGGTGGTTGCGTTTGGCAAGCTCCAAGGAATTATCGGAAGTCGGCCGCTGCTTTTGCCGGGTCGCCATTTCATCAACTTGGCCATGCTGGGGGTGAGTGTGTATTTCGGCTCCCAATTCATTGGCGTTGCCGATCATGCCGCATTTATTCCACTGCTCTCGATGGCAGCCATCGCCGGCGTGCTCGGGATCCATTTGGTTTTGGCGATTGGCGGCGCGGACATGCCCGTCGTGGTCTCGATGCTCAATAGCTATTCGGGCTGGGCCGCCTCGGCTGCAGGCTTCATGCTGAGCAATGATCTGCTGATCATCACGGGTGCGCTCGTGGGCTCAAGCGGGGCCATCCTCAGCTACATCATGTGCAAGGCCATGAATCGCTCGATTTGGAGCGTGATTTTTGGGGGTTTTGGGGCGAATGAAGGCGCGGCACCGGCCAAAAAGGGAGACGAACCGGAAGGCGAAACGGTCGCGATCGATGTGCCGCAGACATCGGAGCTTTTGCTGGAGGCCAAGAACGTTGTCATTGTGCCAGGCTATGGAATGGCGGTGGCTCGGGCGCAGCACCCCATGTACGAAGTGGCGTCACTGTTGCGGGCCCGCGGCACCAACGTTCGCTTCGCGATTCATCCGGTTGCAGGTCGCTTGCCAGGCCACATGAATGTGCTCCTGGCTGAAGCCGGTGTGCCTTACGACATCGTGCTGGAGATGGAAGAGATCAACGAAGATTTCCCCACGACAGACGTCGTGCTCGTGATCGGCGCCAATGATATTGTGAACCCCGGCGCGCTGGATGATCCCTCAAGCCCCATTTACGGCATGCCCGTGTTGGAAGTGTGGAAGGCCAAGACGAGCATCGTGATGAAGCGCAGCATGGCCAGCGGCTACGCCGGAGTGCAAAATCCGCTCTTTTTCAAAGAGAACACGCGCATGCTCTTCGGCGACGCCAAGAAGGTGATCGACAGCTTGTTAGCCGAATTACGAAATGCAGTTGAGAAGAGCGCCGCCTAAGGGCTCAGGCGAGGAGCGGAAGTTCTGGGCAAGGCGAGGAGCGGAAGTTCTGGGCAAGGCGAGGAGCGGAAGTTCTGGGCAAGGCGCCGTGCCGATCGGTAACCAGTGCGTGCCGTGGTGCTCCCTAAATTGTCCGACAAGATAGTAAGCATGCTTACTATATTCCAAGGAACGAAAGGAGCAGCACAGCCAAGCTTTGCCACCAACGCTGAACGGGGCAAGGCCGTGGGGCGATCCGCGCTCCACCTTCGCCGAGCTTGGCTCTCGCTCGCGACTCCAGAGCGCGACGTTACGAATGGATCACGGGCTTCGATCAGCCTTGGTCAGATCTTGGGGGCGGATGGTTTCGTCGGTTGAGAGCTGCCCCTTGGCTTTCAGGTAGTCGAAATCCACTTCGAGCGGTGCTCCGGGTTCGTCGGAAAGCAGGAAACGCCCGTTTTCTAGCTTGGGCTCGCGCGCGTAACACTCTGGGAAGCCCCACAAAACCGGGAAAAGAATCTCGGTCAGGGTGGCTTCCGGGGACGCCGCTGCGAACACACAGCCCACTTGAGGTTGCCCTGGCAAGGAGAGCGCAAGCCCGTGCTCGGTGGCTAAGTCTCTCACTTCGAACCATTCCTGGATGCTCGTGGAGCCAAGCGGATTCGGCTGAAGGTGCTGAACCCCTGCTTCCACGAGCGAAGGGTAAACTTTCGAGGAACGTTCGGATTCACCAAAGGCTGCGGGAACCGGAGACGCTTGAGAGAATTCACGGATTGCGATCAGATCAGCCGAATGAACGGGCTCTTCAAACCACGCGATATCGTACTCGGCGATACGCTGGATGAATTCCAAAGCCAGCGCCGATGACCAAGCCTGGTTAGCGTCCACGGCGAGGCGAACATCCTTGCCGAGGTGTTGCCTCACACTCCGCACACGCGCGACATCGCGCTCCATCTCGGTGCCTCGGTTGGTGCCCACCTTCATCTTAACCGTTCGAAACCCTTGCTCGCAAAAACTACCCAGCTCTTCGAGCAATTGCGTCTCCGTCAGCTGGGTGCTCCCACCTGAGGCATAGGCCTGAGCCCAATCCCGCGTCGCGCCGAGGTAACGATGTAGCGGTAATTTGCGGCGTTTTGCGGCGATATCCGCCAGCGCGCGATCCACGGAAGAAAGGCCGCCCATGGCATGCCCGCGAAACCCCTGGTTGCGCAGCGACCAATACAGTTTAGGATACAGCTCGCTATAGAGGGTTGGCAGATCTGTGAACACAAATGGCAGGAGCGATTTGTCGAGACCACCCAGCGTCTGCCCCACCGTTCCATCGGCGTCCGTGAGCGAAAGCACACCTAGACCAAAGGCATCAAAGGGCCCGCAAGTGCCGTCATAGAAGGGGCGCTTGAGCGGCATGGCGTGGATGGAGCGAACGCGTGCCTCAACGATGTGAAATGATTCTGCGAACATAATTCCTCTAGCTATTCCCTCGGCACTGCCCGGGCCAGCGCGTCGTCGTAAATTTGGTGAAAGATAGCGCGCGGCAACACACCCTCCTGAAAATCACGTGCGGAGGCTTTGAGCTCATCGAGATCACGCGGCCCGATGAGTACGCGATCGAGCACTCGGAGTGAATACACAAAGCGGTGGGCCAGCTCCACGCTGGAAATGCCAAGCTCGGCCGAAAGGGCCTTCAACTTCTCCATCCCAAGCAGCGCCTCAGGTTTTGCCCAAGGGGCTTTTTCTGGAGATAACATGGCTAAGAGGCCCATGTGGAGCGGGCTACCGCCATAGATCGCAACACCCGCGGCTTTGAGGCGGGGCACGTCGTGGATCATGGAATCCAAACAGCAAGCATCCAAGGTCAGAAACACAATAGCGGCCGAAAACTCGTGTGACGAAAGCAGGCCATCCCAGGCTTTGCCCCAGCCTCCGCCGAGGCCAAGATGGCGGGCTAGCCCGTCAGCTTTCAACCGCAACAGCTCTTCGAGTACAGCGCCCCGTGAGCTGCTCTCAAGCTTCTCAGGTTCGTGCAGAAACAAGATGTCGACCGAATCGACACCCATTCGGTCGAGGCTCTTTGAAAGCGTCGTGCGCAGAACCTCAGGCTGATATGAACATGAGGGCGGCTGACCATCGTGAGTTCGGCCCACCTTAGTGCTGATAACCGGTAGCGGCCCTCGCCATTGTTTCAGGGCACTACCGATCGAGACTTCGGCGCTGCCGTACGCCGGGGCGGTGTCCCATACCGAGAGGCCCTGTTCCAAGCTCCACAAGAGGGCGTCCACAGATTGGTGGGTGTGGCTCCCCTCCCAAATCCCACCGAGCCCGGCTGTGCCCAGGGCCAGGCGTCCCTGGCCGAGCCCCTGCTCAAAAAGCGCTGGGCTTCCTGTCTGCACCTCAGCGTTCGAAAGAGACGGGGACTCCACGCCGGCGGCAGTCTGGCCCGCTCCTCCGGGGTGTCAACGGCCAATCAACCAAGCCAAACTTCCGCTCGCTTTGGCTGCTTCCTCTACTCCCCCTCCGTTCAGGGCAGACGAGCACCGAATGTGAGGACTATGCTTCTCAGTCATTCACGGAAGAGATGCCATCCCAGCCGCAGAACAGCGCAAGCCCCGCGAAATGATCATGGAAGATACCCAACTGTGCCCCAAGTGTTCGGCCACTTGCCCCCTCACGGCGAGGTTCTGCGTCAAGTGCGGTTTAGCGCTCTCGGGTGGTTCCAAAGCGCAACAGCTGATTGCCTCCAGGCCACCGGCACCGAGTGCGCGCAAGAGTGGTGCGCCACAGTCTGTGGAGCCGAAGGTCGACGCTTGGACGATTGGTGAGTCACAGCCTCCCGCCCGCGTCACCTCGTCCGACATCGACAAAGGGTTTGATGACTTGGACCCTCACTTCGAAGCCATTCAAGGGAGCGGCGACGGCATTGGTGGCGCGCCTCAAGATCGCGAACAAGTGGAGGTCTTGTTTGCCCACCTAGCAGCCGAGCACCTGGGGCCGTTTCGGGACTTCATGGTGGAGCTCAATCTCGGCGAGGCGCGTCGCGAATGGGTGCGCATTTGTTTGCCCGCTGTTAATTCGCTGCTGGAAGGCGCCAAGAAGCTCTCCCTCGCAGATTTAGTCGCGCCCCTCGAAGTGTTGTCTGTGGAGCTTTTACAGGCTCAAAAGGGCCGTGGAGCCGTGCTGGAGGAAGAAGCTCGCACCCAGCTGCTCAACTGCTACCAAAGCTTGGCGAAGGTGTTGCCCGAGGCCTTTTCCGTGGCGGGCGAACAGAACCGGCGTGAGCCAATTATTGTCGATAGCCTGCTGCGCCAAGTGCCAGGGGTGAATAAAGTTCAGCTCGACAAGATTTACGCTGTGGGGCTCAGCCAATTGAAGATGTATTACGAAGCAAAGCCGGAGGATCTCGCGGCAACCACTGGCCTCAGCCTCGAGCTCTCAGCTCAGATCCTGGAGCGTTTTGATCGCTACCGGCGTCGCTCCGCATCGATCGTGCCGGAGCCGCAAAGGAAGGCTGAGCATGCTCAGCTTGAGCAGTTGGTGAGTAAGCTTCGGCGCCACAATCAATCCATCGAAGATCAAGCTCGCAATTGGACGCGTAACGTGAGCAAAGAGAAACGGAAGCTCCGCCAAGCACGCACGGATGGTTGGCTTGAGATCCAGGTGGTCTTGGCACGGCTTGGGGAAGCTTCCTTGATTTCCCGGCTGGAGCGCTTCACGTTCGGGCGAAAAGTCGAAGAGATCGAGAAACTTCTGGAGCGCAGCAAAACCGAAAAACGGGAACTCAACGTCTGAGGCGAGATTCACGATGGCCGAATATTCAAGAGATGAAGTGATCGAACGCGTCCGGAACAAGCAGCCGTTAGCACGCTGTGATCTTTCGGGGCTCGATTTGTCGGGTGCCCCTTTGGAAGGCGCAGATTTCAAACGGGCGGATCTCGACGGCGCCAATCTGGAAGGCGCGAAGCTGCGGGGTGCCAGCCTACGGAACGCTAGCCTGCGCGAGGCCTTCTTGAAGCTGGCCGACTTATCGGATGCTGATCTTGGTAAGGCGGATTTTGAAGGTAGCAATCTCACGCAAGCTAATCTTCGTGGCGCCAACCTCGATCGAGCTACGCTTGAGGGAGCCAATCTCACGGAAGCCGATTTGGTTGGAGCTCGCCTGAGTGGTGCACAGCTAGCTTCTGCAGAGCTTGGAAAAGCGAATCTCTCCAACGCGAATTTGACGCATGCGGAGCTCCCCGAAGCCTATTTGGGCGGCGCCAAGTTTCGCTCAGCCGACTTGAGCAATGCCGATTTGTCCGGTGCGAATCTTGAGGAGGCAGATTTCTCATCGGCGACGTTGCACGACGCCAATCTTGAGGGCGCCGAGGCCGTGAGCACCAATTTTACGAACGCGGCACTCTTGAACGCTCGCCTTGCGAGAGGGCGTTTTGGTCAAGCCAACTTCACCGGCGCAGACTTGCGTCATGCGGATCTGGCGGAAGGCAACTTCACCTCCACGACATTCACGGGAGCCAAGCTGTTTGGCACCCTCACCAAGGATGCCGTGCTCGAAAGTGTGGCCGCCGATTGGCTGGACGGTAGTAAAGGTGGCGACGGCACCAAACGCATCTCAGGTGAAGATGTTGCGGCTTTTCTCGCCGGGAAGCTGACCCCCGGTGCAGCAGCAACGCGCTACTTTGGCGAGGGCGATGTGCTGCGCGATGCGACGTTGGAGTTTGGTGAGGGCTCGGCGGTAGAGATCGATAGCCGCTTCGAAAAGTGCAACATATCACTCGGTGAAGGCACGGATTTGGTGGTGGGTGAATCCGGAGTGCTCAGTGAGTGCGTGATCACAGGGGGTGGAAACATCACCATTCACGGCAAGTTCTTTGAACGTGAGAGTCCTGGGATTTCGGGCCCCAGAACGCTCGTGGTGAGCGCTAAGGGCTCATTGGTCGGAACGATTGCTCAGGGCTCCGAACCCACGGCGTTTGCCTTCCAGCCTGGATGCCGGCTGCGAGTCAAGATCCTACGGTCGCAAGCTTGAGTTGAGGAGACAAGAACCATGAATGATCGCAACATCACAGATGTGAATCTTCGGCAGACCATCGTCGAAGAAGGCAGCGAATTTTCCGGGAAGCTCAATTCGAAGGTGAACATCCTGGCGCACGGGCGCTTGGAAGGTGAGTTGATGGGCCCAGCGCTCAGCATCAGCACGACGGGCGCAGTGCACGGGAAGGTGCGAGTCACGTCGCTGGAATCGGAAGGTGAGATATCCGGGGATCTTGAGGCCGATACGATGCGGATTGCGGGTGCAGTCCGCGACAACACCGTGCTCCGAGCCAAGACCTTGGAGGTTCGGCTTTCCAGCGAGACAGGCGCACGACAAGTCGTATTTGGCGAGTGCGAGCTTCAGATTGGTGACGCACCGGAGGACGAGAAGGGCTCTGCCAAGAAGCCCAGCTCCGGGCGTAATAAGGGTCGCCGTGGGGGCCAAGAGGCAGTAGCGGCTGAGTC
>JBBSBI010000229.1:0-7783 GCA_038251425.1 Polyangiales bacterium
GGGCCAAGAGCGCCGCTGCAATCACGAACAGCACGCCATTCAGCGCACGCCGGCCTGTCGCGTCGCGCACACCTAAACTCGACTCGACCGCGAACGTGAGCTTGGTGAGCGGTCGCAGCGTGCCCGGCACCGAGCCCGCAAAACTGGTGAGCGACTGCGACGCCGGATCCTTCACCGGCGTGACGTAGTCGTCATACTGGTACGGGGCGCCAGCAGCCGGCAGCCACGCAAGCGCGATCGCGAGCAACCCGCCCACGACGAGCAAGCTCAGCCACAGCCAGCGAGTCGGCCAGACGCCACGCTCGGTGATGCGCACGCGGCTACGCTAGCAGGCGTACACGGACCACGGGTTCGATGCAGGCGATCGCGGGCACGGATGGGTGCAGCTGGCCTCGTAGGCCTTGAGCGCCTCGGCTGCGCGCTTCGACTTGCGCAGGCCATAGGAATCGGCAACCATGTGCCCAATGTTGTCTCTGACGCGTCGAACGCTCGCCGCCGTGCCCGAAGCGCGCGCGATCGTTTTGGCGGCATGCGCGATGATCGCGGCAACCGCGTGTGCCGGCAAGAGCGAGGCGACGACGCCGACAAGCGCTACCGCGGGTAGCGACGCGGGCCCCACGAGCGCAGGTGCGCCGGGCGCTAGCGCGAGCGATCCCAACCTGCTGATGCCGGAGCTCAATCCACCGCCGGCCGAGGGCGACGGCAGGCTCGTCGACATCGGCGACGCTCAGGCCGGCGACGGGTGGGACTGGTGCACGGGCGAGCCGCGGTTGGTGAGAAGCACAGCGTTGCCGTGTGCGGCTTGTCCAGCGGCCACGCGCGGTAGCGAGTTCGTGATCGCCACGCCAGCTGTCGACAAAAGTCCGACTGCTTCGGGCACTGTTCCGCAAGGCTATTTCTTCTTCGACGAATTGACGCGCGCCGACGCCGTCTGGTTCGACGCGCTGTGGATCAACGGCTCCCGCAACGCCAAGCTTTCGTTGTGGCCCACCAATCCCGTGTGCGAGCCGACCGGCCCGGCCCGCGTCCTCGACCTTCACGGGCTATTCACCGAGCCCGGTCAGTGGGTGACCGCCTGTGTGTCGCTCGATGACTTGCAGCCGTTTCGGGGGCTCGCGCTGCGCATCGACGGCGCCGGCACGCTCGGTGTCGACGCCTTCCGCTTTGGACCGCCCTGCCCGGAGCCATAGCTCCGGCGAGCCGAGCCGACGAGCTCAGAAGGGTCCTGTCGCGCTGCCTATCGCTTGGCCCTTTACCCGGGCGCTGATCTCGCGGCCGGCCCGCTGACGCCGGCGGAGCTCTCACGGCTTCAATTCGCAGTGGTGTTGAACGCACTCGGCGGAAAAATTTTCGAGCGTCGGACAGGGCGCGCAGTCCACCAGTGTGCAGTCGTAACGGGGCTTGCAACTGGTTTGAGGCGACCTGGTCTCGCCGGCCTCCCGCCAACACGGGTCCGCCTTCGCCATTCGGACGGAGATGCCCGACGGGCAGCCGCCGCAGCAAGCGCCTTCACGCGCCGCGACGACACAGTCGGCGTCGGTGCTGCACTGAGCGGGATCGGGGACGCACGTGGGGCAGCAAGCGCTTTCGAGCAACTGCCGCACATAGCCGTTGCGGCATGGAACCTCGTCGGGACAGTGATTGTCGCAGCTGGGCGGCTCGATTGGTGTCGCGTTACGCACGCAACCGTAGCAACACGCACCCGGCGTGATACCCACGTCATAACCCGCCGGACAGTCGATGTCCGGTGGCAGGGTCGGCCCAGCAAAACTGCCAAAATACGTGCAAGCCACGTTATCGCATGAAGGCTCGACCTCACACACTGCGCAGCACTCACCGCTTGGCGTGGCTACGCGAAGTGAAGGAGCGAGCGGCTGGCCCTCGACGTCCAGGAGGCAGGTTAGCGGCGCGCACGCCACGCTGTCGCAGCTGGCGTCGCCAGCCTGCGGTGAATCCCCGGACCCAGCAGGGGATGACCCGCCTCCGCCAGCGCCTGCAGTTGTCGAGCCACCCGCGCCGTTCGCGTGCATCGCGCCGTCGTTGTGATTTGTCGAGCCGCCGCAAGCAGCTAGCCAGCCACCCAAGCCGAAGCTCGCGACGAGTCGCCACGATTTGCTCATGTCCCCAGCGTATCTACGACGTCAGCCGACGCAAGCTGCAACGCTGCGTGTCGCAGTCAGCTGTCACCTGTCATCCGTACGCCGGCGCGGTCACGTGACAGGAATCGCCATCGCGGGACGCACCAAAAGATCGATGACGTCGTGCAACATGGTAGTGAACGCGTGAACCTGGGTTGAAAAAGGGGTACGCGCGTGAAGGGCATTCATTGGATTGGCGTGGGCATGTTGGGGCTATTGGCGTGTTCGAACGCCGACCCAGGCGGGGGCGAACAAGCGCCGGGTGAGGCACGCAGCCAGCTTTTGATGGGCGACGCCGATCGGCAGCCGAGCAGCGATGCCGTCGTCTTTCTGGGGCAATGTTCCGGTATTTTGGTAAACCCTAACACCGTGGTCACGGTCGCCCACTGCCTGGACATCGAAAAGAAGGGGCAAGACGTGACGCTCGAGCTGCGCAGCGGCCCCGGTGCTCAGCGTTGTTTGACGCAGGACGCGGGCGGCAAGTGCAGCCCCTGGCAACTTCGGGTCACGACCCAACCCGCGAGCGAAGTCGCGATCCTGCAATCCGCAAAGCCGTTCGTCGGTGTGAACAAGGCCAGCTTGCCGCTGATCGCCACCGCGGCGCTGGCAACCACGCAACGCGCACATGGCTACGGCGTGGGCAGCAGTTCCGCGGAGAACTCGCGCGCCCTTGGTCGACGCCTGTCGGCTCCGGTAGAGGTCGAGCAACAGGGCGACGGTCAGGTCTATGGACGGCCCGCGCCGGGCATTCGCATCTGCGGTGGCGATTCGGGTGGGCCGCTGATGGCGCCACTTGCCGACGGCTCGCGCGGTGTGCTGTCCGCAGTGCTCAGCGCCACCCAGTACGACGCGACCGACCCACAGTGCACGCAAGAAGGCGGGCTCAATCGCTGGTCACGCATCGACGCAGAACTGCTCCAGACCGTCGCTGGTCCGTGCCAAACCACACAAAACGGTCTCGACTGCAGCAAGGGTGGCATGGTCAAAAGCCCCAGCTTGGCCAAGGCGAGCGAGCCTGCCGCTTTGCGCGCTGAGGTCGACGAGGTGCTGGAACGACTGAAAGCGCGCGGCGCGAACGTCGTCGCCGACGGCGACGTCAATCAGCCGCGCAGCCTGCAAAAGATGAAGGCCCAGAACACCGTGCGCTTGGGCACGGCCAGCGGCAACTACACCGTCGAGCTTCCGACCGCGGATGTCGCGGCGATGACGTCGATCGTCTCGGAGGTGTCACGCACGGCTGGCGTGAACAGTGACGGCCTGGCGGTCGGCGGCGGTGTCGAGCCGGTGAAAATTCCGATGGCCATGCGCGCCACCGGCTTTTCGGGTGGCGTCGACAACCGCGTTCTAAAAACGCTGTTCTCGGTGGGTGGGATTCGAGTGGACCGCGAGAGCGCGTACCCGCCGGAATGCACCGGCACGCTGATCGGCCGGCGCATCGTGCGCACGGCAGCTCACTGCATGTTTGGCACGGACGGCCACCCTTCGTTCACGCTCGCCTACGACGGCGGTCCAACGACCTGGTCGATCAACGGTCGGATCGTCACTTTCATGCCCAAACAGGCATCGTTCTATTGGTACGGCGGGGGCTTCGACAGCGTATTGCCCGCGCCGGCGGGCTGCATGGCTTGGCTGGAGGCTACCACGCAGGATGATTTTCCGACGGACGCCAAGAAGCAAGCCTGCTCTGACTACGATTGGGCGCTCTTGATTATGCCCGAGAACGTGTGGGCCGAGGTCGGCGCGGTTCCGAAATACTTAGGTTACTCGACGAGCCAAGTGCGCTCGATAGAAAATATCGGCTATCCGAGCTGCTCCGAGGTGTCGAGCGCGGGGATCCCGTCGTGCGTGAGGGGACGGCAGTACGGCATGTCGTGCTCGGTGAAGGTCGTAAAAAACCAGCATTTCTATACGAATTGCGACGTAAGCCAAGGTCACAGCGGTGGTCCATCGTTCTACACGAGCAACGGCACCAGGTACGTCATTGGCAATGTTTCGAATCCCGACCGCACCTACTATCAAGGTGGCGGCTACATCGATGGCACTGCCGACGGCTGTGGCTTTACGAGCAGCAGCTGCATCGAACGTGACACCGGGACCCAAGACTGGCTGTTCGGCTTCATCGGCCAACAACGCACCGACTACGCCACCGTCACCTTCTAAGTGTCTCCGCGGCTCGCGTTCCCGGCGGAGCCGATCGCTCCGGGAACGCGACGACCGAGCACGCGGGCGGTGCTTTGAGGCGAGGCCAGGTGCGGGGATCAATCAACGAAGAAGATCCAGGTGGCTTGCGTCTGTTTTGGCTTCTCGGGGACCGACAGCGGACCACTGCGAAACTTTCCGCCCTCCCAGGCCATGAACGTGGGCTCGTGCGCGAGCGCTTGCGTCATCTGCTCGAGCGCGCCCAGATCTGCGGAAGTCATGCTCAAGGCGCAACCGCGGTTGAAGCAGTGAGGGTCCCCGAACGTTGTTTTCCAGCGTTTTGCGAGAGGTCGCCATGCGGCAGTGGTGGCTCGGAACTTCGCGACTAGCTCCGGTGAAGCCGGTCCGGATGCAGCCAACTTTTCCGACCGAAGCGCAAGCTCACGCTCCGCGGTCATAGGCGGTGCAGACACCGCTTCCGCAGGTTCAGCGGTGAGTGGAGGAATGGCGCTCACGGTCGGCGCAGAGGCGGAGGCATTTACGCTAGACACTGATGTCCCGCGCGAATGGCCATGCTCACGGCAGTTTACCGTCAGCAGTAATATCGCAGCAAGGCGTGTTTCAAACTCCATATGTTGCTCTCGAACATCAGCGAGGCAATATCCAAGACTTCAACTCGACCGTTGCAATCCTGGATGTCGCTTGGTATACCACAACGCGCAAGCTGGCAATGGCGACCAGCTAGAGGTGGAGAAGCGATGAGGGTGAGATCGTGCTTAACGGTTGCAACCATTCTAGGAATAGCGCTCGGTGCGAGTCGCAGCGACGCGCAGAGCTACACCTACTATGGCCCGGTGATCGCTCGGAACAGCGGCGCCACGTGTCGGGCGGCGAATCGCGCGCAGGAAGATTGGCTTCGTCACAACATTTACGGCGCGGAAGTGAACCCGTCCATGCCGGGCAGCAGCAGCTTCTCGAGCCTCTACTGTCCGATCAGTCGGCGCACCGTTTCCCCCTACTATGTCGACGAACCCCTCTCGGTCGGCGACAAGGTCGATCTGGGCACCGTCGATGTTTGGGTCAAGCAGACGCCCTCCGGAAACCTGAGTAAATCCCTGGGCTGCTCGGTGAGCGCTCAGGGCGCCGCCACCGGCAGCAGCTATTATTCCGCTACGCTTTACGCGTGTTGGAGCGATGGTGGATGCTCATTTCGCGATACGTCGACCACCGGTTACCTTCACCTCCGTTTTAACCGTCCGCTGAGCGCCAACGCCCTTACCGGGCTCTGGATTACGAACCTCGTTATCGGCTGCTCGGTGCCACGCGGTTCATCGATAATCGGGAGCGTTTCAACCTTCCCGAGCTGGTAACAGACATGCAAGCAAGACTTCGATTGTGTTTAGGCGGGTTGAGCCTGCTGAGTTCGTTGTTGGTGGCCGATGCGGCGTCAGCAACCCACCATGCCTGGCAGTTGTACGATCAGGGCTCGGCCTGCGCGTCTTACGATGGCAACGCGAATGTTCCCCGGGTCGGCGTGGTCGTCGCCGCTCCGACGGGAGCATGGGTGAGCTGCCCGGTCAACTTGAGCGGACAGTTCAACGGCGTCGTCACCGGCACCAACTCCCAGGCAATCTACGCCCACGCCACAGTGCCCGTGAGCGGAGCCGAGGTCGACGTTTCAGACCTCAGCACGGCGGGATCCGTCACCTGCCTGGCATACGGCACGAGCGAGACGGGGGCGTATTACTATTCGAGATCCAAGTCGACGGACTACGCGGGCACCGGCACGTCGACGTTGCAGATTGCCCCTGCGGGTCAGCAGTGGGGTGGGACGCTTGGCGCCGGAACCGACAACGTGGCGATCCGCAGCCTCATCTACACCTGCTGGTTGCCCGGTAACTATTCGTACGTGATCGCATACCGCACATCCGTTTGCGTCAATAACAGCACTTGCGAGTGAGCGACCGCATGAACCTAAGCAAATCCTTGGCCTGTCTCGCGATTGTCACCCTGTCCGGCGCGGTCTCGGTGACAGCGGACGCAGCCGTGTCAGACCACGGCTACGTTCAAGTGAACGGGGTTGAGTGCAACCCTGCCTCACAACTGGAGGCCGACAACCTGACCTTTGGTTGGGGGGGCGTGCGCAATCCGGGCGGAATCTCCGAGGCGACCGTAACTTGCCCTGTCACGCGCGCCTCCATCGAGTCGTACGCGTTGAAAGCCTCGCTGCCGATCTTCAGGCCCAGCGAAGACGTGTACGTCTACTTCAGCGGGGCGCCCAGTATATCGTGCACCTTCTTCAAGCACACCAGCACAGGCAGCTATTTCTTGAAGGGAATGACCCTCGACACCCAAACGCCGGCGGCGCAGCGCATGCGCACGACCGTTGGCTCGGACGAATTGACCGATACTCTGCGTGAATACGTGAGGTGCGACCTCACGCCAGGCGTCACTCTGCGCGGCGTCTCGTCCTGGCAGTTTCTAAAAAAGGGAGATGGGGGCATGGCCAACGGGGTTGTCACCCCGTTCCCGCCGTGACGTTGTCACGCGCTCGTGGCCGGCTGGGCTTGGTAGCTCTGCTGATCGCGTTGTGCGGGGCCGCCGGCTATTGGCACAACCGCGGCACACCCGCGGCCGTCTCGCCTAGAAACAAAGCCACCGCTAGCGTCGAAAAGTCCCGACCGGCTGCAGTCGCTGCGCTTGTCCCATCGGTCAAGGTTGAGCGCGACGGCAGGGCGCTAGAAGTGCCGACGCGGCCACCCCAACTAACGCCCGCCTCGGAGCTCGATGCGCTGATGGTGCCGGTGACGGCGTCCGGCCTGGACCCAGCACTAGCGGCGGCCGCGAGCGACCAAGGCCAGGCGCTGCTGAAGGGCTCACCGAAAGCGAAGCAGGTGCGTCTCGACGAAATCGAATGTTATCGTGACGCTTGTGCGCTAACGCTCGTCTCGACCGATCAACGCGTCCTGGTGGAGACCGGCGATCGCTACGTGGAATCGGCGAAATTTATGGAGTGGGGCGGAGCCAAGTTCCGCAGCGGCGTGATCGACCGAGGCAATCAGCGCTTCGAGATCACCTGGATCCTCTATGGGGGCGACGCACGCCCAGACTCGTCGGCCATGTTGCCCTGACAGCTCGGCCGGATCGGCATCGGCTCTGATCGAGTCTGATTGATGCTCGATCGTGATTCCGCGCTGGGTAGGCGCGCTCGAGCTTGTCGAGCGCCGCGACGTGGCGAGCATTAGGCACAGCGCCAGCAATACCGAACGACCCGCCAGCGCGACGACGAGCTCTGCGTGCACCGGGTGGCACGCCCAAAGCGTAGCCATCGCGAGTGCGGCTTTGGTGCCGAGGCCGCTCAATCAGGCCAGTTGGGCCAAGAGCGCCGCTGCAATCACGAACAGCACGCCATTCAGCGCACGCCGGCCTGTCGCGTCGCGCACACCTAAACTCGACTCGACCGCGAACGTGAGCTTGGTGAGCGGTCGCAGCGTGCCCGGCACCGA
>JBBSBI010000230.1:0-7705 GCA_038251425.1 Polyangiales bacterium
GAAAGGATTCAGACCGGGCTCAAGCCACGGAAACGAATACGGGGCGCGACCTGCGCGCCCCATTCGCTTCCATTGTAATCAGGCAAGAAGTGACCAAGATTGATCTGGCGGACTTTGAGACAATCTGACGAAACCTAGAACGCTGCAACGCCGCCAGTGCCCTGCCCAACGCCACCGGTTCGCCCAATACCGCCGCTACCCTGACTGGCACCGCCCGTTTGTACGCTACCAGGATTGCCTTGCCCCGCACCGCCTGTACCCTTTTGGTTGGGTACGGGCTGGCTAGGATTTAGGAGTTCATTGCACGCTTGCCATGCGCTGAATGCTTGGGTGCACGCTGCGGGAAGGTCCTTTTCCTTGAGGCTGCACTGGTACTCCGGCGAGGCCATCACACATTCCACGAGATTGAACAACGAGTTGGTGCACCGATCCCGCTTCGCAACTTCCGCATTGCAATCGGTGACGCAGTCTTGGACGGAGTCACCAGCACCACTGCTGGGGCCACCCGTACCATCGGAAGCGCCGGACGCGGCCTTGGCGCAGAGGGCGTTTTGTTGATGACACCACTCGTCACAGATCTTCGCCTGATTGCTACCAACCGAATTGCTTCCCGACGGAGGCACACTCTGCGGATCCAAAGGAGGCGCGGCTTGGGGGTCGAGGGCAGCCTGCTGTGTGCCGTTAATCGGCGACTGAGTATAATTCGGGGGCGATGTCTGATCCGTCCCATTAAAAACAGTCGTGCCGGGACCGCCACTGCAAGCGCTCACGCTAACCAATCCGATAGCAAGAATTCCACGCATGAAACCTTCTCCTCGTTGCTCGTGATGACGCCACTTGGAGCTCCCTTTGATTCAGAAGAAGCTCCGAAGAGGCGTTCAAGGTGTCAGAAGTAATAGATGGCCGCAACGTTGCTGGTGAAGATGCTCCACGGACTGTTACCTACAGTGGTGCTGAGCGCTGTTTGCGATGCGCTCACCTCGGTGCGAGGTGCGCCCACACTCGCTGGGGGGGTCTCGGTTGAAACGCTGTCGTTGGCAAGGTTGAGGCCCACGCTTCCGAGCAACGAAAGCTCAGGGATCCCCATGAAGCCAAAATGTACTTCGGCCCCGGCGCGTGCGCCGAGATCAATGTGAAAACCGCTGGTGTCGATTTTTCCGCCCATGTTGTCTTCGCTCGAACCCGAACCAAGGCCCAAGTTGAGTTCCGGAGTAATTTGAAAGCTGTAGTGCTTTCCTGACATGAGCGAGAGAGGCACACCCCCGTGAAGCATGAATACCGTGGTGCTCGGGCCATCCACCTTGGTCGTCACTCCACCACGCTTCTCTTCCGAACTCGTCGACGTCACCGTGAGCCCAAGCCCTGCATCGATGCCCATCTGGCTGTTCATCCAGTAACGAACTCCGATCACGGGAGCCACCACTTCATTCCCGATCGTACCCACGGACATTCCGCGGCGACCCAGATAGCCAACGCCCAGATGCCCAGCCACTGCTTCATGATCGTTGCCCGCTGGAGCAGGAGCCGTCTGCGCGGAGGCGAGGCTGGAAATCACGGAAGCGAGGGCGAAAGTTGAAAAGGCTAAACTATTGCGAAAGAGATGTTTCATATGGATTCCTTGCTGTTCGAGAATCATCGGTCTTCGTCGCATGAAGCCGAATGGAGCCTGCCGCGAAGGCCTGCTCGGGTGTGGTGGAAACATACTGCGGCGTCCCGGTTAGGGTGGCCAAGAAAAGTACCCAAGTGCACACATCTTCCTTCCCTACTGAAAGTTGGCCTACTGTGTTTCGGCCCAGTGACCCACAGTGGCAGTTATGAAAGTTCGAGCTGATCAACGTTTGGTAGAGCTTGGTTTGGCTGAATCCTTAGCGTTGGCGCGCGCGCTGCTTCTCGGCGGTAAAGTGTGGAGTAGAGAACAGCGGATCGAGAAGGCCGGTGAATTACTGAAGCCAGATGCCATGCTACGGGTTTCCGGGGAACGCCGGTTTGTGTCCCGTGGAGGCGAGAAACTCGATGGGGCACTTCAGGTGTTCGGCCTCAACGTACAAGGTTGGGTGTGCGCGGATCTCGGGGCTTCGACCGGGGGATTTGTCGATTGTTTGCTGCAGCGGGGTGCGGCGCGCGTGTTCGCCGTGGACGTGGGCAAGGGGCTTCTAGCCAGGAAGCTGCTCACTGATCCGCGCGTGAGCGTGCAGGATGAAACCAACGCCCGCGACCTTTTGCTTCAGAGCTTTTCTGAACCGCTCGACCTTGTGACCGTGGATGTCTCGTTCATCGGTATTAACCGCGTCGCTCCAGCAATCGCGCGTATTTTAGCGCCGGGACGTTGGTTGGTGGCGATGATCAAGCCGCAGTTTGAAGCTGCTGAAAGTGATGTGAGCAAAGGGCGTGGTGTGATTCGGGACCCTGTCGTGCGGGAAGCCGCCATCGCCACAGCCTGCAAGGCGCTCGAGGGTGCAGGCTTTCAGATCACAAAAAGCGTGGATAGCTCGCTCAAGGGGCCCAAGGGCAATCTTGAACACTTCGTGCTTGCGGAGCGCTGCACTTAGAAAACTAACACCCAAATATCATACAGCGCGTGCGTCCACACAGCCGGCGCAAAGCCACGAAACTGATAAATCAGCGTGAACACGAGACCGCAAACCCAACGAAAAACGAACGAACGCAATTCGAAATCTTCTCCGAGCTCGCCCATGTAATGCCAGGCGCTGAAGGCTGCCGCGGCTGCAATCGCCCAGCCCACGCGCACCAGAAATCTGGAAGCAATGTTCACTGGAAACAGCAGCATGAGGACGCGCGCTCCCAGGCCATACAGGAGTACGCGAAACAGCAGCTCCTCATAGAAGCCGGCTCCTGTGGACATCACAAAGCCCGTGAATCGATCCATGCCCGGGCTGGCAGCCCCGCCCGCGAGAAACATCTCACCCACCACATAACTCGCGATGAAACGCATGGCCGCGGCATAGATCACGCCCTCTAAAGCCACGAAAAAAAAGCGGTCTGCGCGGAGGGCGTGCCCGCGCCCGAGGAGCATCAGCACCCCCACAAAAGCCACTCCGATGCCCGCCGTGAGCCCCAAGTACCCCATCGAGCTATCCTTCGAAAGCACGACCAATTCGCGTGTCACCATGTCAGCGGCATTGCGGACAGGCAGAAAATAGACCGCTAAATGGTACGCCAGAAAAATCGGAAAGGTGAGCGCGAGATCCGCCCAGGGCCCGCTCCCAGTCCTTGCGGTGGTGTTGCCGGCGGCATCGGCTTGCACGATCGGGATCGGTGGATTCGCCAAAGGCCCTAACCTAACGTGTTGGCCGCAAATTATAGACCAGCAACATCACCAGCACGACCCAAGACAACATGATGGCGACGAACGGACCATCTTTCAGCATCTCTTGAGTAGGGCTTTCAGCACGCGGCCGATGCGAAACGAGAAATAAGAAGCGAGACACCCCAAGCAGCACAAACAAAGTGCTGACCCAGAGATAATCGCTGCGGAAAAAAGCTATCGTGTGCGGGTCGAGCGTGTACGCCAGGTACGTGATCACCGTCGCTGCACCCGTGACACCGAGCGCAAGATCCAGGCCACGCTTGGTATAGGATTCGAGCGCCGCACGCTGCAGGCTGGCCTTGTTCATCGCGACAGCCAGCTCCTGGCGCCGTTTCCCAAAACCCAGAAAAAGCGCCAAAAGGGCGGTGCAGAGCAGCAGATAATTCGACACTTGGATCTGAGTGCCAAAACCACCTGCCATCACTCGCAGCACAAATCCCGATGAGATGCACGCCACATCCAGATAGGCGACGTGCTTCAGCTTGAGTGAGTACGCCACGTTCAAGGTAAAATAACCGGCGGCAACAGCCAGCAGCGAAAGCGAAGTGAAGCCGGCCCACAGCAGCCCCACACACACCAAAACAACAGCCATGGTGCGAGCGAGCTGAGGCGGAACTTGGCCCCAGGCAATCGGGCGAAAACGCTTGATGGGATGGCTACGATCCGACTCAACGTCGGCAAGATCATTGATCGTATATACAGCCGCAGCGAGCAGGCAGAAAACGAGAAACGCCGAAGCGGCGCGGGCGAGCAGCAACGGATCGAAGATCTCCCTCGCAAACACCACGGGAGCCAACACAAACACGTTCTTCACCCACTGATGCGGGCGCATCATGCGAATCACACCCCGAATCCGCCACAGAACGCCTTCTCCCGAAGCCGGCCGCACGGAATCCACGTCGGCCAGTGCCTCTCGGCCCACATCGTCAACGCTCTTGGGGGACTCCACGGCTGGCGTTATATCGTCGAAGAGGCCCGCAACATACCCCCAACGAGCGCCGGCTTGGCTTTCTTCAGGCACTCTCGGAACGTGGACAGAACAACGGAATCGTTGCATGAAATGCCGATGTCCGGTGACACCGACTCAAACCGGATAGCCCCAAGCGCTGCCGTCGCACCCGTTTCTGAGGCGACGCGTGCACATCACAAAACCCTCGTTGACGCGATCCGTATGCATGACCATCGCTACTACGGGCTCGATGATCCGTTGATCAGCGATCGTGAGTACGACGTTCTCTACCAAGAGCTCCGGGTGCTTGAGGAAAACTTTCCGGAACTTCAAACGCGCGATTCACCGACCCAGCGGGTTGGGCAGGCACTTCGCTCGGATCTTAAAAAGGTACCCCATGTGGTACCGATGATCTCACTTGATAACACTTACAATCGGGAACAGCTGAGCGACTTTATTCGACGCGTCGAGCAAGGATTACCCGAGGGTTCGAAGATCGAATACTCGGTCGAGCCCAAGCTGGACGGTGGGAGTGTCGAAATCGTTTATCGGGACGGATCTCTGGTGGAGGCTTCCACGCGCGGTGATGGACTCGAAGGCGAGGAAATCAGCGCGAATATCCGTACTATTCGCTCACTGCCGCTGTCGCTTCCGACACTTCTACCGGTCACGGTGCGCGCGGAGGTCGTGATTTACCGACGAGATTTGGTCGCGATCAATGAGGAACGTGAAGCGCTCGGGGAGGCTCGCTTTGCCAACGCACGAAATGCCGCTTCGGGTAGCTTGCGCATGCTGGATCCGCGAGTGGTCGCCAAACGTCGGTTGCGCGCCTTGATTTGGCAAGTGGTCGAGGGGGAAAGCTTTGCGCCCTCGCATTCTCGCGCGCTTGAGTACGCTCGTGAGCTAGGCCTGCCAACGCACGGCTTGCACAGCGTGGCGAGTGATTTGGAGGGCGTGATGCAGGCCATCGATCGCATCCAACAACAGCGCAAGGACTATCCTTTTGAGATTGATGGCGCTGTTGTCAAAGTAGATAGCTTTCGACATCAACAAATTCTCGGCGCAACCTCCAAATTTCCACGCTGGGCCATTGCCTACAAATTCGGGGCTGAACGCGCCGTGACGCGCCTGCTTGAAATCCTGGTGCAAGTGGGTCGCACCGGTGTGCTCACGCCCGTTGCGGTGCTGGAGCCCGTGGAGCTCGCTGGCACCACCGTTTCACGCGCATCGCTTCACAACCAAGAGATCATCGATAGCCTGGATGTGCGGATCGGTGACTTGGTGACCATAGAGAAGGCGGGGGAGATCATCCCGCAAGTCGTCTCGGTTGAGAGCCAAGCGCGCATTGGAAGTGAAAGCCAATTTAGCATGCCGAGTGTCTGCCCGGTGTGCGCGACGGGCACCGTTCGCGTCGAAGGGGAGGTCGCCGTGCGCTGCCCCAACCCGCGCTGCCCGGCAGTGGTCAAGGCTTCAATCGTGTATTTTTCGCGGCGTTTTGCCATGGATGTGGATCATTTGGGCGAATCTTTAGTGGAGCAACTGGTTGAAACCGGACTGGTCAAAGATGTTTCAGATCTCTACGGATTAACTCCTGACACTGTCGGTGGCCTGCTCCGCATGGGTGAGAAGAGTTCGTTGAACGTCGTGGAGGCCATCAAGGCCTCGAAAGCGCGTCTCTTCGATCGTTTGCTCACCGGCCTAGGCATTGAACTGCTTGGGCAAGTGGCAGCACGTCAGCTTGCAGAAGAGCTTGGCTCGCTTGACACGCTGCTCAATCTTCCCCCAGATGAGTTGAAAGCACGGGCTTCAGGCATCAACGGCTTCGGCCCCAAGATGGTGCAGAGCTTGGCTAACTACGTGTTCGATCCGACACAACGGGCTCTGCTCACCCGGCTTCAGGTCGCGGGCGTCTCGTGTGCGATGCCGGAAGACGCCCCAGTAACAACAGGGCCGCTCACGGGGCTCTCTTTTTGCGTGACGGGCGTGCTGTCGCGCAAACGCGAAGAGATCCATGCAGATATTAAGAACGCCGGAGGCAGCGTGAAGGATCGGGTGATCCAAGGCACAAGCTACCTGGTGGCAGGCGAAAAAGTGGGGAAAGCGAAGCTGGATGCCGCCAAGAAGCACGGAGCCAAGTTGCTCACGGAAGCGGAACTCGATGCTTTGGTAGGGCGCGCGGAGTAGGAGTTTAGTCGCTTCAACGCATTGACCGGCGCCCGGAACATCTGCCTTCCCACAATCTGCTCGAGCAGGCACACTCTGCCGAAGAATGATTTTCGCGCGCCTGCTCATTCAGCCCGGAGTTATCCGCCACGTTGAATTGCGCGCCGAAACGGCCTGGCTGCTGAACGGCGCCCCTTGGCTAGGTGGCGTCCCGACAGGCGAAACGCGCCTCCTCGCCGACTGCCAGCTTCAGGTTCCTGTCGAGCCTTCCAAGATCTTGGGCGTTGGCCGCAACTACCGCGCCCACGCGCTTGAGCTCGGCAACGAAGTGCCCAAAGAGCCACTTTGGTTTTATAAACCGCCTTCGTCGCTGTTGGCTCCGGGAGGAACCCTGGTTTTACCCAGCGTGAGCGCGCGCGTCGACTTCGAAGCCGAGATCGGTGTGATCATTGGCAAGCGCGTGCGAAACGTGGACGTAGCCCGCGCGCTCGATGCCGTCTTTGGCTACACGCTGGTCTGCGACGTCACAGCGCGCGATCTCCAGAAGCAGGATGGCCAGTGGGCACGCGCCAAGGGCTTTGACGGCTTTTGTCCGACCGGACCCGTGAGCGTCACGGGCCTGAACCCGCTCAATTTGGACCTCTCCTTGAAGCTGAACGGTGTGCTGAAGCAACAGGGCAATACCAGCGACATGGTGTTCGACGTGGCCACGCTGATCGCGCGCGCCAGTGAATTCGCAACCTTGGAGCCAGGCGATCTGATCGCGTCGGGCACTCCCGCGGGCGTCGGGCCTTTGGCCTCGGGGGATCACGTCCTGATTTTCGCGCCGGCCATCGGAGAGCTCGCGTTTGTGGTTGCCTGATGGGCCAAGCCGCTTGGCTTAAGAGAAACTGGGGCCTGGCGCTCGCGTGCCTGCTGGCTTGGCTACTTGGAGTGGCGTTCGTCTTAGGTTTCCGTCCGATGGTGGAGACAGCGCGCTGCCCTCACGGACTCGTTTCGCTGGGCCCGCGCTGCTGCGCGGAGGGGCAAAGGCTCGTCGGCGGCGCTTGCGTCGGACAACCCCGAAGCTGCCCTCACGGGTTCACAACGCGAACTCTCGGCTGTGTGGTGAACCCAAAAAAAATCCTAATTCGCGCTGGAAACCTCGGCTCCGGACCTGCAGATTGGCAGTCTCCAACGCTAGCTCCTCGCACCGGCAAGCTTGAGTCATTTGAGCTCGATGCCTTCGAAGTGACGGTCGGAGCGTGGCGGGATTGCGTCGGAAC
>JBBSBI010000231.1:0-7687 GCA_038251425.1 Polyangiales bacterium
ATGTTCCTCCCGTGGATGTTCCTCCCGTGGATGTTCCTCCCGTGGATGTTCCTCCCGTGGATGTTCCTCCCGTGGATGTTCCTCCCGTGGATGTTCCTCCCGTGGATGTTCCTCCCGTGGATGTTCCTCCCGTGGAGTGTAAACTACTTAAGTGCCCGGTGGTGAAACTTCCGTTGCGATTCGACCACCCTCAACGACCGCGCACGCTCACAAAGCTGCGCAATCATACGACTGCACCGGCACGTTCGAGAGATCGAGATTTTCCAGACAGCGAACGTTGAGCGCGGCCACTTCACCGTGGCCCGCCGCTGACACACCCCGTGAAAAGGAGCGAATCCCGCAAACCTTGCAGAACACATGGTGGATTTTCTGGTTCCCGAATTGGTAATCAGTCAGCTGCTCTTGCCCCGACAGGAGTTTAAATCTTTCCATCGGTGCGAATGTCAGCAACCATCCCATGCGTTTGCAGATCGAGCAGTTGCCCGAGAAAACCTTCTCAGGCGGCGCCATCGTCACTTCGAAGCGAACGGCTCCACAGTGACAGCTTCCTTGGTAGGTGTTTTCCATAGCGGAGAGCCTAGGCGAGATCAGTCGCCAGACTCATCCGCCAAGTGTTCAGGGCGCTGACTTAGGCGGTAAGTGTGCTTGCGAGCGCGACCCACCTGGCTCGCTCAGTACGGTGCACCGGCCGCTCCCGAGCCCGGCGCACCGCCTGGAACAAATGAAGCTCCAGCCGCACCGGCCGCACCACCCGGGCCGTATCCGTAATACTGGTCGGGGTTCTCAAAAACCTCCACACCGATGTTCACCTTGCCATTGAACCAGAGAGCTCGGCCTCCGATGCCGAACTGATAACTCACCCACGTGGTGGAATGGGGAGACACATACGTCCACTGCCATTCGCCGTTGAGGAGCTGCGCGTCCACAGGTGTGGCGATCCCGTTTTCGACCCGCTCCATATGCCAACCTGGGTTCAAGTGCACTTGGTACGATCCCTGTTCAAGCTCCATCTCAATCGATGGAGCATCCGGGTTGGTCTCGCTGTAAACAGTCATCCCTGTCGGTCCGGCTCCACCACCGCCGTAGTAGGATTGCGATGAGAGGTCGAACGCGGCATCCCGCAATCGATACTGAACCCCTGAAGCACCGTAACTGGTGAGCGGCAGGTCCAAAGTGCCATTTTTCTCAGGGTCCCCAGACTTCTCGACACTACCGCCACACGCGGTCAGGGTCCAAACAGCCAAGAGCGCGCAGTAAGTAAGTCCAAATGCAGTCTTCAATTGAGTCATTTTTTCCTCCACCAAGATTCAGCGAGGGAAAGACACTTCTGTGCCTTTCCTGAGTTATCAGCACGACGAAGAAACCACCGATCCCCAAATCATTCCATCCCCTATTTGCAACCCTTGCCACGAATAACTCGCACCTACTAGCGGGGTGGTAACCCTACGCGGATGCTCATAGGCCAGGGCGCCTCCCGTGTGCGTGCTCGACGGCCGTGAACATTATCTTTGGGTTACCTCGCCGCGCACACGCAGGCAGTCAAATACTATATCGGGAAATTGCGAACCCGGGCTCGTTGGCTTGCCGCGAATACATGGCCAACTCCGCCAGAGTGGTGTTTTCGAGTACGCGCAGCGTCGCATCGTGCATATCTTTGAGGACAAGGCGTACCGCACAGGTTGCTTCATCGGCGCAACCTTCGCAGCGATGATAAGCGGTCTTGCTTAGGCAAGGGACAGGAGCGATCGGGCCATCCATCACTCGGAAAATGGAAGCCAGCGTGACCTCGTGGGGATCCCGAGCCAAGAGGTAGCCGCCACCTCGCCCCTTTCGGCTGCGCAGAATACCGTGCTGCTTGAGTTCCCTTAGAATGAGTTGCAGGAACTTTAGTGGGATTTCATCCTGCGTCGCCAAGTCCAAAATGAGCGCGGGCTCATCAGGAGGCAGTGCTGCCAGTCGCGCCAAGGCTTTCAGGGCGTACTTGGTCTTCATGGTGAGCATGCGAGCACCCGAGGGTGGCTCGGCTGGCCCCTGGCGTCAATCCTGAAGGCACAACGCGGCCGGATGTTAACCTGAAACGCTACTTACCAACGGTGCGGAACCGCGAGGGCACCAACGACCGCGGGAGCGGCGCGACGGGGGCGACGGGGGCGACGGGGGCGACGGAAGCGGCGCGACGAGAGCAGCTGGAACGACTGCGAAAACGGAATCCCCGCACGTATTTTTTGCTCACCATTCCATTTTGGGTTGCGAGCAGGCATCGCCTCGGATAGATCAGTATACTTACTTGATAGACTTACGCCCGCGTGAGAATTTATGAAACAAATGATTAATTACGATAGGTTACGTAACAGCCCCCTGCGAGGCCTACTGATTTCCTCCCTCCTAGCGTGCTCAGGAACCCTGCACGCAGCTCCCGCTCCCCCCGTGGGAGAGCCCCGCCCGGACGCCCAAATCTCCGACTCCCCCGGCAATGGCATCACCATCAAAACAGGCGACGACTTTTCGTTGAACCTCAAAGGGCGCCTTCAGCTTCGCTACCAGTTAAACGTCCCGCCCGAAAACGCCGCCGGACAGCGCGCGACCAAACAATTGGTCACGGTTGGGACGGCGCGCCTCAACTTTTCGGGGATCGTGCTCAAGCCCGAGCTAACATACCTCATTCAGTTAGCGTTAGCTGGGAGAGATTATCGCGACGGCGCAACCACTCCCCTTTACGACGCTTACTTCGACTGGAAGGCGCACCGCGACATCAATCTACGTGTCGGCCAGTTCTTCGTGCCTTTTGATCGACTGCGCACGGTCAAGGAAAGTGCGCTTCAGATGACCGATCGGCCGCGACCGGTGCAGGAGCTGACTCTGGATCGTGACGTTGGAGCCGTTCTGTATTCAGAGAAGTTTCTCGGCGAACATTCGCCAATCGCGCTGAGGATCGGAGCGTTTGGTGGGGGTGGAGCCAATCAAGTCTCGGACAAGAAACCTGGGGCTCTTTGGGTGGGTCGCGTGGAGGCCCGACCGTTGGGTCCAATTGATGATGATAGCGAGGGAGATCTTGAGCGACGCACCAAGCCGGGGCTTGCTCTCGGCGTAGCGGTCGCCAAAGACTGGAAAAGCAATCGCCAAAAAACGACAACAGGTATCACCTTCGTGGGCGGCACCACGAGTTACACGCATGCCGCGATGGACCTCGTGTTCAAGTGGCGCGGAGCGGCTTTTGAAGGGGAATACCTATGGAAAGGCGCATCCAAGGACCGAATTTTCTCTGTTGATACGGCCGGCATGCAAGTGGTGGAAACCACACGGGCTGGCAGTGGTTGGGTGCTCCAAGCGTCTTACGTCTTTTATCCTCCCGTCGAGTTTGCGGCGCGCTTCAGCAAAATGGTGGCAGCATCGGGCACGGATCCCGCCTTCGTCAAGGAGGTGGCGACCAAGGGCGAAGAGCTCGGTGCGGGGGTGAACTACTACCTCAACGGTCACAAGCTAAAGCTCCAAACCGGATGGATTGGTCGAATGCCAGCTGGCCTCAAGCTCTCGCACGCCGATCACCTCGTGAGCTTTTTGATCGACGGAACCTTCTAGCCTCAAAGAACAACCGACTACGAAAGGCAGCTTCATGTATATCGCACATCTTCGCCAGCTCTCATCCTTTGCAAAGCTCACCCTCGTGGGTACCTTGTTGCTTAGTTGCTTCGCCTGCAGCCGCAAGGACTCTCCCGGAGCGGGCAACTCGGCGAACTCGGCAGCGAGTCCAAAGGCGATCTCGCTCTTGAACGTGAGCTATGATCCGACCCGCGAATTGTACGCTGATATCAACGCACAATTTGGCGCAGCCTGGCTAAAGAAGACTGGCCAAATTGTGACGGTCAAGCAATCGCACGGAGGTTCAGGGAAGCAGGCACGCTCCGTGATCGACGGGCTTGAAGCCGACGTGGCGACATTGGCCCTCGCCTACGATATCGATGCGATCGCCGAAAAGTCCCAGATTTTGCCCAAAACTTGGCAGTCGCGGCTCGCGAACAACAGCACTCCGTTTGTTTCCACCATTGTATTATTGGTGCGCAAGGGGAACCCAAAGAGGATTCTTGATTGGGATGATTTGGTGCGCGATGGCGTTCAAGTCATCACGCCCAACCCAAAGACGTCCGGTGGCGCACGCTGGAATTATCTGGCGGCCTATGGGCACGCGCTTCGCAAGAATAACGGGAACGACGGCAAGGCTCGCGAGTTCGTTGCGCGGCTGTTCAAGAACGTTCCCGTTCTGGACTCAGGGGCTCGCGGCGCCACCACGACATTCGTGGAAAGAAAGCTTGGGGATGTGCTGATCTCCTGGGAAAACGAGGCACTCCTCACCATCAAGCGTTTGGCACCCGGTGAATTCGAGCTGGTGGTCCCGAAGGTGACAATCTTGGCTGAGCCCCCTGTAGCCGTCCTTGATCGGAACGCCGCCAAGCATGGAACGGGGGCTGTCTCCAACGCGTATTTGGAGTTCCTCTACAGCCCTGAAGCGCAGGAGCTCGGTGTCAAACATTTCTTTCGCCCCACGCATGCCGAGGTTGCCAAGCGACACGAAGCCACGTTCCCAAAGACCGAATTCCTCACCATCGACAAGGACTTTGGCGGTTGGTCGAAAGCGCAAAAAACTCACTTCTCAGACGGCGGCGTATTCGACCAGATCACCACGCCGGGCCAATAGCTCCGTAATTTTTAGGGAGAAATCGAGAAGTCATGACGAAACGTCTGCTAGCCGGCTCCTGGTCAAAGCGCGGGGTCTTACCGGGGTTCGGCCTGAGCCTCGGCTTTGTGCTGCTCTACCTGGGGTTGCTGGTGCTGCTTCCCCTCTCGGCGTTGGTCGCCAAAGCAGCCGGCTTAGGCCTGACTGAATTCTGGCGCATCGCCACAGACCCGCGCGCCCTGGCAGCCTACCGGTTGAGTTTTGGCACCTCGATGGCGGCGGCTGTTGTGAATGTGTTTTTTGGTGTTTTGGTGGCTTGGGTTCTCGTGCGTTACTCCTTCCCGGGCCGAAAACTGATGGATGCACTCATTGACTTGCCATTTGCTCTACCCACCGCCGTTGCAGGTATCGCGCTCACGGCGATCTACGCTCCCACCGGTTGGATTGGTGAGCCGCTCAGCAAGCTTGGGATCAAAGCCGCGTTTAGCCCACTCGGGATCTTCTTGGCGCTCACCTTCATTGGCCTCCCGTTCATCGTGCGCACCGTGCAGCCCGTGTTGGAAGGCTTGGATCCCTCCGTTGAAGAAGCTGCCGCCGTGCTCGGTGCCACTCGTATCGCGACGTTCTCGCGGGTGATTTTACCGGCACTTTATCCCAGCATTTTGACCGGATTCGGACTCGCCTTTGCGCGTGGCATCGGGGAATATGGCTCGGTGGTTTTCATCTCCGGGAACATGCCGTTGAAGACTGAGATCGCCCCGCTGCTCATCATTACCAAGCTTGAGCAATATGATTATGAAGGCGCGACGGTGATCGCGAGCGTGATGCTCAGCGTTTCATTTGTAACGCTGTTTGCGATCAACCTGACCCAGCGGCGAATGGGGAAGAGACGATGACTGGCTCACCGTCACGAGCGGGGCAGGTCTCAAAGCGGTATACCCCTCTTGCCGTTAGCTCCCACCGTCATGAGCGAGCGGCTCTTGAGGACGGTGCTCTAGCGCGGCGCCTTTTGATCGGTGGAGCGACAGCCTTTCTGGGCGTTGTCTTGCTGCTTCCTCTCGTGGTTGTGTTCTCTTCGGCCTTGAAGCAGGGGTTCGGCGTTTATTTTGATGCCATTACGGACGCTGAGGCGCTGTCTTCGATGCGGCTTACCTTGCTGGCAGCTGCTGTCTCTGTGCCGCTCAATCTGGTGTTTGGCGTGGCAGCCGCTTGGGTCATCTCAAAGTATGAATTTCCCGGCAAGGGCTTGCTCACCACGTTGATTGATCTGCCCTTCAGCGTCTCACCGGTCGTTGTGGGGTTGATTTTTGTGCTACTTTTCGGCGCGAAAGGCTGGTTCGCACCTCTGCTTCAAGCGCTTGACCTGAAGATCATTTTTTCGGTACCTGGGATTTTGATTGTGACCACGTTCATTACTTTTCCTCTCGTCGCTCGCGAAGTGCTCGCTGTGATGCAAGCTCAAGGGAGCGACGAAGAAGAGGCCGCTCTCACATTAGGGGCCTCCGGCTGGACGATTTTTCTGCGCATCACCCTGCCCAAGATCAAATGGGGAGTCCTTTACGGTGTTATCCTGTGCAATGCGCGCGCGATGGGAGAATTCGGGGCGGTGAGTGTCGTTTCCGGCCATATTCGCGGGGAAACGAACACACTGCCGCTCCACGTTGAAATATTGTACGGCGAGTATCACTTCGCTGCAGCGTTCGCGGTGGCATCCCTCCTCTGCTTGCTGGCCGTTGCCACGTTGATCATTAAGCAATGGGTGGAATGGCAAGCTGCTCGGCACCGTGCCGGTGAGCGAAGCACCGCACCTATTCGCCCCAACCCCACCCTGCATGAAGGAGTTGCACCATGAGTGTGAGAGTGAACGAGCTCAGCAAACACTTCGGTGGGCGCCGAGAAGTGGTAGGCGTGGATCGCGTTTCGTTCGAATGTCCCGAGCACCGAATTACGTCACTTTTAGGGCCTTCGGGCTCTGGCAAATCAACGCTACTCCGCTTGGTGGCAGGGCTTGAAATCCCCGATGGAGGAGCCGTTTTCATCAACGGCGATGAGGTCACCAACGTTCCTGTACGCGAACGCAACGTGGGGTTTGTCTTTCAGAGCTACGCGCTCTTTTCGCACATGACCGTGTTTGAGAATATTGCGTTTGGGTTGAAGGTGCGTGGAGCCACAGCCTCGGATATCCGAGCGCGAGTCTCGGAGCTATTGAGCCTCGTTCAACTGCAGGGCTATGAAGGGCGCCTTCCTGATCAGCTCTCCGGTGGTCAACGTCAGCGCATTGCCTTGGCGCGCGCTTTAGCAATTCGCCCCCGAGTGTTGCTGCTGGACGAGCCTTTTGGTGCTTTGGACACGCAGGTGCGCGTGGAGCTACGTGAATGGCTCCACCAATTGCACGAGCAAACTCAGGTTACCACCTTGCTCGTCACGCACGATCAAGAGGAGGCACTTGAGCTTTCCGATCACATCGTGCTCTTGAAGGATGGCCAGGTGGAGCAGGCAGGAACTCCGAGCGAACTCTACGAACGTCCAAAAAGCGCTTTTGTGGCGGCTTTTCTCGGTGGCGCCAAGATCATGACGGGGCGAGTGGTGGGCGGACAGGCCCGTTTCGCGGACGACGCGCTCACCGCTTCGGTGGACCTTGCCGAAGGCTCAATCGTGGAGGCCTTCATCCGTCCTCATGATGTGCGGCTCGCCAAAGCAAAAGGAGCCATGGCCGCAAAGGTGGCGCGCGTAGAACGGCTGGTGCGAGTCGGAAGCTTCGTGAAGCTTGCGGTGGTCTTGCCAGACGGGGATCGTCTCTCAGTTCAAATGCAAAACGATGAATTCGAGGCGCACGCTCTGGCGCCCGGCGATAACGTCTTGGTCGATCTCCGCCGGGCCCAAGTGACCCCGCGGCTCAACTACACCATCTAGCCGCGGCCAACCTAGATTCTCTTCGGCCCGTGAGCTTGAACTGAAAGATCAGCCGAACACTTCTTTGAGTGCGCCCCTCGACTCGACCCTGGGCTCTCCGTA
>JBBSBI010000232.1:0-7680 GCA_038251425.1 Polyangiales bacterium
CATGGAAAAACTAGCACCCGGATGTTCAACGTCAAGCCCCACCCCTCCCCACTCAAATTCGCCCGCCAAGCCAAGCTTCTGTACTCTTTCCCGGGTGCGGCTCGATGCTCTCCTCGATGTGTACTTAAATCACCTCAAGGTGGAGCGCGCGCTGGCGAAAAACACCGTTGAAAGCTACGGCCGCGATCTGGCTCAATTGCTGGCACACGCCGAGAAACTGGGGGCTGTCGAGCCTGCTCAATTGGATCTTGGTGTCGTGAGCGCATGGCTGAGTGGCTTGGCAAAGTCCGGGCTTGGAGCGCGGAGTTCAGCGCGGCATCTTTCGTCGGTGCGAGGATTTATCAAGTTCTTGTTGCGCGAGGGGGCGATCGAAAAAGATCCCACGGCGCTGTCTGCTCGTCCGAAGCTGGGGCGGCGTCTGCCGAAGGCACTCTCGGAACATGATCTGTTGCGGCTGATCGAAACGCCGAATGTGAAAGAGGTGCGGGGCTTGCGCGACCGCGCGCTCTTGAGCGTGGCCTATGCTGCGGGCTTGCGTGTGAGTGAGCTGGTGCACTTGAAGCTGGGCGACGTGGATCTGGAGCGTGGATTTGTGTCGGCTTTGGGCAAGGGCGGCAAGCAAAGGCTCGTGCCGCTCGGCGACATCGCGCTCACTCATCTGAAGATGTACTTGGACGCCCGAACGGATGCGGGCTCCAGCAACACCAAGCGCCGACGGCAGGCGGTGAAGACACAATCGCTCGACGCGCGGAGCCATGTGCTCTTCATGGGCCCAAGCGGTGGCCCGCTCACGCGCCAAGCATTTTGGAAGATTGTGCGGCGCTACGCGGCCATTGCTGGGATCTTCGGTAATGTGCACCCGCACAAGCTACGCCACTCGTTTGCCACGCACCTGCTGGCCGGCGGAGCAGATCTGAGAAGCGTGCAAACGCTGCTCGGCCACGCGGACATTTCAACCACTGAGATCTACACGCACGTGAGCCGGCAACAGGTGGTGCGCGCCTATCGCGGAGCGCACCCGCGGGCGTAATGTTTGAAAACGTGTGCTAGCTTGGGCGTGCGTTGTCGACCTATTTTGAGATTTTTGAGCCGCTCGCCGAGCCCTCTCCGTTGGTGGTTGAAGTGCCGCATGCGAGTGTGCGCGTAGGGCCACGAGCTTTGGCGACGCTAAATGCGCCGGCCCGAGCGATCGGCATGGACGCCGATCTGTATGTAGATCAGCTCTATCGGCATGCTCCGCGCTTTGGCGCGACGCTGCTCGTGGCTCGGGTGAGCCGCTATGTGTGCGATTTGAACCGGGCGGAATCCGACGTGGACGCCTCAACCGTCGAGGGAGCCACGCCGCGCTCGCTTCCGCATGGGCTGATTTGGCGCGACACCACGGAAGCGCAGCCAGCGCTCACCCGCAAGCTCAGCCGTGCGGAGTTCGAACGGCGGCGAGACACGATCTATCGCCCCTATCATCAGGCTTTAGACGAAATCCTGCGCGAGAAGCATGCGCGTTTCGGGTACGCCATCCTCTTGGCGGCCCACTCGATGCCGAGCATGGGCCGTGCGGGCCATGCTGATCCGGGCGCCCGGCGCGCGGACGTGGTGCCCGGGACTCAAGGCCGGACCACGGCGGGCTCGCGAGTGATCGCCGCCGTCGAAGCGGAAGCCAAGCGTGCAGGGCTCAGCCTCCAACACGATGATCCGTACCGCGGCGGCTACACCACCGTTCACTACGGCAGACCGCTGCAGGGTTTTCACGCGATACAAGTGGAGCTTTCGCGGAGCCTCTATATGGATGAGGCGAGCCTCACGAAGCTTCCGGAGCTCTTTCAAAATACCGAGGATTTCTGCACAGGCTTGGTTCAAAGCCTCGGGAATTTGGAGAACCCTGCGCGTCTGGACAGGAAAAAATCATCCGAACGCGCTTGAGAGGTTGAATACCCCAGCCTGCCGGGTTATTAGCCCGGCCCCCATGGCCCGCAGCGAAATTACAGGCAAGCGACGCATGAGTGCCCGCAACGTGTCGCACTCCAACATCAAGACCATACGTTGGCAGAACGTCAACGTGCAGCGCCGGCGCCTTTGGGTTCCGGAGCTCAGCCGCTTTGTCTCGCTCAAGCTCACGACGAGTGATCTGCGGACCGTGAGCAAGATCGGTCTGTTGGCGTTCGCCAAGCAGCACGGCTTCAAAGTTAACTGAGCCGTCCGTCGCTGATATAGCGACATAGATCTTGTGCGTTCTTTGAGGCGAGCGCGCGTGGAGATTTGGCGCCGCGCCAGCGAAGAATAGGGTTGCGCATCCCCAAGTGTTGCCAAGCTAGTGCGTGGCCTCAACCTCAAAAGTCGAACACAAGATAGTAAGCATGCTTACTATCTTCCATGGAACAAAAAGGCACCTCAGCCCGGCGCCGCCCCGTGACCCCCATCGCGTCGTGGGCATAAACACACAATTGGTGTGTCCTCTCCACGTGGCTCGACATGGAACAGCCCACCAAGCTGGCTCTCAGAGCGCTCAGTAGACGGCAAGCGTCGTCGGATCGCGACGCAGCTTTAAGCGAGCGCGTTCAATGGCTTCCAGGCTCGTCACGCCGGCATCCGGAAATCCTGCACAGCCAACGTAGGCACCCTGCGCGCTCGTGAGCACAGCCATGGGTGTAGGTGCGTACAGCGCAGCTCCCGCGGGCACTCGCGCCACACCTCGCTCCACGGGCACCGCCGAAGCCGGCACCGCCAGCTCAAGGCCTTCGATGGCAACCGTTGAAACCGGACGATAGAAGCAAATACAGGCTAACACCCCTTCAGGATCAGCGGTCAGCAGCACGAGCGGTGGGCCTAATATCTCGGAAGCTTTTTGGCGCAACGCCGGCACCACAGGAAACCCTGCGCCTTCAGAAAACGGGTGGGACCAAAGCCCCGCTTCACACGGCAACTCTGCGGCGCCGAATGCGGTCTCGGGAATTTGACGTAGATCGGCGGGAGTGATGATGCCTCCCACACTGGGCCCGGCACTTCGTAAAAAAGCCTGCGAAAGCAGAGACTCTGAGAGCGCTTTCGGTCCGAGCGAAGCAATGTTCTCTAAGACTTCAGCGCGTAAAGGGAACCCGGCATCGCGCGCACGTCCGATTGCCGGACGAATCACTTGCCCAAGCCCGATCCTGCCGTCGAAGGCCATCGCCACGGCTCCAGCCGCGATCGACATGGGAACGGCCACCCTGGATGCCCTCGGGATCGCCTCACTCGCCAGAAACCCGCGCGGGCGCTTGCGCCCCAAACCAGGCTGCCGCAGCCGCCCGTCGAAGACCTTTACGCCACGGCCGGTTCCGGCCACGAGCAGCACCATCGGTCCAAACAGCGTCCCTTCATGCTCCGCCGCGACCTGGAAGAATGCGCCCAACGCCGCAGCCGTCGCACTCTGCCCTTTTCTGAGCAAATCTTCGGCGATTTCAAGAATCGTCGCGTCGCTCGAGCTCGCACCTGCACGACGCATAATCAGTCACCTTCGTCTTCGGCGTCGGCTTCGCCCTCTTGGGACTCGTCTTCGGCGTCGGCGTCGTCTTCGCCCGCTTTGAATTCGGAAGCTCCGTCGTCGTCGAACTCTTCGTCTTCGTCGTCGCCGAGAAGTGCCCGTTCGGCTCTGCGCTCATCTCCGAGCATCTCCTGCAATGCGAGCGCCACACGACTGGCATCTTCGCCTTCGAGCGCCACGACGCCTTCTTCACAAGCGTCAAGATTTTCTGCCAGCACTTCGAGTGCGTAAGGGCGAAGCTTGGCAGCTTCTCCAAGACTTCGGATCCGTGCGTAACGAACCTCTGCTGGTGCCATCGGCTGCCGGCTGGCGTCGGTGATGAAATGAAATCCAAGCTCCTTGGCCCAGCGCTCACCTTCTTCCCACTCCCAGACCCCGAGCGGCTCCCAACCAAGCTTTCGTCCCGGTTGCGCCAAACGTTCCTGCCATTCCTTAAGGCGGCGGCGCGTCCGATCGGAGGGGAACACATTGGCCTGCGTTTGCAGCACCAGCCACTCGGCTCCCAACGTAGCCATCACCTTCTCGACGAACGCCAGGCTCTTCTCGACCTCGGGAGTCAGCTCCAAAGCCGCACACGCCCGTGGCAACATCACGGCAAAGCGGAACTCTGCAGGCAATGCCTTGCGGGCTCGATTGAGCTCGCTGAGCTTCGGCAGCCGTGCTGGCTCGGCGCGCACTTCGGCAAAGTTGAAGCGCTTTGCGTAGTGCTCGAGCCGACGCGGAAACTGGGTTTGACCGACGTAGAGCTTCATGGGGATAAACGGGGCCCCGGTATACCGGGTCTGCCTCAAACCTCAAACTGAAACCACCTATCGGTGCATCTGCCTTGACTGAGCCAGTTACCGAAGATCAGCTAATTGACGGCGCGCCAGCGCTTTTTCAGCCTGTTCACGGCTATCGCTTCAACATCGATTCGTTGTTGCTGGCAGCTTTCGCCGCGACAGTGCAGGTTTCCGGCCTCGTGCTGGACCTCGGGGCGGGTGTTGGATCGGTGGGGCTCAGTTTGGGACAGTGGAACCACTCGCTTCATGTCGTGCTGCTTGAATGCCAGCCCACACTCGTGAAACTGGCTCAACGCAATTTGGTCGCTTCAGGCTGTGAAGGAGTAGTTCTGGAACTCACGTTGGGCCTAAGCGATCTCCCGGCAGCTCTTCAGAAGCAAGCCAACTTGGTGGTCGCCAATCCCCCGTTTTTCGAACCAACAGCAGGCCGGCCGAGTCGCAGTCCAAGTGAGCGACAAGCGCGCTTCGGAGCTCTACGGCCTTTTGTAAAAGCCGCAGCGCAGGCGCTAGCTGGGCCGAGAGCGCGAGCCGTGTTCGTCTATCCCGCACGTTCCCTGCAAACATTCCTGAGCGTGGCTGAAGCTCATGGGTTATTTGCAAAAAGGTTGCGCCTCGTACATCCCCGGCACGGCAACGAGGCGCGAGTGG
This sequence comes from Polyangiales bacterium, assembly GCA_038251425.1. Taxonomy (GTDB): domain Bacteria; phylum Myxococcota_A; class Polyangia; order Polyangiales; family Polyangiaceae; genus JBBRRP01. The sequence goes on from JBBSBI010000232.1 coordinate 4,948, forward strand.
CCCTCGTGGAGCTACGTCGAGCCAACCCGGGAGGGCTCAAGATCGAGTCACCTCTGTTCGAATGGGCTGCTCCTGGCCAACGCTGCCCCGAATTTTTAGCCTTTACGGACGCAGTTCAAACACGCGTTCAACGTTAACGTTGGCTACGCGACGCAGTCCAAACACGCGTTCAACGTTAACGTTGGCTACGCGACGCCCAACAAGCGATCCAACGTGATCGCAACGGCGGCCCGCACACTCAGATGATTGTAGCCATTTTCCCTGGCTGAAAGAATCGGCGCCAGCTTCTGGGCGGCGCTTTGGAGAACGCACTCCGCCAGGCCCCAACCGGTACCAAACAGAATGAGCACGGGAGGGCCAGCTTCAGCCAATATCTGGCGTGCTGCTGAAAATCCAAGCTCGCTGCCATTCGCGGAGGCGCTCGTCACCCAAGATTCCACCGCTTCGCCACGCCCAAACTCGACCACAGCAGCTTCCAAATCATGAACGATCCGCAGCGTTGTCATCGCGGGCGTACGATCTGGGATGCGCTTGGCGCCAGCACCCGTGATCCAATGATTCTTCACCTTTTCGGCGAGCGTGCGTTGAGCGGTGATCGGGTGAACGATAAAAAGCTCATCAATGCCATAAGTGTAGGCGCTCCGCGCCAGATCATGGAGATCAATGTTGGTGATGGCGGTGGTCACGATCGCGTGCGATCGATCGAGCACTGGATAGTGCACCAAAGCAAGGCTCACGCGTCTCATGATGTTGGCTCCTTTTTGGACAGATCGGGACGTTGTGCACGGGTGCGTTGCTCCGCCTGCTCAGTGCGCCAGCGCCGGATCTTTTCGTGATCGCCACCGCGGAGCACCTCCGGCACTGAAAGCCCGCGAAATTCCACGGGACGGGTATAATGGGGGTATTCCAAAAGCCCGCCACACGCCAAGCTGAAGGATTCTTCCGCTGTTGATTCCGCATGCCCCAAGACGCCCGGCAGCAAGCGCACCACCGCTTCTAAAAGCGCCATGGCCACCACTTCACCGCCATTCAACACAAAATCCCCGAGCGAGATCTCGCTGTCCACGAATTCACTGACGCGTTCATCAAAACCCTCATAACGACCACAAACTAGCAGGAAGCTCTCTTTTCCGGCAAGCTCTCGGGCCAAAGCTTGATCGAAGCGGCGCCCCCGCGGAGTTAACAAGACACGGTGCATGCGCCCGCCTTGTCGCTGTTCCAACGCTTCGATCGCATTCACGACCACGTCGGCCCGAAGCACCATTCCAAACCCACCACCGTAGGGCGTATCGTCCACACTCCGGTGATTACCAAGCCCGTGTTCGCGCAAATTCTCAAACGCAATCGAGAGCGCGCCTTGTTCAATAGCGCGCCCCACAAAGCTCGTCTTCACGAATGCCTCGAAAAGCTCGGGGAAAAGCGTGACAACTCCAGCTTTCAAAAGCGATTGGCTCATGCCTCAATGAATCCATCCAGCGTAGCGAGCTCAATCACCCCCTGCACCGTATCCACGCGCTTCACCCAGGGCTCGCCCAGCAGAAGCTCGCGCATCTCCCCACTCCCACAATGGACAATCGCCGAATCCACACTCGGATGGTTCGCGATCTCCACCACGATCCCGAGCTTTCCCTCCGGGCCCATCACCGTGGCGCCGATCAAATCTGCGAGATAATACTCTCCTTCGTCAAGCGGGGGCAGCGCCGAACGCGCCACCAAAAGCTCCGAACCCCGAAGCTTATCCGCTTGGTCGCGATCATGAACGCCCACGAAGGATACCAGAAGCTGCCTATCCGCTCGGCGGATCCCAGCGACTTCAATTTCACGAGGCGCCTCGTCGCCAGCTTTCAGCCAAACTTTGGGGCGACCGAACAGCACTTCGCTACTGCGATTGTACAGCTCCACCTTGAGCTCCCCCCGAACCCCATGAGGTCGGCTAACCCGACCGAGCGCAATCGTTCTCAATCCTCGTGCTCAATCAACGATGTCGAGGTGTACGCGGCGCCCAAGCTTGATCGAAGCGGCACTCAGCAGGGTGCGCATCGACTGGGCCGTGCGCCCCTCCTTACCGATGACTTTTCCGATGTCGCCCTTGGCAACTTTCAGTTCGATCAGCGCATTGTGATCGCCCTCGATCTCGGCGACCTCAACAGCATCCGGTTCATCGACGAGCGCCTGAGCGATGGTTGAAATCAATTCTTTGAGAGCCATGCGGAGCCGTTAACTCTCAGTTCTTCGCGGTTGCTGTCTTGGCGAGAACACGATTGAGCGTGTGCGAAGTGAGTGCGCCCAGCTTCTGCCAATACGAAAGCCGCTCCGTATTGATGGTGAGGCCACCTTGTTCAACCAACGGGTTGAACGTTCCAAGCTTCTCAATGAAGCGTCCGTCGCGAGAACTGCGGTGGTCGGTGACCACGATGCGATAAAACGGGTGTTTCTTTGAACCGTGGCGGGCGAACCGAATATGAACTGCCATTTAAATTCCTTACTAATCGAACATTGCCCCTAAGTTGGGGTCGGGAAACTAGAGGAGGCTCGCGACTCGGTCAAGCGCCATGCTAGGCTTCTTTGATACCCACCGGACCGATGCCCCCTACCCTGCCTACCCCGCCTAGCCCCGCTGCCGCGCTCCTAGAGCTCTTAGAAAATATCTTAGCTCCCTTGATGGCAGCTGATGGGGGCGAGCTGTACCTTGTTTCTGCAGACGAAGACCTAGTGAGTCTGCATTTGGGAGGC
>JBBSBI010000233.1:0-7632 GCA_038251425.1 Polyangiales bacterium
ATGCCAAAAAGTTCGGCCGTGCACATCGAGAGTTTGCTAGAAAGCGGAAGGAACAGCTCGTCAGTCAAGGCATGGTTGAGGGCAAGGACTTTACAGTTGACGCAAACACCGGGCGTGCGTACGCGATTGAGTAAGAGCGCGATGGCAGGGCTTCGTTCATTTGGGGCCCTTCTCCTTTTTTGCCAGGTGTTAGTCGGCTGCGGGAGGGTCAAGGATGGCGGCGCGGATGGCAGTTCGGCGCAAGGAGGCACCGGGCTGAACGTAAAGCCTGGAGCCAACGGCGGAGCCGGAGCTAGCGTACGAGAGCCATCACCGGCCAACATGGGCACCGCGTGCGACGGCGCGAGGCGGAGCGAAATGTCGCTGACCATTCACCCTTCTGAGACGTGCCCAGGCTTCAAAGGTTTTACGGCACAAACGGTCCAGCCTTCATTGAGCATGGGTCAAGACTACCGTGGCGCTCTGCCTAAGTGTGCGCCTGAGAGTTTAGACCAATACGCTGGGTATCGACTTAGATTTCGCATCGACGGAATAGAGGAAGGCGGTGGTTCTGATTCGGGTGGTGAGTTCAAGATTTTTGGCATTTACGGAGCCAACCTCGACGCATCTCCCATCTGCGGCGTCGGGATGATCCTGCAAACTAGGGGCTTGGTGTCGCACGCGAAGGTCGGAGACGAACTGATTCTCGCGGCGCGGCGTACGCCCACGCATGGTGAAGAGGCGCTCTTGACGCGAGCGATCCTTGACAAGAACGGGCGGCTACTGTTGGGGATGGTCGGCGGTCTTGAGGGAGCTGCGGACAGCGACATTTTGGGAGGACTGGTTGCTGGAATTGAACCGACGGCCATTTGTAAAGAGCTGAAAATCCCCGGTGTCCAGCTGACGTTTGGAACTCTGAGGGTCGGCGATGGGGGAGTTGGGCCAGGGTGCCTTTTTGACCACCAGACGGCCGGTTGTTGCGAGCTCTGGGGTCACCGGTACTTTGTGACAGTCAACGGCGCGCTGCTGGCTGTAGGTTCGAACAACTATCGCTCAGGAGCTTTTGCGATCTACGATCCCTCGTTCCTTTTCTTTTGAGGGCTCACGTTGACGCAAACACCGGGCGCGCGTCCGCGATTTCTAGGTCACCGATGTCAGGCCGCGAGACCACCGGGCCGCGCGAAATCGAGGTTTAGAGCTCCGCAGTCGGTCGTGTTCACCGCTCAATATGCTTCGGTGACCTGGTTCGGAGGGTGCAGAGCGCCTTCGGCTGGATGGCCTGCTCTTGGCGCCGCTCCTCCTTACCGACCGACGGTCAGTTCGAATGTCTTATGCTCTTCGTCTCACTGAGCTTCTGTCAATCGAACGAGCTTCAGTAGGAATTTAACCGGTGAATAGCTCTGGAAGTTTACCGGTATTGCTACCCGGGTTTCCGAAATTGTCCATCGCAACTCCAAGCTTCGGAGCGATCGTAGCCCAGAAATCGTTCGTCGTACGGCCACTGTATTGAAGGCAACGGCCACCCTCATTGCCCAATGCCTGGCCGCCTATCATCAACAGGGGGATGTTGCTCGAATCATGCTGAGCGTTAAGGCCATTTCCAGTGATCGCCACTTCGCTAAAAAACACGATCAGCGTATTGTCGAGAATGGTTCCGCCACCGATATCACGTGTATTCGCGAGGTTCTGGACGAACGTAACGACGTGATCAAGGTACCACCCGGTGATCATGCGCATATCGACATTCTTACCAGCATAGTCGATATGCGTCACCTCGTGTACATTCCCATTCTGGCTTAGGTTGGGCAGGTAGGATTGCTTCATATTGACCCAATTGTGTCCGCTCGCAAACATGAACGTTCCGACCCGGGTAAGGTCGAATTCGAACCCAGCCTTCAAGATTGAAAAGAAGGAATTAATAACCTTGTCATGATCCTGAGTGCTATTCAGCGCCAAATTCTGCATAGCCGCAGGATCTGGTAGCGCCGCACCGCTCGTATTTTGAGTGACCAGCAAGCGCTGCTCAAGCTCACGCAGCCCTTGCAGGTGTGCATCGAGCTTCTGCTTTTCGTACGCTGGGGCCCGCGCAATCATGCTGTGAATGCTCGCATCCACAAAGTCGAGGACGCTTCGATTCTGCGCGAGCTTAGCTGCTGCGGCAGTCTCGTCCCCGGGAGGGAGCGGAGTCGCCGCGATCCCGGAAAAAAGCGACCGGTACGCCTCGTACGGGCTATTCTGCGGTTGGATCGCCTGCAGGTTATCGTCGAACGAAATGATGTGAATACTGGGCTGTTCGCTTTCGCCGGTCGTATGAGCAGATAGCGTCACGGAGGGGACAATCTGCCCGGCCTTGAGGGTTGGTGAATTCTTAGCCAAGATTTGATCGATACTAGGGGAGTTACTCCCCGCGTCCAGCTTCACATCTCCAGACATGAAATGGATCTGAGAGGCAACGTGCGGATCGCCACCCGGGCGATCGATCCCGATCCCATTGATGATCGTCGTATACTGGCGAATGGCCTCTACCGGGGAGGAAGAGAGCCCGTATTGGAACACTTTGGCGTCGCCAGATGCCTGCTGAACGTTCCGCCCCCCCGTAGGCACCCATTCGGGGAGCCAGGTACAGTTAGGCATGTCGATAACCAGTAGGCGCTGCGGAGCGGCAGCCTGCGCGTCGCTCAGGCGGGGATCGAGAAGGCGCGCAAAGGGCCACGCCAGGCCGGCACCGGCTAAACCGCGAAGAAGACCCCTTCTGGTGGATTCAAGGCGAGGATTCCAGCGTTTCATCTCAAGTTCCCTTCGTCCGATTTAGGTAAAGGTGGCTGTCCGTCAGCAAACGGAGGAGATCATCCAGCCGTTTGGGCCCCTTGCTCCACGGCTCAACCAACTGTTTCACTGAACAGGTCTCTGGACTACTGAGGTGACGACCCAGCGCAAATGACATTACCTCCTGCGAGATGCAATTGGCAACGTCGTGGCTCGTAGCGAAGCGACTACTGAGTTCCAGGACTCCGTCGAAGGGTCCGTCAACGTCTGTGCCAGCAAGCGCGCCAGTCGCGTTAACTGGCGCACCATCGCGCTCCGTCAAGTACGAACCTATGAGGTCATAGTGCTCGAAGGCAAGCCCCAACCCGTCGAACTGCGCGTGACACGCGCTACATTCTGGCTTGGAGGCTCTAAGCTCCGAGATCTCCCGATCCGTCAGGTTCTGCGCGGGAATGCTATCGATTTGCGCTTGAAGGGCAGCCGGGGGGGTGGGAACACTGCGGCATAAGTACTTTTCCGATAAGAAGAGGCCGCGGTGAACCGAACGTGACCCGGTACGAAGGCCGAGCAGGGTCGCACCACGGGTCAAAATTCCCGACCGCTGGGTGGCCGGAAGTTCCATGACCTGCGCCGTTGTGGAAGCGCCCACCGAGACTCCGTAAAACGCCCCCAGCTGCTCATCGAGCAGGCCGCGATGGGAGGTAAACAGGCCGGGGAGTGAACCGGATCCCCAAACGTTTTCGTTAACCAATTGGTTCACTTCCTCCGCCATGCTGCTCCTTAGGCGGGCGTCCAGTTGAGGAAAGAGAGCTGGGTCGCGCTCTGCGGTAAGTGATTTATTCGCCCCCAACACCTGAATAAACAGCCGATCCAGTCGAGCTTGCACGTCCGGCAGAGCCATCAACCGCGCAATCTGTGTCTGCACCTGGTTCGCGTTGGACAGGGAGCCCAGCGAAGCGGCCTGTAAGAGTTCGGGGTCGGGGCCGCGTCCAAGAAAGAAAAACGCGAGTGAAGAAGCCACCTCGTAGGGAGTAAGCGCCACCTCAGGTCCCGGCGCTGTCGCCTCGCCAAGTTCCGTTCGGTAAATAAAATCAGCCGACTGCAAGACGGATTGCACCACGAGTTCCACCCCGCGCGAAAAGGATGCGGTGGCACCAACTTCAAAAACGGCCAGCAAAGCGGCTCCCTCAGTCGAGGAGACGGGACGACGATAAGCACGGGGTGCGAAGGTTTGGATGAATTCCGTGGCACAAGAAGTTCGTGTACCCACATCCGAAACGCCCGTGGAACACGGGAGCAGTTCGCTCAACCTAAGCCCAACCTGTGTTGCCGTGTCGACGGCGGCAAGGTGGTACTGGTTCACCAAGGGACTGCGAACGACGAACTCGTCGGAGTCCTTGATGGTCGTGCTCTCAGCGCCCGGCGTGACGACGGCCAGGGGCGTTACGCCCGGAAACAGATCCGATACGAGGTTTGCGTATTGCTCGTCCGTGATCTTTCGTACTCGCGCGGGGGCGAGGGCGGCCGCTGCGCATAGAGCGGGGTTCGCAACCGGTGGCATGCCAGCTGTTGGCATTCCAGCTGTCGGCTCACCCACCGTGTCCACTGAGGGCTTACCATCCGACTGAGCTGCAGGTCCGACGGTGGGAGAACTAGGGCCAGACCCCGGCAGCTCCGCGCTGCATCCGAGGGACAAGGAGAGGACGAGCGCCAGGGGGATGAACGGGGGGACCCTCCGGGGTGTTTCGAGCTGCATGGAATCGTTTCTCGGTACGGGCATGCCGTCACCTCCTAGCCAGCAGGATACCGTTACGTTAACGTTAACGCAAGCTAAATTTAACGTCTGGCCTTCGGTCGGCCAGGGATGGGGGGAGCTCTGGGCGGCGGCAAGGGATCCCCACGGCAAGGAGCAGATCCAGTGCCATGACTGGCTAGGCGGTGCGAAATCTGGGTTTAGGCAATACAAAGCACAGAGGCTATTCGTGGAACCAGACCCTTCGATCACCATAAAGGAAATTGCCCGGCTGAGTGGCGTGTCGATCGGCACGGTCGATCGTGCCTTGCATGACCGCCCCGGAATCAGCTCCGACACTCGCCAAAAGGTTATCGAATGTGCCCGCAGCAAGGGCTTCCGGCCAAGTCTGAGGGGATACGCACTGGTCAAGGGGCATCTGCCGTTTGTCGGAGCGGTGATACCCGTAGGAAGACTTGGTCTTGAGAACGAAGTCGAAGTGCTCCTGGGGGCACGCCAGGAACTCGTGCGCAATCAGCACCTACTTATGATTGTACCTGCCGAGGAGGAATACGAGGAGGCGATCAAGGATTTGGAGTTTGCCGGGTGCAAGGCCATTCTGTGTTTTCCCCAGGGAGTGACTCTTCCCGCTACCAGGCAGGCGCAACTCATCTCCGTCATCCACCATATAGACAATCCGGCTGTAGTCTCGATAACCGCCAACGAACACCGTACCGGCTCCACGGCTCTTGAGTATCTGTATTCGAAGGGGCACCGCAGCGTGCTGTACCTGGACAGCGGATATCCGTTCTCTGCCCAGATCGATCGCGCCCGTGGATTCTTGCAGGCGGCCGAGTCGCGGGGTGTACTGATGGAGCGCACTCTTGATCCAGCCGCGCTGCCGACACTGATCCGGCAGAGGTCAGCTACCGCGGTATTCTGCCACAACGACTATCTGGCGCTCAGCGCCATTCGCGAGCTTGACAGTAATGATATTTCGGTGCCGCGGGATGTATCGGTGATGGGCGTTGATGACATGAAAATCCTCGGCTTCATTCGACCCGACCTTACGACAATGCGCTACGATTTCCGCGAACTTGGGATACAGGCCGCCCGCAAGGCTCTCTCTATCATCCATGCAACGTCCTACGAATCTACGGTGCCGGACCTGCTGGTGGTAGAGCGCGGGACAGTTGCCGCAATCGAGGCGAAAGCCTGAGATCGGTGCGCTCCATATCCTCAGCGATTGGAGGGGGCTTGGCCGGCGCGGTCACCGGAGGCCGCTACTCCGCGCGCCGCAGCGGCATAGCCAGGCGGCAAGGCCGGGCTCATCGGAACACAGCGTGGGCGGCTCGTCGTCTTGCATCGCAGGGTCGAGGGAGCGGCCGCGTGCTCGTCGGTTCGAATGGCTTATGCTCTTCAACCCGCCCTAAACTCCCCCGAGTTCTCGCCGCTGGCCGCGGTTCGTGGTGCGTGAGTTCGAGGAGTTTTTGCGCTGCGGTCTCTTGTCCGCAGGTTGCCTGCACCTCGTTTACCGTAGCTGCGGCCACTCGCAACTCGTAGCTCTCTCCTGCAAGCTTCTATTTTCCGGACGTTGGGGTGGCTGATGCAAGCTGCCAGTCGCGCTTCATTCAGAAACTGCTGAACGAAGTCGTGGCCATGCCATCTGCGGACATCTCACCGTAAAGCGCGTAGCGACCCACGATCTGAGGGGTGGGGAGTGGGGCAATCGGAACTGGTTGGCGCTTATGCGCTGGAGTTGTCTCGTGACCTTTGACGTTGGTGTTGCAGCCGGTCTACTCTTCCCTAAGGCTGCTAGTAGGGACGCCGATAGCCATGGCCGGCGGAGCCGCTGGGTGTTCTCCGTTGCGTATCCCGTGGCGATGCTAGTACATCTCTTGGTACTCATTGATAAGTCGCGCCTGGCGATGTGGTTATCGCTCTGGATCGTTGCGATGACTGTCGCACTGCTTTCCGGTTGCGTTGTGATTTTCGATAATAGGCGCGCTTCTAAACAGAAGGCAGCCGACCTCCACGAACTCCGGCGCCAGCTTGGCCTAGTCAAGTAGGGCTAAAGCCAGCTGGGTCGCCGAGCACAGGGTTGCATCTACAGGGCCTGCGGATCCCTCCACCTATCGATCACCCTGGATAGGCGACGCCACTTTGCCCTTTCAACCTGTCGGTTAACTGCCCCCTAGAGCCCGGGACCGCCGACCTATTAACGTCACTGTCATGTGCAGGGTTGGTCGGACCACACTCGCGAGGTTGTGAGCCTACCGTGGTCGACTCGCGGTTGCTTTAGATTCTTTCGCAGCTCAAACGTTCACGGGGCTCGCGCCAGAACTTGCAAACGAGAAATCGCGCCAGGCGTGGGGCGACCCGGTACCGCGCAGGCTCGACCTTCCGGACAACACCTATTTTTCGGGCACCATCGCTTCGACCACCTTGGAAATCTCGGACAACAACCAGAAAACCAGCGCCGAAACGGATTCAGCCTCGCACTGCTGCCGATCACGACGGACCACGCGCTCGCGGCAGCGGCGTTGCCTAAACACCACAAAGACCCCTTCGACCGCATGCTGGTGGCCCAAGCCTCGGTGGAACGGCTCGTCCTGGCTGCGGCAGACGCCACAGTTCAACAGTGCGGCCGTACCACCTAGTGGGCAATCTGAGCGGACGTCTTGCACACCGTTCACCATCGCGAGCCACCCGCGCACTCCTGCTTCCGCCCCGCGACCTCATCATCCGCCTCATCGCCGCTATCCCACCACCGCGCTTTCATCTGGTGCGCTATTTTGGTGTCCTCTCAAGCCACTCCAAGTTTCGCTCCGAAGTAGTCCCTAAGCCTCCACAGGATTCTGCTGCTTTCAAGGCGCCTCCGGCTTCGGGAGACCTGCTTGAGTTCCCCAAGGCCAACCCCCAAACCGACGACGCTCGCCCTTCCCGTAAACGTTGGGCCTGGCTGTTGGCTCATGTGTTCCGGGCAGATCTTGATAGTTGTGTCCGCTGCGGTGAACCCATGCGCTGGCTCGAAGCCGCCACCACCGAGCAAGCTGCAACCGCCCTGCTCGCCCGGCTTGGGCTTGCTCCCAGGGCAATCGCACCAAATTACGAGTGGATTCCGAGAACGCGGAGCAGGTACGCGTCGTCCCAAC
>JBBSBI010000234.1:0-7601 GCA_038251425.1 Polyangiales bacterium
GGAAGCGCAACCAGCGCCACACCGCTCGCCACCATTGCCAGAATAGCGACCACGATGATCACCTCCACCAAGGTAACGCCGCGCTGTGCGACACTCAGCTTCCACCGAACTGACACCACTGCAATCGCTCTTGAATTATCTTTCATGATTTCCTCACTTGATTCGATCCAATCCCTCAGGCTCACCATCAGGCCCGTCACTCATCAGCTCATACGCCTGCTCGTCCCTGCCAGGACACACGAACCTGAACGAGCGACCCCAAGCATCCTTCGGCGCACTCTCGAGGTTCGTATATTCCAAAGTCGCCACCAGCGAGGGCGGGCATGCACCGCCGTGATCCGCGATGTACGACTCCACCGCTTGACGTAACGTATAAAGCCCCGCGCGCGTCTGCCGCAGGCCAGAATCGCGCCGCTCACGCGATGCAATCAGCCACACCAATCCGATACAAAGACCTAAAAATAGCACGGGGCGCACCCGCCCAGCGCCAAACCAACGCCTGAGGCCACCGCGCCCTTCCCAAGGAAAAAAGATCCTTCGTTCAGAGCTCCGGGAACGCCTGGCCATCATTGCACCAGCTCATTCATTTGGATGAGCGGCATCAAGATAGCCATCGCGATGAAGCCCACGATGCCACCCATCACCATGATCATGAGAGGCTCAAGCAAGCTTGTTAATGTGGTAACGCGCGTTTCAACGTCGGCTTCGTAGGCGCGGCTCACATTCTCCAACATCTGTTCGAGCTGCCCACTGCGTTCGCCCACGGCAATCATATGCACGACCATGGGCGGAAACCATTTGCTGCGCCTGAGCGGCTCCGCGATGCTCTGACCCTCGCGGATCGAGGCGGTCGCTTCCTCGATGACACCCTCCAGCCGGGTATTGCCCAAAACGTTGCGGCCAATCTCCATCGCCTTCAGCAACGGCACCCCGCTCTGCAGCAACGTCGCCAGGGTGCGTGAAAACCGAGCGACCCCAACCAAAAGATTGAGCTTGCCAAAAATCGGCGCCACCAAGAGGAAGGTGTCCCACTTCAAGCGCCCGGCCGGCTTCGATTTCCAGCGTCGAAACCAATAGAAGCTTCCACCTCCGAGCAACAGCAACAACCACCAATAACCGGAAATGATGTTGGAAACGAGAATGAGCAGCCCCGTGTACCAAGGCAAGGCCTGGCCCAGGCTATCAAAAATCGCCGTGACTTTGGGCACCACGAACGCCATCAACAGCCCGACAATGAGCGTCCCAAACACACCCATCGCTGCCGGATAAACGAGCGCCGAGGTCACCTTACCCTGAAGCCGGGATTGATTCTCGATAAAGTCCGCAAGGCGTTCGAGCACCACTTCGAGCGTGCCCGAAGCTTCACCTGCTGCCACCATGTTAATATAAAGCGGCGGAAATACTTTCGGGTGCGCTTCGAGGCTCTTGGAGAAACTCGTTCCTTCGTTCAGATTCTCACGCACTTCAGTCAGAACCTTGACCAAGAGCTCCTTTTCAACCTGTTCGGTGAGTGCTCCGATGGACTCAACGAGTGGGATCCCAGCTCGCACCAACGTCGCTAATTGGCGCGTGAGCACCGCCAGCTCGGCCACCTTGACGCGCCGAAACGGAGCCAACCAATCAACTTGGCGCTTTTGCTTGGTGGATTTCTCGCCGCCTTCGGTGGCTGCTGTCAATAAGATCCCGTCGCGGCGCAGGAGCCCACGCAACGCTTTAGGATTATCCGCATCGCGGTAACCCTTCGCGGCCTTACCGGAATCCGCGTAGATGCCCTTAAATTCGTAGACCGCCATCTCGGACCTCACTCGTCAACGACGAAGTCCTCCTGGGTAGCGGCGACAACTTCTTCCACACTCGTAACGCCTAACAGCGCCTTGCGCGCCCCATCATCGCGCAACGAATCCATGCCTTGCGCCTGAGCCGCACGCTTGATCGCCTGAGCATCCGCGCTCGACAAGATCAGCGCACCCACCGCTTCATCGACCATCAACAACTCGTAAATTCCGAGGCGCCCGGAGAAGCCTTTTTGATCGCAGCGATCGCAGCCCCGGGGGCGATACAGCGTGGGCGGCGCGGCTTCCCTCCAACCAACGGGATCGTACGTCACGCCATGCACGGTGTAGCGCGAAGAAACACGCCGAGTATCCCTGAGGCGTGTGCGCTCAGGATCGATGCCAAGCTGTTTCAACTCAAACGGCGTGGCCGGATAGGCCTCCTTGCAGTGCGGACACAACAGACGCACCAAGCGCTGCGCCAAAATCCCCGCCACCGTGGACCGCACCAAAAACGGCTCAATATCCATCTCCACCAAACGCGTGACGGCACCCGCGGCGTCGTTGGTGTGAATCGTCGACAGCACCAAATGGCCCGTCATGCTCGCGTGAATGGCGATCTCCGCTGTTTCTCGGTCACGGATCTCACCCACCATGATCACGTCGGGATCTTGGCGCAAAAAGGAGCGCAATGCGTTGGCGAACGTCAGCCCGATTTTGGGCTGCACTGGCACTTGATGAATACCGCCGATCTCGTACTCAACCGGATCCTCAGCCGTGAGGATATTGATCTTTGGATCGTTGATCTTATTCAGGCATGCGTAGAGCGTGGTGGTTTTGCCGCTACCTGTGGGCCCGGTCACCAGGATGATCCCGTTGGGCTTGTGGACCAGCTCATCCATGAGCATGTAATCGCGCTCGGCGAAACCAAGCTCACTCAAGCTCAGCAGAATATTCGTCTTGTGCAACAAGCGCATCACGATGCGTTCGTGGTCCCGACTGGTTGGGATGGTAGAAACACGCACGTCGATGCTGCGGCCGGCAATCTTCAGCGAGATGCGCCCATCCTGGGGCAGGCGTTTTTCCGCAATATTTAAGCCTGCCATGATCTTCACGCGTGCCAAGACGGCGCTCATGAACTGACGACTCGCCCGCTTCGCGACGTAGAGCTGGCCATCAATGCGATACCGAACCAGAACTTCTTTTTCCTCCGGCTCGATATGAATGTCGCTCGCTCGCTCCTTCACGGCCTGCGAGAACAGCGCATTCACCCAGCGAATGATCGGAGCATCGTCATCGGAATCGAGGATATCGATCTGCGCATCATCGACCCGTGAGTCATCGCTGGCGAGCTCACTCATGGTATCTTGGCGCTCGTAGACCCGATTGATGGCGTCCGTCACCAGAGCTGGCGGAGCCACGTGCACCGACAGCGGCTTGCCAAAAGTGGCCCGGATATCATCAAGCCCACTCACGTCCAAAGGATCGGCGCACACCACGAGCACTCGGTCGGCGAGCTCATCGAGCACCAGCACCCGATGGCTCTTGGCATACGTGATGGGCAGCTTGGTGGCGATGTGTACCTGCACTTGATCGGCCTCGATCTTCTCGAGAAACGGCAAGCCACATTCTTCAGCCAGCGCCGCTGCGATGCGGCTCCCAGAAGCCGCCTGATTCTGAACAATAATGTCTAAAAGCTGCGCATTCTTCTCGATTTGCTGCGCGTAGAGTGGCTCAATAGCCTCGCTCGTGAGCACCCCGTGCCGCACCAAAATCTCGCCGAGAACGCGTTGCTCTTGCATGTTACTGACCCGCGTCCACGTTCTGACCCGAGTCCACGTTCCGCGCCATGCGCACCAAGCGCAGCGGCCCAGCTGGCGCGCCATCTGTGCTCGCCTGAGCAGACGCGGCTTCCGTAGCAACAGGCGGACTGTTCTGAGTTGCCGGCGCCGGTGGTGCTGGCACCGGGACGGCAGGTGCAGCTGGTGCAGAGGCGCCACCTGTGGGTGCGTCAGATGGCAAATCAATCGGCGCTAACGGCAGATGCTTCTCCGAAACGCTGGGTTGGGCTTCGGCTTCCAACCGAGCCGACTCCACCACCTCGAAGGTGGATTGGCGAACATCCTCAATCAGACCGCTGCTCCGCGAATAGTCCCTCGGCGCCTTCCAATCTTCACCTGAGAACACGAAGTTGCGATCCAGAAATTCCTGACGCTCCTGCATCTTCCGTTCATAAATCTTCCGCATATCATCCTGGCTGCGAATCACGTAAGGGGTCAGGATGAGCAAGAGGTTCGTTTTGGCCTTGCGCGTTTGAGTGCGCCGAAAAAGCGCCCCCAATACGGGAATATCCCCGAGAACGGGCACTTTCTCTCGTGACGTGACCAGTTCATCGCGGGTGAGGCCGCCGATCACCACCGTCTGCTGATCATCGACAACCAACGTGGTCTGCGCCGTACGCTTCGTGATCGAAACGGCGCCGAGCGTGCCAGAGGCCGCGCCGGCCGCGCTGCTTTCCTGATCGATTTCAAGTCGAACCTGGTTGGATTCATTGATGTGCGGGGTGATCCGAATTCGGTTACCAACGTCCTGCCTAGGTGAGCTGAAGCCACCACCACCGAGCGCTCCTAGCAGCGCCGCACCTTGGGCTCCCGCCGCCGCACCGCCAGCCAAGGAAGAAAGCGCTGAGCCCCCAACGTTTTGCTGCAACGGGATGTTCTCACCAATATTGATCTCGGCTTGCACGTTGTCCGTGGCAATAATGTGCGGCGCCGCCAGAATGTTGGACTTGCCGCTCGAAGCGATAGCTTGCAGCACCACACCGAACGCGGGAATGCTCACACCGTTCACCTTAAACCCTGGGATATCCGCACCTTTCAAGCCCAGCGCAAAACCTGTCAAGGCATCGCCACTTGGAAACGCCACCGATTGACCAGCGTTGAAGCCACCCAGCAACGTGCTGTTCCCCACAGCACTGCCATCACCGAATTGCTTGCCACCATGAAAGGCCACGCCGAGAGTCGACGAATCCGAAACTGAAAGATCCATGATCACGGCTTCGATGTAAACCTGTCGCCGTTCCCGGTCCAGCTGATCCAGCACCCCGCGCAACGTGGCGTAGTCGCGGCCCGAAGAAGTGATCACTAACGAGTTGGTGGGCACGTCTGCCGTAACTTTGACGATCCCTTCAAACATGCCGCCACCATCGGCTGCGGCATCTTTGCCTGTGGCCGCCAGCATTTGCGTCAACGTGGTGGCCAACTCCTGGGCAACGGCGTGTTCTACGGGGACGACGCGCACGCGCCCGGACATGCCGGGCTTCTTCTCGTCGAGACGCTTCAGCAGCTCCAGCAGCCGTAAATAGCTGTCATTCGTGCCCACGATGATCAGTGAGTTCGACTTAGCATCGGCAACGACTTTGCTGAGCGGAGCGTTCGGATCCTTGCCCACGCTGAAAAGCTCGTTCACTCGTTTCGCAAGCTCGTCCGCATCTCCATTCACGGGCTGGAGCCACATTTGCTGGCCAGCACCGCCCACATCCACCTCCTCCAACAGCCGCACTAAGCGCGCAATCTGCGTGCCGGTGTCGGTAATGATCAGCAAATTCCCCGGCGCGTACGTCGAGATGTCGCCATCTTTGCTCTTGAACTTGGTGAGCACCTTCACCGCTTCATCCGGAGAAATATGCGCTAACCGATACAGGCGGGTGACATACGTGTCTGTCTCTGGGACAGGCGCTCCGCGTGCGATCACCGGCGTGGGCTGAGCTGTAATGCCGCCACTATCTACAATCTTCAGGAACCGACCGCGCGGGATCACCGTCATGCCATTGATGTCGAGAATCGATAAAAAGACCTGATACGCCTCTTCCAGCGTGACCGGCGCGGGCGACGTGACCGTGGCCTTAATCGTGCGGAGCTTGGGATTGACGATGAAGCGCCGCCCCGTGAGCACGCTGATGTACTGCACGAGCTCCGCCAAATCCGCCTCTTCCAGATTGAACTTGACCAGCTGCCCGCCTGGTTTCGGCCGATAAGGCACATCCGCGGCCTTAGCGATCTTGTCCATCGTTGCTGGCGGGGGCACCACGGCGCCGGGCGCCTCCGCAGGTTGCGCGGCACTCGAACTTGCGAACAGCAGCGCCGGAAGCCCAACTAAACTCAACAGGGTAAATTGCTTTTTCAACATGGCTATTTGATTCGGTAGTCGATGTTCAAGGGCTGGCCTCGACGAGTTACTTTCACGGTGAGATTGTTGGCTGTGCGCAAGCGCGCATACGCCTCCAGAGCTTTCTCTGGACTGGCCATATCGAACCCATTGATCTGCTCCAGGCGATCGCCATTTTGCAGACCGAGCACACCGAGCAGGGCCGTGGGGCGAATGCCAAACAAGCGGATCCCCACCATTTTTCCGTCGCGCTGCTCGGGCACGATCCGCGCGGACTTCATGAGCTCTGCCTGGTTCTCCAAGATCTTATCCACCACGGAGCGGTCCACCTGATATTCGCTGTCGCTGATGCGCTTGATCTTGCTGGCAATATCTGAGGGAACCTCAGGAGCCTGAGATGTTCCGGGTGGAGGCGCGGGCATTCCAGGTTGGGCCACCGGCGTGGGGGCAGCAGCAGGCGGGGGAGCCGCTCCGAACATCATCACCTGGCAAACGCTGGCCCCGGATTCGAACCAAACCGATGGGCTAGCCCGAAGTGGATTGAAACCAATGAATGCGACTTTCTTGTCGCCCACTGAATCGCCGACCCGGTAGAGCTTGGAAGCCGTATCTCCTGGCCCTCGCAGCGCCGCCAGGGACCACGTCGGATCCGGGGACTCGGTGACAATCAGCACCTGCACGCCCTCGCAAGCCGGAGCGCTCAACGGATCGGTAACCGTCGCTGCCTGCGGCGTGGTAATTACAGCCACCACAGGTTTCGGCTTCAGTTCACCTGTCACCGAATCGAAGGGATTCCGAACTAAGAGCGGCTGCGCGCTGGAACGCGGGGGACGCAGCAACGCAGAACTGCCCGTCGCTGCGACCAGGGGCACGGAAACTTCGTCCTTGCTGATCAACCCAATGCTGGCCAACTGCGCCACGCCAGAGCCCTGCAGGTAGGCCACCGCCCCAATCAGAACGAGCACTACAAGCGTGAAGTATTTCCGGAGGAGTGCGTCGATGGCCACGAATTACCTGAGCGCCTGAATAGCGAGAGTCATGCCAACGGTCTAGCCCGAAACTTCCATTGTTTACGCGGATTTATGGGCTGTCGGTTGTGGGTTGCTTCGTCAACCTGACACGCGAACGGAGCCGCAGCCCGCCGGGGTGACAGATTGGCAAGAATGCGTGCGCAGCGCTCAGGTGTTTTATGGGGATTCGTCGAGCTTTCGGTAAATCGTCCGCGCGGAGATCCCAAGCAACTGTGCCGCGAGCGATTTGTCGCCATTGGTCGAACGCAGGGTTTCCCGGATCAGTCGCTGCTCGACCTCTGCCAACGGTGTGCCCAGCTCGAAAGTGAGAGCGCTCGCCCGATTGTCGGCTGCTCGGGCGACGGACTGCGGCAAATCGCTCACCGCCCAAATATCGCTGCGGCAGAGCACCGCGGCGCGCTCCACAATATTTTCCAACTCCCTAACGTTGCCCGGCCACGAGTAGTCCATGAGTTTGGCCATGACCTCCGGCTCCACCTGCAAGCGATTGCGGTTGTTCTTCCGACAATAGACTCCGATAAAATGATCCACGAGCAGCGGGATGTCTTCGCGTCGTGTTCGGAGTGGCGGCGCAGTGACCGCAATCACGTTCAAGCGATAAAAGAGATCTTCACGAAATCTTCCGGCCTCA
>JBBSBI010000235.1:0-7571 GCA_038251425.1 Polyangiales bacterium
ATCGGATCGGGCTCCAAACACACGATGCGCTCGTAGCGTTCAAACACAAACGGTTGAATGCAGTAGCCGCCGCTCGGGCCTGCCAAGAGCAACGTGCGGGCTTTCGGCTGAAAACCCAATAGCCATTCTCCGAGTGCCCAACGAAAGGGTTGCCAGAGCTCTTTCGAGTAGCGGAAGGCTCGCGCATGGTAGCGCAACCCGCCCGCGTCGTTTAGCCAACTGGTTGCCATGCAGGCGTGGTACGCGCTCTTGACGCATGAAGCCACTCGTCCTGTCGCAAGCGCCGAAATTATCGGTCGAGGATGTCTGGGAACTCGTGCTGCATTTGGCAAAAAGGGCCCAAGCGGGAAAGCCGCTGAGCCAGCGCTGTGCCGTCACTCTGGCGCGCGGTCGCGATCCGGAGTTCTTTCCCAACGAGCCCGGCGCACTCGTGCTGGACGCTGCGCTTGAATCAGGCTTCGACTGCCGCTTCGAGCTAGCACCGGAGGCGTACCAGATTCTCGCTATATACCTGCCGTTGTGTCTCGGTGTCGCTGCGAGCACGCTCACGCTAGGCCATTTGGGGCAGAGCCTCGACGGACAGATTGCTACCTTGGAAGGCGCTTCTCTTTTTGTGACGGGGCCGGAAGATGTGCTGCACACGCATCGCTTGCGGGCGCTGTGTGATGCGGTGATTGTCGGAAGAGGCACCGTTGCGGCGGATGATCCCCAACTCACCACGCGCTTGACGCCAGGGTCAAATCCTGTGCGTGTGGTCATCGACCCGGAGCTGCGGCTCGGGCCCGATCGGCGGTTATTCTGCGATTCTGAAACGCGCACACTGATCATCTGCAAAGCGTCAGCGAGACCCATCACGCGTACCTTCGGTCAGGCCACAGTGATCCCAGTGGCGGACCAAGATGGCAAACTTCAGCCTCACAGCATTGTCGAGGTTCTTCGATCCGAAGGGCTCTCGCGTTTGTTGATCGAAGGGGGAGGCGTGACACTCTCACACTTCCTGGAGGCCAAGGCGCTCACGCGGCTGCACCTCACGATTAGCCCAGTCTTCCTCGGAATGGGTCGACCGGGGCTGCTCTTACCAGCGGTTCAGCGGTTGGCTGAGGCGCTACGGCCGCGCACACGGCGTTTTACGCTGGGTGAGGATGTGCTGTTCGACTGCTCGCTGACGGACAGCTGATGTCGAAGGAGAAGCACTGGTTTCTGGTGCCGGACCTGAACGGGCCTAGCACCGGTGGCACGTTGTATAATCGAGAGCTAGTGGCGGCCCTCGGACGTTTGGGGGTCGCTGCCGAGCCAGTGATGAGAGAGCAGGTAGCAGCGCTCAAGTTGGCTGTCCCGGGAGATCGTTGTTGGGTGGATAGCTTGTTCTTGGCAGAGTTTCCGAGTTGGTGCGCAGCTTATCCGCAGCTAAGATTCGGGCTAATATTGCACTATTTGCCCAGTTTGCTCGAGCATCCCGAGGCCTTGCGGGTCGAAGATTTGTCAGCTGTTGAGAAGGCAGCGCTCGGGTGCGTGGAAGTTTGCGTGGTCACGAGCCTGTTCATGAAGCAGGTGCTGTTTGGGTTGGGCTTTGAGCGATCAATTCGGATCGTGGAGCCTGGCCTTGAGCCAGTGCGCATGGCAAATCCCGTGTTGCCCCAGGTTCCTTCCTCGCTCATGATCGCGAACTTGCTGCCGGGTAAAGGGATCTTGGAGTATCTGGATTCGCTCGGGCGACAAGTGGAAGCGGAAGATCGATTTCAGCTCGCAGTGATTGGCAGTCACGAATTGGACCCCGTGTACGCGGCCCACTGTCGGACAGCCGCCGAGCAACCGAAGCTCAAGCGGCGCGTGAGCTTCCTTGGAGCGCTCCCACCCGAGCAGATCGCTCCGGCGCTTCAGGCTCACCACTTCTTCGTTTCCGCCTCACGCATGGAATCCTACGGAATGGCGTTGGCCGAAGCCCGCACGGTGGGTGTGCCGATTCTGGCCCAGGCAGGCGGCAATGTAGGCCAATTCATTGATCTAAACAGCGGCGGTGAACTGGTTGCCGATGCTGTCCAACTCGCCAGCGCCTCGCTGGCGCTCTTTCGCGATCCGGCGGCGCTCGCTGCACGGAGAGCGCTCGCTCGAGCCAATGCGCTGGCACCACGCTCTTGGAATGACGTCGGAAGGGATTTCTCCGGCGCGGATAGCAATTCGAGTATTGCGACAGCTTCCCCGATGTGTTTGCATCGAGTCTCATGCAGGTAACTTATGCCTTTTGGGCTTTAGGGACAACACTGGCCGTAGCCGTTGCGTGCGGCGCGCCCGACCGACGCTTTGGTGATGAGGCTGTTGGCGGCGAGGGGCAAGCGTGTTTTCCGAACGCGACGTGCACTGGCAGCCTCAAGTGTGCCTCGAAAGTGTGTGTCGCTCTGGGGTCAGGTACCGGCGGAGTGGCGTCGGGGGGAATGCCAGCGTCGGCAGGAGGAGCACCGGCGGGTGTCGGTGGGGCGATAATAGCTTCCGGTGGAAGACCAATGGCGGCTGGCGGTGTTCCAGGAAGCAGCGGCGGTGCCGCGAGTACAGGCGAGACGGGAGGCACCGGGCCGGTTTGCAGTCCGCAGATTACGCTGGCAAGTGCGACGGCGCCCGCGGAAGCAGCGGCCGCGTTGTGTTTCAGCTTGGCGTACGACACTGAAGATTTCGACTGCACTTTTGATGGACTGACGACATCCACATGCGTCGGTCGAATCACCGGCAACGGCTTCCTGGTATATTGGGACTACTCTGCGAATCCTATACTTGGTGCGGCGTATGGGGTGGATCCCCTCAATCCGATTGGGTACATCGGGCTCGATTCCTCTGGCATGGTGCACCAGGTCGCCTTCGCCGCCGGATTTACAGGCACCTGTACGGTTCAAGGGAACCAACTGCGGCTGTGCGTGCCTTAGGTGAAACCGGTGGTGGCGTGAGCTCGAGCTTGCCATCGAGGCGAAGTTCCAGGCGTTCCTGAGCAAGCTCGTCGGAACAGTGCGTGGGCGGGTGGTCGTCTTGCGAACAAGCGGAAGGGCGAGCCTTCGTGCGTTTGGCCGATGCCGTGGGTCAGTTGGCAGGCGGCGGTACGACGAGTTCGTAGATACGCTCCACTTCCCCCTGGCGCCCCAACGCCTCGATTGTGAGGCGAGGGGGCCGAGCCTTCAGTGTAAGCAGACTAAAGTTGAGTCGCGTGTACGGTTGCCCGCGGCGGTACTGGTTGGGCTCCTTGATGGTCCCTTGTCACGAATGTGTGGGCCCGCTCGACGTGAGCTTCACGTAATTGGTCTTCCTTTTTGTCATGGCCGAAAGCTCCGCAAAGTGGCTGTCGCAAAAAGTGAATCGATTGGTGAGCAATCTGACTTGTCGAGTGGGGGCTTGCTCCGCTTAAGTTTCGCCGCCAGGCAGCGCCTTAGGTTCTCTCCTAAAAGCCCACCAAAATGACCGTCCAAAAGACAGACTGACCCAGAGTGAACCTAAAAGTGCCAGCCCAGCTCCGTACGCATTCGGCAGCGCCACCCCAGCCAAAAATCCAATCACCACAGCACCAAATCCATAGCGGGCAAACTGTGACCGTGGCTCATTACCCCGACGCGCCCGAAAGCACGCCACACTCAAGACGTAGCCATACCTGAGCAAGCCCGCAGCCAACGGCCACAGCCCCAAGCCACCGAACAGATGCAGCCAGAGCGCCAGCCACAGCACCAAGAGTGCATCGCTTTCCATGTCCAGGTGTGCGCCGAAAAGGCTCGCTCCAGAACGCCGAGCTAACCACCCGTCCAGCGCGTCCAACAGAAAGATTCCCAGCGCCAGTAGCGTCACGGTTGAGCGCGGCGTACGAGCCGGCGCCAAACAGGCCAAGACGACACTCACCCAGCGGATACAGGTTACAAGATTCGCCTTACCGAACGCGCCCGTCGGTGTCCAATTCCCGCGGAGCTGCACCACGAAGCTGCTGAAGGAAAGCGCCGCCAGGATCCCGAGCGGCCACAAGCGCCCCACGCCCAGCGACAACAACGTAGCCAAAACGAGCGCGATCGCGTTCCGCTCGCTGAAGCACGTGAACTCTCGCTCCAGGGCTGGCGGCTCCATTTCCCGTTTGAATCCCTTGAACACGCTGAGTGCGCCAGAGAGTAGCAGCGCTCAGGCCGTGCGTCGTGGTACGCAACTTGGCGCCGGCTTTTTAGCTAACCTCGTACCCAGGTGTTCTTAAGATGTCGTTTGCAGATGCATTTTGGGTCACAGGTGTCGGCGCTTCTGAGATCCGTCGCGTCTCCGTAGCGGCGCGTCGCCCCACAGACGTTCTGGTGCAAACGCTGTACACGGCCGTCAGTCGCGGCACAGAGTCGCATGTGTTTCTCGGGCGCATCCCAGAGAGCGAATACTCGCGCTTGCGCGCTCCGCATCAGGAGGGCGATTTCCCATGGCCTGTCAAGTATGGCTATTCGAACGTGGGCCAGGTCTTAGAGGGGCCTGCCGATTGGATCGGTCGCGCGGTGTTTTGCCTGTATCCGCATCAAACCGAGTATGTGGTGCCGTCCTCTGACGTTATCTTGGTGCCGGAGGGAGTACCGCCCGAAAGGGCTGTTTTAGCCGCCAATCTGGAGACTGCTCTGAATGCGATTTGGGACGCGGCGCTCCGCATCGGCGACCGTGTGAGCGTGGTGGGTGCCGGTGCGGTCGGTTGCTTAGTGGCGCGTTTGGCCCAGCGCATCCCCGGGGTGAGCGTAGAGTTGATCGATATCAATCCCGAGCGTCAGGTTGTCGCCGCTGCACTCGGTGTGGATTTCCGTTCACCGGAGCAGGCGAGCCCAGATCGCGATCTAGTGTTTCACGCCAGTGGCTCGGGTGAGGGCCTGCGGAGCTGCCTCGGTTTGGCGCGATCCGAAGGGAAGATCGTGGAGCTGAGCTTTTATGGCGACAAGCTGGTCTCCCTCCCGCTCGGGGCTGATTTTCATGTGCGCCGCCTGAGCCTGTGTTCTTCGCAAGTAGGCAGCGTGAGCCCGAATGCTCGGCCTCGCTACGACCATCGAGCTCGGCTAGCGCTCGCGCTGAGCCTGTTGAATGACGAAGCGCTAGATGCTCTCTTCACCCATGAATGCGCCTTTCGCGAACTCCCCCAAGTGATGCTGCGAATTGCCAGCGGCGCTGAAGCTCCAGTTTGCCAACGCGTGCGGTACTCAGCCGAAACTGAGAACTGACAAGCGCCTTCCCTCAAGATTCTTCTGTGGGCTCGATGGGCAGTGAGTCTTCGAGGGTCAGATCGTTGAGATCGTTCTGTACTTTTGAGCGAAACTCGAACAGATCTTTGCGACGATCGAGGCGTGGCGTCACGCTGCCGCTGGCGCGTGAGCGGTAGAGATCGTTGATATCCAGATCGGTGACGAGCAGCATTTCCACGTTGCTATCTGCCTGGGCCTGCACGCCGTCGCGCGCAAACTGGAAGTCACTCGGGGTGAACACCGCTGCCTGACCGTAGTGAATGTCCATCGCGGCAACGCTCGGCAAGTTCCCGATGATGCCCGCCGTGGCCACGTACACTTGGTTCTCGATGGCTCGCGCCTGCGAGCAGTAGCGAACGCGCAAGTGTCCCTCGCGGTTGTCTGTGCAATAGGGCACGAAGATGATCTCGGCGCCCTGATCGGCGAGGTAGCGGGCTGCTTCCGGGAATTCGGCGTCGTAGCAAATCAAGATACCCACTTTGGCCTTGGGAGTGGCGATCACGCGCAGCTCATTGCCCCCTGTGATGCCCCAATAGCGTTTCTCGGCGGGTGTGATGTGAAGCTTCGGTTGCAAAACGTGCCTGCCATCGGGAAAGAACAGCGGCGAAACGTTGTAGATGGCTTCATTTCGCAGGATCGGGTGAGACCCTGCGACGATGTGCAACCCATATTCGCGCGCGAGGCGACTCATCAGCTCCATGAACGGCCGCTCAAGCTCCGTGAGCTTCCGAATGCCTTCGAGGGAAGGCAGCTTCTTCAGGCTGTCTTGACTCAGCAGCTGAACACTGAAAAGTTCAGGAAATACCACGAAATCCGCGCGATAGTCGGCGGCGGTCTCGACGAAGTACTCTGTCTGGTCGGCGAACTCTTGGAAGCTGGCGACGCGTCGAACTTGGTACTGCACGCAGGCCACGCGCACTTTCCGAAAATCTTCGTCCTCGCGCGGGCGATGATCGGGATTTTGCCACTCGATCAGCGAAGCGCAGTTCTTGCTGAGCGGGTCGCGAATGTAGCTGCGCAGGATGCCACGAACCACGAAGCCTTCGCGCAGTTGAAAGCTGAGCACAAGGTCACGGCGCTTTCCCGTTTCTACGGCGTGCACGTAGTCCTCCGGGGACATTTCTGTGGCCACTTCGTGATAGCCGTACAAGCGCCCGCCCGCCAAAATTCGGCGTAAATTCAGGCGCCGACACAGCTCGCGTCGCGCTTCATACAAAGCGTGGCCGATGCCACTTCCCTGCATGTCAGGGTGAACGTACACATCCGCACCGTAGAGCGTGTCACCCTGCGGGTCGTGGTTGTGGAAGAAACCTCCGTCGGTCACGCCTGAGTAGGTGTGCTGCCGATAGGGATCGGTTCCCAAGCTCACGATCAAGCTCGACACGGACCCCACAATTCGCCCTTCGAACTCGGCGACCAACTGGCCCTCCGGGAAGACTCGCAGGTGGTTGGAGAGCTGCCCCCGATTCCACACCACGTTCTGCTCGACCATGCTCGGAAAACAGAGCTTATTGAGCGCGATCAAGGCATCAATGTCCGATTCATGGCTCACGCGGAGCGAAACGTCGCCCTTTTTGGTCGCGTAGATTTTAGTGAGCATGAGGCTGTCTACAATACTCGTGGCCGCGGCGCTCTGCTATTCCCCGTTCCGCAGGTGCAATCGAGGCAGCCATGGGTCGCACACGTCCCGCAGCTCAATTCGAGCTGTCGCTTGAGCGCTTGGCGGGCTCGGTGAAGGCGGACGGCGGCGTTGCTCGGCGAGATCTCTAGTTCCGAGGCGACTGCGCTCACGGGCTGCTCCTCGAGATCGACGCGCCGGATCATGTCAGCATACTCGTGCTTGAGAGTTGGCAGCAACGTGCGCATGCAAGCGCAGATCGCTGCGTGGAGTTCCGGCTCGGTGGGCAGGCTGGGTTCATGGAGCTGGGCCTCGAGCGCGCGGCTCTCACTCGCCCGATGACGGTAGAAGTCGATGAGCGCGTTGCGGAGCACGCGGTAGAACCACGCCACCGCGCTCTCGCTGTCTTGAATCGCGCCGCCCTTCTCAAGCGTTCGGACAAATGCGGCTTGAAGGATCTCCTCGGCCGCCGCGCGACTTGGGACCCGGGCTTCGAGGAAGGACAAAAACTCTCGATGGTTCGCCACGAGGCGGTCGACGGCCGTCCTCACAGCCGCACGCTTCGAAGCCTGAGCGCGTTCCCGATGACCGAAACCGAGCTGAACGCCATCGCAGCGCTCGCGAGCATCGGGCTCAGAAGCAGCCCGAAGAAAGGATAGAGAACCCCAGCCGCGATCGGAACGCCCAGCGTGTTGTAGATGAACGCGAACAGGAGATTCTGACGGATGTTTTTC
>JBBSBI010000236.1:0-7567 GCA_038251425.1 Polyangiales bacterium
CCATCCGAAAAGTAGAGTGCCCAAGGGAAGCTGCGGCCCTTGTGT
This sequence comes from Polyangiales bacterium, assembly GCA_038251425.1. Taxonomy (GTDB): domain Bacteria; phylum Myxococcota_A; class Polyangia; order Polyangiales; family Polyangiaceae; genus JBBRRP01. The sequence goes on from JBBSBI010000236.1 coordinate 46, forward strand.
TTGGGACGTTCCTGCATGGAGCCAATCAGGCTCTTGAGCGTGCCTTGCACAATTTCACTGACCGCTTCAAGCGCCACCGGGTAATCTAGGCGTTCGCGTTCCCACTCTTGCCCGGCTGAGCTTTGGATTTTAAAGCCCATTTTCTCTGAGTAAGAGAGCAGATTGAGCGTGCGCAGCTTCTCCAAGGCTTGCGTGATAGCCGGCACCCGGTTCCCTTCGCCAAGCCGAGCATACAGGCAGGAAGCGACCAGGGCAGGGGTCGTGGCGGACTGTTCTTGAATCAATTCTAAGAGTGCCACCGCCTTGGCTGCCCGTTGAGCTGTTGGATCTTCCCGCACGTCCGAATGGGTGAAGATACGGAGCAGGGTGGCCTGCACGTTGGCGTCGAGCGCGGTGTGCTGCACGTCGAAGATCGCATCGAGCGTGACCAGCTCGCCCACAGGCTTATCCGCAAGTTTTTGCTCGCGGAATAGCTCACCCAAGAGTTGCAGCAAGCCTCGGATCGCGTGAGCATCGCCCTGGGTTCGGGTTGAGCCGGAACGCATGTTCGAGGTGATCAGCATGAGGAGCTCGATGTGGCCCGGCAGCATGGGATACACCTCGATAAAGTCTTCTTCCGTCAGGCTCTCGCACTCGTAGCCGTGGAGCTTGAGACAGCTTCGGTGCTCCTTGAAGAGATCGCGCAATTGGGCGATATTTCCCGGCTTTTTTCGCAACAGGCGTTTGTGCACCACGTCCCGAATGTTGGTGTGATCAAGATGAACGCGCAGGGCCGGGGGGAACCGATCCTTCAGCTTGCTAATGTTGCTCCCGTCCCCGTCTGTTTCGAGCTTCTGCTGTCCCGTTGCTAGGAGCCAGACGGCGCCCTTGAGCTTCTGGCCCAGCTCCGACACGAGGCTCTGCAGCTTCAGCATCCGCCCTTCGTCCTGATGCACGTACTGCGACACTTCATCCACCACGATGAAGAGCGTCTTGCCTTCAGCATTGATCGCCAGCATGGCGTCGATCGCCTCCACCACTTCTCGCACGCTACTACCCGCGCCCGTGCGGGATCCGGCCCGGCTATCGATCCAACTGGTGGGATCGCGGTAGCGCTCGGGATTCATCACGTGAAGCACGTGGGAAAAGTGATCGTCCGCCTGCTCTTCTTCCTTGGCGAGCGCCCAGTCCTTCTTCAGCACTTCACGGGCTACGTGTTGGAAGCGCTCCCAATCGCCATCTTTCTGCAGCTTCAACTCGTGGTTAGCAACCAAATTGCTCTTCGAACAATAGCCAAGCCGCCGCTGCACTTGTCGCAGGATGGCCGAATGAATGTGCTCATTGTCACGGGCCACACCGCCAATATCGAACACGACCGCGATCGGTTCGAACTTCGCCCGTAGGTTCTGCCACGCGGTCAATAGGTCGTCTCGCTTGGGCGAATCATCCCGAGCGAGCAAAGCTTTCTCCAAGGGCGTCCCATCCGGAAGCACGACCCCATCGAGTGCCAGGCCCAACAGCTTGGCAAAGCTTGATTTACCGGAGCCGTAGAAGCCGGAGATCCAGGAGGCTGGAAGCTCGGGCCCGCCTTTCTTTTTGAATTCCAGGAGAATGTTTTGCAGCAGGTGCACGAACTGATCGTGAATGCCGCCTGTGCCTCCGCTCGCCCCGTAGCGCTTGGCTCTGGGATCGCCCTCGGGATAACCACCCGTGATGATGTATTCCGAAACTTCAGCTTGAAGCTTAGCGGGGCTCTGCTCGTGAAAGTAGACAACGGGCGGGATATCGCGCGTGATGTCGGCGGCAAATAGTTCGCGGATCTGCATGGGGGTTGGGTCTCACGGGTAGATGCGGGGGCGATAATCGCGGTCCGGCGGAAGTTCGCACATAAAAGAGAGCCCGCTCTTGTCCACGCGCTTGCCTGGATAGAGCAAGACGACGGGAATATTGCGGGTCTTGCCGTCGATGTGTTTGAGTAAGGCTGAAGAGCGGAAAAACGGGTAGAGAGAGCCTGCTCGCCCGATCACAACCAGTGAGCGATCCGCCATGCCCGGGTTCTTGTCTGCGAAGGCACCGATCAAGCGAGCCACATCGGCCGCGAGCCCATCTGGTCCCTCAATGTGGGGAGCGATCTTCTCGCTCAGGTGGGCCAAGGCACGCTCTGGATCTCGCACATAGAGGCGCCGTTCACGCTGTATGAGCTGCTCCACGTTCTCTTTGCCGGTTGCTCGGATGCGGTCCAAGAGCAGCTTCTGAAGTGAAATGGGCAGGATCGCCCAACCCTTTGCCCGGAGCGATTCAGTGAGCTGGAGGATCCCACTTCTCAGCTTGAATTCTTCGCTCGGGAGATAGGGCAGGATGGCAAAGCGGTAGTTGCGCATGGTGCTGATCTGAGGCCCGTCTGCGGACGAGAGATCTTGGCTAAGTGCACTCAGCGCTTCATCCAAATCGCCAAACTGCATTTCTTGCGTCGTCACGAGATTTCCCCCGCGGCCCAGGAGGCAAGATCGGGATAGGCCCAATCAAACTCCACGAGCCCCATCATTCTTCGCAGCTTCACGCCTGGCAGTGAGCGGGCTCTCTGTGCCAACGTGTCGGCGTCGATCCCAACCGACACCAGATAGGGATTGCTCGTTAAGCTTCCCTCGAACTTGACCTCTCGTAACAAGTACAGAAGGTACGCGAGGGTCTGGTTGGGTATTGGGGGAAAGCTGAGCGTCCTGGGATCGCGCCGTGAAACGAGCCCGGCTTCTAAGGCGGCAGAAAGCAGCTTGCTCGCAAATTGAACGTACGTGGCCTCGGACCAGCGGTTTGGATATTCCGACTTCACCCAGCGCAAAACGGCGTTCCGATCCACCTTCGGTTCCCGCGCTACACGGCGCTGCACCAGACACTCGCTCGTGAACCTCCTGTAGATCGGATCTGAGAGCTGGAGGTGCCAGTGGCAAACAGCTTGGCGCGACGCCAAGTCCATGGAAGACCAGCTCTGAAGGACCCGTAGAGCGCTCGGGAACACATCGTAGCGAGGCACAAAAGACGCCAAGACGTAGCGCACGCGATCGAGGCTCTTGGCTCCAAACCATCGTTGTTCAAAGGCGATTTTGGCTCTCTCGGACGGCGGGACCGTAACATCCACGTGCTCCCAGTAAGCTCGCGCCTCTTCGACCGCGAGTGCGAGACGCAGGATGCGAGTGTGGATCGCCGAGCCCTCCCCAACCAGCATGGCCTACGCTTCAGCCTTGAAGAAGAAGGGCAGGGGGTACTCTTCGGCGACCGGCAGGAGCACGGCTGCAAGTTTCTGCACCATCTCGTGCGGGGACGCAGGGACTGCACCTTTGATCTGTCGTCCCGCCGGCGGAACTCGATCAAACGCGATCTTGCCAGGTTGCGATAAAGCTTCGAGCACTCGCGCTGGGTCAAACTCGGACCCCAGCCGAAAGGGGAGCGGAAGCACCTCTTCCGGGGCTCGCCCTTGCCGCTTTAGCTCAGCCAAGCGGTCCTGCACTTTCTCATCCAGCTCGAAGCCCAGAAAGAAGATGGTTCGCAACTTATCCGGGTTGCCATGCCGCCCCCTGGCCTTCGCGTCCGTTCGCCGCGCGGCCTCCCGCACCAGCTCAAGCGAACCCCAGCGGTGCGTCCGAGGGGCCAAACGGGCCACCAAATCCCCGCCTCCCGCCTCATCGATCAGGTCTGTCTCCCACCACCCAAACCGCCGAGGCTCCGACCGTCCCTCACCCGCCCAAGCTACCAGGAGCTGAGTTGCCAGAATGCGGTCAAGCTCGCTCAGGGCAGTCCTCTCAATCATTGCCGGGCAGCTTATGGCAAGAAGTAGCCCCCGGCTAGCCTGAAACCAGCGGGCAAATCAGCCTGCCCCGTGCCACTCTTACCCCATGCTCGCTCGACCACCCCCCTGCCCGGACTGCGGCTCCGCCAACGTGCGTCCAATTGTTTACGGCGAGCCACCGTTCAGCCTGGCACTCCAGGCTCGAAGGGGCGAACTCGTGCTCGGCGGATGCGTGATCACGGAGAATTCACCGGACTGGGATTGTGCGGACTGCCGGCGCCAGTTTGGCGAGATGTTAGGCAAGCGGTCGAAGACTGCAGGGCGGTAACCTGTAGTCAGTAGAGGGGCCGGGTACGTGGGGCAGCTCGCCGAACTGAAGAAAGGCCCCGCAACGGAACCTGGGGGGGGAAGGTCGCTCGTCGCGGGGCAGGGGAGATGTAGTGCCGGTTGGGCTCGGGAGCAAGTGATCCTGTTCCTACCGTTGCACCGGGAAGCGACGACAGAGTTCGGCCATTTCGCCACGCGAAAGCTGAGGCACAGGTTCGGTCGCTTTTCTTGCTGGATCGGGCGGAGCAGGGAACATGACCTGATTGCGTTCCGCTGCTGCAAGGGAGGAACAAGACGGCGCGGAGCCGTGGACTTCACTTCCATCATTGCAAGGATGCACCAATCCAAGTGTGTGTCCGATCTCATGTGCGAGCACGCGTACGAGTGAGTTGGAGTCTGAATTACCTAAAATGCTCCACTTCGACACCACCGCGTTGATCTCGATGTCAGACTCAGGAGCACCATCGTCGAGCGGTGGATAATTCGAATACGTTGACGTCATCGCCAAGGCATCCTCGGGGTAACATGGTTTCTGTCCCTCTTTGCCGTCGGGGCACCACCAGCTGCGCCGAAATGAGAGTGTGCGCAACTTGTCCCGCCCAAGCCGCCCGAATGCTCCCGTGGACTGCACGCCAATCCTCAATGATGAGCACGGCGCTGCCCAAACTTGAGCAGCACGCTGCACGGCAGCTAGCGTCTCGCTCTCGCTCATCCCGCGAGGTAATTCGCTTAGAGAGACGAGCATTTCGAACGGCTTTTGTTCCTTGCCAACGTCAGGACCTTTGCACCCAACACCAAGCAATACCACCGTGACAAGTGCGCTCGTTCGCCGCCGCTGAAACATCTCAGAGGCGTTGTGCTGTAACGGCGAATTGGCACATGTAGTCTGACTCAGGTGCACTTGCGCAGCGCGAATTGGGATCAGGCGAGAACCAACGAGCTAAGACAAGAGCAGGCACCTCCCCTGGCGCAGCCGTCCCGAAAATTCCAGGTGACCCAGGGGGCTGGATCAGGGCCACACGCCAGGCCCCTGTACATCCGTCTACCATAAGAGCTTTGTATGATGCTTGAAGGGCGACGTCACCGCCCGAAAATGCTGGGCCTCCCGGAGTCGAGAGCAAAACTCCGTCTAATGTCACTGACCCAATGCGATAATCGCAGCCAGCGTTATGCCTTTCATAATTCCGCTCCACTTTGAAGTTCAGGTTAACCCCACGGGCAAATCACCTCTGTAGCCGCAGCCGTAAAAGGTGTGAGCGGTGCTCACGTCCACACGCTTGAACCGAGATTGCTCATTCCACTCTTCGATAACATTAACCTGAAGACGGTCGCCAATCGAAAGCCCGGGAACACACGGGCCTGAGTTCGACTCACTAGGAATCAGGAAACAACTGGGCGCACCCAAAAGAGGGAGCGCTACGGGAAGAGCGGAAATGAGGGCACGAAGTCTCATTTGCAACCCTTATTTACCCTCTCTGACATTTGCGCAGCCTGACACATTCGCGCGGGAGCCGCAAAGTGGGATAAGAGTAGGCAGTCAAATCTTGATGCACGGCCTCACGGCCATGTTCTCGGGAACGCACACGTCTGTCTTGTTAACTGCTTGGCCCGTAGGGAGGCAATAAAACGCGCTCTGCCCAATGGCGACCAGGCAACTGAGCAATCGATCATATTCCGCGGGGCATTTTTCATAAAAAATCGGAGCGCAATTGCTGCAGTCGGGTGGACCCTTCGGGCAGCCCAACGAGCGTTCGAGCTCACACCACGCACACCCCGGACCCCCAGCAGCCCCGCCACCAGATGCACTGGCACCACCAGCAGCCCGACCACCCGATGCACTGGCACCACCGGATGCACTGGCACCACCGGATGGGCCAGAGCAGGCGGCACAGATCCAAGCAAAAAGCAGCAACGCGTAGCGCATCGTTATGACCCTAACGAATGACAGTGTAACCGACTAGCGAGGAGTACGTCAATGTTGCGCTGGTTTTGGCGATGACACGCACCGTATCGACCCCAGAAGCCAGGCTCACCGGGACCTCGAACTGTTCAACTCCGCAAGCTGGGCCAGTGAGGTTTAAGCAAGTCCCAGAACCAGTGCACGCAAACACCCCATCCGAGAACTGCCCGACGCGCTGCTCTTGTAGGTAGGGAGTTGCTGAGCCGACGCTATTCACCAGTTTGACGGCAATGTCGGCGTGGACGGCATGACATACCGTCTGATCGCTCGTGCTTGAGCTAACGTTAAACGGCAGCGTTGTGATGTTGCAGCCGCTAGCGAACACCCCATTAACTCCGGTGAATTCCACGATTTGCACACCATCGCAGAGACTCGATTGTGCCCCTTGGATCGTGGTTTCTCCCGAGAAAATGCAGCCTTTTTGTTCGAGCCTAACGGTTACATCTACGCCGCATCCAGAACAAGCCGTCTGGGTCAGGTTTGGCACCTCTCCAGGCGGGCATGCCTGGCAAGAAGTACCATTGAAGACCTCGTCAGGATTCGCGCAACTGCAGCCTCCAGTGGCATTGGCAACACGCCCTCCACCGCATGCGATGCAAGAACTCTGGCCTAACGAATTTACAACGATCACGTGTGTTGGATCTGCGCAGATGCACGCACTTGCGTCGAGATTGGCGATCTCACCGGTACCGCAAGCCACGCAAGCACCGCCCTTCAAGATTTGGTTGGGTAGACAAACATCGCAACTATCGGAGAGCTGGGCCAGGGGTGCCGGCGGCTGACCGACCCAGTTAACAAGCGGACCCCGCGTGCACGCCTCCATTTGATCCCGCATTACCGATCCTGAGTTGGGTACGTGGAGGGCGAACATCTGGCATCTGTCACACCAGCTATAGCCCCGCATGACCCCAGCGAGGGAGTTAAACAGTTCATCTTTGACTAGCGTGGGGAATGCCTTTGTTGCCCAGCCTGAGATCCAGGTGTGAATAGAAGAACCGGGAAGAGTAATTTGCTCATCGCCGCCGTCGCCATATTCGGTAGCGGTGAACTCCAGGATCTGAGACGTCGTGTTGAAAGACCACGCATCTCCGTTGGTGGGTCGGGTTACTCCTCGCCACGGTGACCCGTCGAACGCGTCGTGGAACAACGTGGTAGCCTGCGCGATTTCATACCCAGAAGGAACGTTCGCAAAATTCCGCTTCCATCCCCTTCAACTCCAGTGCCGTTGGCGTCGAGACATGTCCCAGGTCCCTGGCAGTAGGTCATGTTTTGAGAGCCCACCGAGTTTGGCGGGCTCGTGCCATCGCTGATCGTGGACCAGGGCGCGCTGCTGGGCCATCACAGGCTCGCGGACGGTGACAGTCGACTTCCTCATTCAGCCGTCGCTGGCGGGCGACAAGGGCGGCAAGCTGCGCGACATCGAGCCTGACTTCGCCGCGATCATCGCTCCGGGCTTGCGGTGCGCGTTCCAG
>JBBSBI010000237.1:0-7420 GCA_038251425.1 Polyangiales bacterium
CCCGATAACTCGAACTATTCGCGGATTAACTACCGAAGTTGTCCTTACCCAAGATGACGGTATGCCAGTTTCTTGTGCCCTCAACCTCGATCATGTCGCTCTCGCAAAGCGCGACCGTCTGGGCCCCCTCATTACAGTTCTTTCCCCCTCTCACTGGCCCGAAATCCGCAAGGCGCTGCTCATAGCCTGTGGGTTCGACATCGACGCGGCTGGCTAACATGCGCTTGCAGCAGACGAGCGCCGTCGGGCGCCTTTGCAGGCTTCCTCTGGCTCTCGCAGCTGAAGCGCGGTACGTTGGACCGACCTCCCAATGCCACGAAGCTCATTCGCGTCATTTCTGATGCCCAAAGTTGACTCCTTAAGCTTCAGTTGACCGACTCCGCCATTGGCTTATACTCTAAATGTGAAGGTCACCTGGGATGAGCGGAAAAACATTGCCAACCAGCGCAAGCACGGCGTCTCCTTTCAGGAGGCAGCTCGGCTCTTCCTTTCAGGCGTTGATTACCTCGAAGTGTTTGATCAGGCGCATTCCGATCTCGAAGACCGCTTCATCGCAATCGGTCCCATTGTCCGTGGCCTCGTTCTGGTGGTTTGGACCGAACGTGACGGTGACACCGTTCGAATCATAACTGCGCGCTGGGCTTCTAATCGCGAACACACCATCTACCGCAATTTCTTGGAGAATCTGAAATGACTGACATTCCCGAACTCACTGCCAAGCAGCTTGCCAATGCTATCCCTGCCCGCGTTCGAAAGAGAATCATCGCCGGCCAATTCGAGTCAGGTAAGGACATCACTGCCCTACGTCGCTTTGTTGGACTCACACAAGCAAACTTCGCTCGCGCAATGGGCATTAGCGTCCACACGCTGCGAAATTGGGAACAAGACAGGCGACAACCTGAAGGCCCCGCCCTCGCCCTGCTTAGGATCGCCGCTCGTCATCCCAGGATTATCCTACAGAACCTAAAGGCCGCCGCCTAGCTAAGGCGGCCCAACAAGCGCTTGCTGCAGACGAGTGCCGCCGGTCGCCTTTGCAGGCTCCCTCTGGCTCTCGCAGCTGAAGCGCGGTACGTTGAGCGGACGCAACACAACTGTTGAAATGTCGCAGGTTCCTGGGCAGATTTGCGCGGCGTTGTGAACGTTGTTATAATGAACGATGGTCAAGCGCCTTCAGGCAGTCGGCAATAGTTCGGGTCTCATCATCGATAAGCCCATCCTAGAGCTCCTTCGCATTACTCAGGATACTGAGTTGAATGTCTCCACCGACGGTGAACGCTCATCATCACGCCAATTCGTGCTGACCAGGTCCGAACCGACAAGCTTGCTCGTGCCCAGGCCCGCACCCTCAGGCTCACGAACGTACTTTCCACAAGCTTGCTAAGTGACCATTCCGTTCGAGCACTTGCAGTTTCTCTCCGTCGACGACGTTCTGCGCTTGCATGTCGATCAAATTGCGAGGTTTGGTGGGGCCGATGGCGTTCGCGACCTCGCTGCTCTTGAGTCTGCCGTCGCAACCCCTTCGACCACTTTCGACGGTGTTTTTCCTCCATGCCGATGTCTTTTCACTTCTCACCAAAACTGCTCGTGTTCGCTCAGATAAGGCCCGCATCAATCGCAAAAAGCATCGGGTTGACTTTGGCGAGACAACGCGAGCTGAAGCTCGTCACTACGAAAAGGCTGCCTAGCCATGCGCAAGACTTATCGCGTCATCCGTGAAGAACTTCGTAGAGCTAACGGTGAACGTTAACTTCTACGGCAGGCCAACATGCTCGTGCAGCAGTCGAGCACCGCCGCTCACCTTTGCAGCTTCCCCCTGGCTCGCGCAGCTCAAGCGCGGTACGTTGGACGGACGATCCTGACCTAACTACGAAGGTGACACCCATGCACAGTAGACAGATCCTTGGCCTCACATTTCGGTTTGCCGCTTTTGTGGGGGCGATCGGCCTCTTCACGGCCGCATGCGGTGATAGCAATGGGCCTGGCACTGGGGGCGTCGCCGCGATCCCACCAAGCTGCACCGGCACAGGCTGCACCTGCCCGCCAGGAGGCAGCAGCTGCACGTGCAACGCCAGCGCCGACTGCAAGCAGACCTGTGGCGCGACAGGCTGCTCACTGACCTGTCTGACGGCGGCCAAGTGCAATGCCATGTCTGACGGCGCCGTGACACTGACCTGTGCCGATACGTCGGAATGCAAGGGCAACGCAGGCGATCAGAGCAGCATCACGTGTGACGCGTCCTCAAAGTGTGACCTCAAGGCCGGGGCCGACTCGACGGCGACTTGCCGCTTGTCGGCGGGGTGCAAGCTCGAGCTTGGCCCGCGCAGCACCGTCATGTGTCTCGACAAGTCGACCTGCGACGTCAAGTGCGACGGCAACTGCTCAGTAACGTGCTCGAAGGACGCGGCATGCACGCTGACCTGTGGTCCCGCAGGTACAGCCGGCACGAAATGCCCCGACGGGCGTGTCGTCTGTGGCAGCTGCTGAGGCGCTTCCCTGTTAGCTGCGCTCCATGCGATTGACTCTTAGACTCGCACTCGCCAACGACAAGATTTGGGTTAAAGACCTTAACTTCGCCGTCTACCGTGATCTCGTCCTCCTGCAATTTGGTGTCTGGGACCCTTCCGATCAGACCGCGCGTTTCGAAGGAAGGCTGCCTCGCTTGGCCTGCCAGTTCGCCTCCGTGTGCTTCTTCGCAACCGCGCACGGTCCCTTTATGAACGCCTCGGTTTTCTCGTCCACGATTGCTCTGACACCCACTACCTCATGCAGTGGAGCCCTAAAGCGCGCGACTAAGATCTACCACCGGGCCCTTCGGGGGGCGTGCTCCCACCTTGGGAGCATGTTATCCGAGTACGACCGCATTGACGCTAACAAGGTTTGACCAACCATGATTAAACCCGTTGTAGATTCGGCCACGCACAAGAAGGCGCTTGAGCCATTGATCGGATCGCGCGCGCGCGTCTCCGAAGTCTTGACGGGTCGGCGCCCGCTCACCCTGCCCATGGTCAGGTGCCTCCACCAAACCCTTCATATGCCTGCAGAGATTCTGATCTCCGAACCCCGGCCACCTCGGAAGTCGCTCTGCTCAACTCAAGGCTAACCGTCATGGAGCACCTGCCCACCCCGTTGTCTCGAGTAGAGAGCGACGCAATGATCACTCGAATGGAAGAGCACTTCGAACGTCACAGCTTTGGGGCTTGGGCGGTGGAGATCCCCGGTGTTACTCCGTTCGCAGGATTCATTGGGCTATTCGTACCGCGCTTCGATGCGCACTTTACTCCTTGCGTGGAAATCGGCTGGCGTCTCGACGAACCCTATTGGGGGCAGGGCTATGCGACTGAAGGCGCACTCGCCGTGGCGACGTTCGGCTTCAACGTTCTACACCTTAACGAGATCGTGTCCTTCACTGTGCCCGCGAACATCAAATCACGCCGCGTTATGGCAAAGATTGGCATGACGCATACTTCCGCTGACGACTTCGATCATCCAGCCCTGCCTGTGGAACACCGACTACGACGACACGTACTTTCCCGGCTCGCTCGGTGGACGGATCCCGACAAAGAGCAAGTAGCCGATCATCCAGAATTCGCCGAAGGTGGCGGGCAGGGTGAGCCCCTCAACCAGCCAGGAGGGGGCTTTTGCGAGGCCGTTCGATAGGAAAGCGCTAACTAGGTAACCGCCTCCACCGACTATGAGTGTCAAGCCAAGCCCCTTCGGCATGCGACCGGAGGTTGCGGCGACATAGCCCATTGGGATCAGCCAGAGGCCGAAGAAAAGCGCGGCCACACTCCAAAGTTTGGAGCTCAGCTCGTAGAGCAGTTGGACAGTCGCGGCGACATCGCCGCTCGGGGCGAGGCTGGCGTCAGCGGATACTGCCACAGCCGTCGCCATGAACGCGGCGCTACCGAGGATGGCAGTCGCGTTGACGAGGCCGAATGCCGCCAACGAACCTGCGGCGATGGAATTCAGACGACAGAACAGCTTGTAGAACCACACTGCGGTTAGCGTCTGGGTTACGACCACTCCAAGTTCCAGCGCAACTCCGAACCGGGCGAGCTGCGCCTGTTCGACAAGGTTCTTGGCTGTTGCTGCTGGGTTGCCGGGAGCATGGATTGCGGGGCGGACCAACAAGAACCCGAGAGCGCCCGTGATGGCGAGACCGAGGTACCAAAGGCCGGTGACGCGTGCTGTTTTCTTTAGATCATTCATCGCTGTCTCGTGACCGAGGAGGTTGGGACCGGGTCCCCTCTGGCTCTCGTGGGTGAAGCGCGATACATTCTGCGCGCTGAGCAATCTATGCACCGAGCGGCTAAATTCATAGTGTTTGGGCTCTCACATGCAGCTGTGTTCGCCCTAACCTTCGCCACATTCACAGGGCACCTCATCCAGGTTGATTTCGCGAACGCCGCCAAATCATCGCTGCATCGAGTAGGCAGGATACTACTCAGCCACAACGCGGATGCGCGCGCCCCGTCATCCCTGGAAACCGACTTGGCTTCGCTTCCAACCGAGCCGGCTACCGACGTGATCCGCCTGGTCGCTTTTCTCAAGCAGGGGAGATTCCAGGAAGCTCGTTCGGTGTGCGTTAGACTGGAGTGGCATAAGTGTGATGCGTCAGATCTGGCGGACATGAAGAAGATGCTCATCCAATGATCTCAAGGCCCACGCCCTTGGTTCGCCTTGTCGCAACGCATCTTATGGCACTCCTCATTGCTCTGCCCGCCGCCACTGCCTATTATCACCACAAGCGCACCTCGACGGCGGCGCTACTGAATGACATGACCCGCTATCCGCTGTACGAGGCAGCCAAGCTCGCCTTTCGCTTTGGGTCCACCCCGCAAGCACTCACACTGTACAGCGCGCTCCAGAAGCTTCCGCCAACTGACCCGTTCCCTTTTGAGGAAGACATGAACACTGAACTACACCTCGCTGTCCTGATGGGCGAACTCGACCACTCGGCGAAAACCTCACCCCATTTGCAACTTGCGGCCGCAGCATGCAAACGTTCCTCACTCTACACTAAGTGTGATGAGACCTCTTTGAAGAAACTTGCGCGACGCTGCGAGGCCCAGCGGCACAGCAAACTCACTGCGTCCAACCCTGACGGAGAATTGTGACACTTGGTAGCACCACGCCGATTCTGCGCATTTTTGACGAGACGAAGGCCAAGGAGTTCTACGTCGACTACCTCGGATTCTCAATCGACTGGGAACATCGCTTTGAGCCCGAAATGCCTCTCTACTTTCAAGTGTCGCGGGATGGATGTCTTCTTCACCTGTCCGAACATCACGGTGACTGTACGCCTGGCGCCGCGATGCGAATCGAGAGTTCCGACGTTGACGCCTTGTGCGCGGAGCTCCAGGCGAAGAAGTACAAGTACTACCGCCCCTCGGTGGAGGAGATGCCGTGGGGTTCCCGCGACATGTCTGTGACGGATCCATTCGGCAATCGACTCACGTTCACCAACGCGATCTTCGTCCGCAAGACGTAGCTAGCAGTCGCCTCACCCCGGGATTGGAATGCTGCAGCCAACGTCTCGAATGCACGCTGATTCCACCGCCACCCGCCTAGGGAAGGTCGCCGGCATCCTCGTGAGCGGTTTCTTACTCGGCATCTTGGCCGTGGCCTACTGGAACACGGGTTCCGGAGCAGTGATTGCGAAGTGGTCACAGCCGTCCACGATCAACTACCAAAGCTTTGATCCTTACACGCTCGTTGTCTTGGAGAGCGGGTCATATCCGAGGGTCTTCTCATCGAGACCAACGCACGTGATCGCGGTCGTGCATCACGACGACCTCTCGTACGGCCATTTTTTGGAGTTCAGTTTCAACTCCCAGGGCGAGCCCGTGGATCTGTTCATTCGCAACTCAAAGATAGTCTGGACTCCGGAGGGGGTGACGCTCGAAATTCCGAGTGGACACAAGCTTTTCATTCCGAAGAAGGCGTTCATCGGTGGACGATAAAGACCCAAAGAGCGGACCAACCCTCGTTGTGCTTTCTCCGACCTCTAGGCTGACACGATCTCGCTTCGCAGTTCGGCGTGGGCATTTTTGTGCTTGATTCCGAGCACTACCACGTGCAACCACAGAAAACTCACAGCGACCAGGGCGAAGAGCACCACGAAGGGCGTCTGCGTCCAGCCGGTTAACTGCTTCATGTAGCCGAATATTAACGGCAGGAAGAACCCGCCAAGTGCACCGAGCAGTCCGACCAACCCTCCAACAGAAGCAACGTCTTTCGGAAAATATTCTGGGATGTACTTGAATACGGCTGCTTTGCCGACGCCCATCCCGATGCCCAAGAGGAACACGAGTGCTGTGAACCCCCTGACACCCAGCTGGAGCATGCCGGTCGGCAAGGCTAATAAACCTGCAGCGCCGGACATCAATGCGAAGACGGAATACATCACGACGCGAGCACCGTATTTATCCGACATCCAACCGCCGAGCGGGCGAAGCAGGCTCGCAGGAAAAATGAAAAGGGCTGCGAGCATGGCTGCAATGCCCAAATCGAGATGATAGACCGACATATAGTACTTCGGCAGAGCCAGCGCTAACGCGACGTAGGCACCGAACACGACCACATAATAGACACTGAAGCGCCAGACGCGTGTCTCGCGCAACGGGCGCAGCATTTCCCTAAGCGGACGGCTTTTACCGGGCTTGCGGTCGATCGTTGGCGAGAGGAACCACGCGGCGGCAGCCATCGCAATAAGCAGCACGGTGTAGAGCATCGGCACAAACCGCCAGCCACCTGGAATCCTTCCCCCGGCGATGCCGGCTGCTGGCACCAACGCGATGAGCGCCGGGCCGATCAGCTTCGTCACCGATGCGCCGACGTTTCCGGCGCCAAAGGTGCCAAGTGCGATACCCTGTCGGCTTTTCGGGAACCAAGCAGAGTTCCAGGAGATACCAACATTGAACGAGTTGCCTGCCAGGCCCACCAGAGCCGCGAGCACCATCAGTTCTGTGAAACTTGTAGCTTGGCTCACCAAGTAGGTTGGGATCGCGGTGAACAACAAGAGGCCTGTGAACATCGCCTTGCCGCCGATGCGATCGGTGAGGATCCCGAATGCCAATCGCCAAATCGAACCGCTGAGAATCGCAATCGACCCGAGCCAGAAGAACTGCACATCGCTCAATCCCAATTCCTTTTGGATCGGGATGCCGATGACGGCGAACATGAGCCACACCGCGAACAGCAGCGTGAACGAGGTGGTGGACAACGTTAGCACCCGCATGGCGGCAGCGGTGTCCGTGGCGGGGGCGTTAAACGTAGCGGAAATGGCATTAGTGGGAGCGGGGGCGGATGACGAAAGAGGCATGGTCGAGTCTCCCTGCGCTGAAACGCGCGCGTCGAAGGAAGTAGAGTGTATGAGCGATATTGATTCGGAACAGGTTCTGCTGCGCAGTTAACTAAA
>JBBSBI010000238.1:0-7408 GCA_038251425.1 Polyangiales bacterium
CGGGTGTCGGTGATGCGGGTGTGGGAACCTTTAGGCAACGCGTCGACATAGCTTCGTGTGAGCGTGGCGATCCCGGAAAGATGTTGGACAAAATTGAGCGCGGTGCGTTCGGCCATGAGCAGCCCGCGTGTTCGCCCTTCGGCGAGCCACAGGAGATCGCCGGGCGTTGCGAGATCGCCATCCTTCACGTGCTCTTCCACTCGCAGGCCAGGATCCACCTGATAGAAGGTGCGCGCCAAGATGCGTGAGCCGCAGACCACGAGTGGGCTCTTAGCCGTTATCCGAGCGATGCCTCTGGCGTCGGCGCTCACCAACGCTTCCGTGGTCAGATCCCCAGCGTGGAGATCTTCTGCCAACGCGCGATCTACCAATTCGGTGATGACAAAATCAGGAATCATGGGATCAGTCCGTAACCTTGCGCGAGGTAAAGTGAGAAGAGATTGCAGCTCGCATGGAACACAATTCCCGCACCAATGCCAGTCGTTTTGCTACGGAGCCAGCCAAATACCAAGCTCGGAAAGAATACCGCGAGTCGAAAGGCGAAGGGCTCGGTGGCAAAATGCCCAGCGGCGAAAATGGCGCTGGTGATAAGGACAGCCGCGCCAAACGGTGCCCCGAGCAAAGTGAACCGGGCAGGCAGAGCTTGAGCGAGCGTTGATTGCAAATAACCTCGATAGAAGGCTTCTTCAGGAAGGCCCACCGTGAGCAGCTGACCGAGTACCTCGTTCGCGGATGGCACGTGCGTCCAATTAAATGGCCGGGTGGGGTTCCACCACCACAAGTAACCTGCCCAGTAACAAGGAAATATGACGGCAGCGACGAGAGCTGCCCAGCCGAAGGCCAGCGCCATTTCACGCGCCAGCTTCGATACTTGAAGTGGCGTTGTTTCCAACAGGCCGCCCAGTGCTAGTCCGAACGGACGTGGATCCAGGTTCGGATCTCGGAGCACCAGAAAATACACAGTGCCCAAAAACACCATCCCCACCCCGGTCGACGCCCATTCGATAGGCAGCGCGTAGGAGAGTATCGCGACGGCGGTGGTCGTGAGCAGTGCCACCCCGAGCGGCCGGCTCACTCCCGGTCGGCGGGCACCACCTGGGTCAGAGATATTGAAGGACACGAATACTCTCTAAGTACCGTGCGGAGCAGCCAGCACCCAGCCAAATACCTACTCGGAGCAGGCGACGGAAGGGGATCGGGATCGAACAGACGCCGTCAAGCGGGGAGCAGGCGCCGTCATTTCGCCGTTTTGGACGGGGATCCGGGCAGGTTATTGTTGAGAGGGGTACAGGGTATTTTCTGCGAAAGAGATAGTAAGCATGCTTACTATCTCTTTCGTTCCCAAGTGCGGCCTCCGAAGCGGGCGCCGGGCAAGTGCGGCCTCCGAAGCGGGCGCCGGGCAAGTGCGGCCTCCGAAGCGGGCGCCGGGCAAGTGCGGCCTCCGGAGTCGTACCAAAGGGATGTGCGGCGCAAGCTGCAAAATTTCACCAGGAGCGAGCATTTCGTACGGGTTAACCCCCAGAGGCACTCGCGACCCTCGCTCTTTGGGGTTAAGGTCCACGCCCATGCTCGGCACACAGCACCCAACGACACTTCCATCGACCCCCCGCATTCATCCGGGATTGTTAGGTCAGCTCGGTCACATTGATCGCGTGACTATGGCGAAGTGGCCGCCCGACGATGACGGTCCGAGTGCGCCCGCAGGAAGCGGGATCCCCGCGGGCGGGGGGTTTGGTGGCGGCGGCTTTGACAGCGGCGATGGCAACTTTAAGAAGGGTCGTTTCAATCCTGTCGTGATCTTGGTGGGGGTATTGGCAGTCGCTGGGTTTGCGGCGTTCATGCTGCTGGGAGCCAAGCAAGAGGCCAAGCGGCTCACGGTTGAAGAGGCCGTTGCACAGAAAAAGGCCATCTTCGTTTTGCCTAAATCGGAGCAAGTCGGAAAGTGGCGGACCTGGGCCCAAACTGATGCTAGCGATCTGTTGCGCCAAGAGGCTTTGAAGCAGCTTGCCTGGGCGCGCGATCCGGAAGGTGTGAAGCTGGCATCGGAGGCACTGTCTGCCCCCTCTGAGCCCGTTCAAGCCATGGCTGCCACAGCACTGGCTGAGTACGGTCTACCGCTTGCTGAAGCGGGAAAACCTGCGTTGTTGCAAGCGCTGAAAACGGCGGGCAAAGGCGCAAAACCTCAGATCGCTTGGGCACTCGTGGTGCTCGGAGAAAAGAGCGCGTTTGACGATGTGATGAAGCTCTACCGGCTGGGCCATCTTTCGCAGGTGCAGCGCTTGGGCGGCGGGACGGCGTTCGATCCGAACAAGCTCGTCGATTTAGTGAGTCTGGATAAGTTGGCGAGCCTTGCGGGCGACGAGAGCCCCTCCGTTCGTCAATTAGTAGCCACGGTGCTTTCTGCCAACGCCGAACCCAAGTGGATGGATACCCTGATCAAGCTCGTGCAAGACAAGGACGCCGAGGTGGCTCGTCAAGCGGCACCAGGCCTTGGTCGCATCGGGGATGAATCCGCGAGAAAGCCGCTGCTAGAGGCGCTCCAGAGCACCGACAAAGATAGCCGCAAGAAATACCTGGAAGCTTTGCGCGATGGCATCGGAACTCGAGGGCTGGTTCTAGCCCTCGGCAGTTCGTCGACGGATGAGAAGCTCGGTTGGTATCAGACCAAAGAGGTCTTCGAAATGATCGACCAGCTTGCCGACATGCGTGGCGGCGATGCGCTCTACGCGTACCTAGAGTCGAAACCGCATATTCACTGGCAAACTAGGGCTGCTACGGCTTTGGCAATGATCGGTGATCTGCGAGCGGCGCCCACGTTGGCGAAGCGCTTACGCATGGATCCGCTGAAGATTTACAGCGACGAAAACGATTGGGAGCAGCTGCTCAAGCGCGATGACAATGAGCGTGTCGTTGCGGCGCGCATGCTGGCAGATCTTGCGATCCTTCATCCCGACAAAGTGCAGCAGCTGCGCGAGCA
This sequence comes from Polyangiales bacterium, assembly GCA_038251425.1. GTDB lineage: Bacteria > Myxococcota_A > Polyangia > Polyangiales > Polyangiaceae > JBBRRP01. The sequence continues at coordinate 2,978 of JBBSBI010000238.1, forward strand.
GTCTGAAGAAGCCGTTATCTTCTGGCTGCACGAGCTGCCTTCGCCCCACGCCAATGGCCTCCGCGCCTTGGCGGCGATGGATTCACGTCGGGATATCGAAGCCCTGCGCAAGTGGTCGAATCCGAACCTGCCGCTACCCAAAGAGGGTCAGCAGCCGCCGATGCCTGAGGAATGGGTCGTGGCCCAGAGCGCCCTTCGCTATGTCGGTTGGTTGAAGGATGAGAATTCCTGGGGAGTGTTGGAAAAGGCCCTCACCGCTCGGCCTGCGGAGCAGGATGTGACCATGGATGGTCTGATGCAGGGTGGCCTGGCAATTTTGGGCATGACCCTGCGCGCGGTCGGCGTGGGTGCGGCACAAGGAATGTCCCAATGGCGTGATCCTAAGGGATTTAAGCCACTTTTGGATTACATTGAGGATCCTAAGAATAACGAGCAGAGCCGCATGGATGCGTGTGCGGCGCTGGCTTGGGTGGCCACCAAAGATGACGTGCTGAAGGTTGCCGAGAAGATTGCCAAGTACTCGGGAGAGCTGAAATCGGATCAGTTCCGACGCTCCTGCTTCCTCGAGACTTTGATCCAGCGCCCTGTTCCGGGCACGGCTGGGGCGATGATGTCTCTCATGACTGAGAGTTCAGCGATTGAAACGCGGCACCAAGTGGCGCGCGCTATCGCGAAAGGCGGCTTTGAAGGGGACGTCGAAGCAAAGCTTTTCGAGATGCTGAAGAACGAGGCTCTCATGAATGATGCCGCACTCGCGCTTATTCTTGGTGGCAGTGCGGAGACAGCAGCTCGCACCGTTGCCGCGTATGCCGACAAGCCTCAGGCAGCGATTCGGGACCTGGCGGATCTTTGGTACCGGAGCTTTGGCTATTGGTCGGATGAAGATCTGGAATCGGGCCTTCTCTTCAAGTGGGTCGACAATGCGGTGGCGATCGCCCGCGTCACGATCAAGGAAACTCCTCAAGAATGGGGCTCCACCATGTTGATGAAGCAGTTTGAGAACCTCGCATTCGACAACGGCCCGCATTCGTTCACCCGCGTGGTGCTGCGCTCACGGCTTAACGAAATGGCCAAGGGCAGCGACACGGCCAAGCGGGATGGCGCACTCCGCACGCTCAAGTTCATGAAGGAGCAAGGCGTTCTTCTGGCCCTGCGCGATGAGCCTGGCGAAATTGGGAAGCTCGGACGCGAGGCCTATCACGATCTCATGAATCCGAAATTCTCGGAGGGTGGCGTGGGCCAGGAAGTCATGGCCGAGCACGAGTGAGCGCGAGCCTGAATTGCTAGGAGTTCAAATAAGGTGCGGAGTGTTGGCCCTGCTTCTCGGCCCACTCTGCTCCTGTGGGCCAGCCCCTAGGGCCAAGAGCAGCGCTCAGCTGAGCGCGCCGACGAGTGGGACACAGACGACAGCACTTCAGGTTGCTTGCACGCCGACTGCCCCAGAATCCTGCTTTAACGCGACCGACGACAATTGCAACGGCATGATCGATGAGGGCTGCGGGCTCCCGCTCGGCCCGCTTCAGGTCGCTCTTGCCTGGAACGACGCAGACGCTGATGTGGAGTTGATGGTCACGGATCCGAATCTTGAGGCAGCGGACGTCGGCCGCTTCCTCGCAAGTGGGCTCACCAAGGATCGCGACTGTCCCGGTGAAGGAGGACACTGCAAAGGGCTCAACGTGGAGACCGTTTATCTGCCCGAAGGTGAGCCACTTCACGGAAGCTATTCGATCCGGGTTTCCCTGGAGCGTCTGGGGCGGAGCGGCGAGCCTGTAAAGGCTCGGCTTGGGTTCCACATCGGCGCTCATCGCGGCGCGTATGAGCTTCGTCTGCTGCGCGTGGGTGAGGTGGCCGTCTTTCGGGCCGACATCTAGCTTGTTCACGCGTGCGTTTCCGCAGGGCCTTTTGGCCGGGAGTGATTCGGGGTACCTTGGCACGAGTGAGCAATGTTCTCGGTCGGGTGACGACGGGGGCTGTCGATGGGCCGCGTGGTCCAGACGTGGTGCATCGTATTCGCGTGGCCAAGGCGTGGTTTAGCGGGGGTGCCACGATAGATATCGCGCTCCCGCGCAACGTGACCTGTGCGCGTTGTGATGGTGGTGGTTGCGATGGCTGCGGGCGCTCGGGAGCTATCAGTTTACGCGAACGGGACGCTAGCGAACCCCCTCTGACGCTCTCCCTTCCCAAAGAAGTCGAACTCAGTGCGGAGGGAGACGCGCCTCTCTTGGTGCTTCGGGTTCCTGAGCGTGGTGGTTTCGGGCATGCAGGCGAACCGAGAGGTTTACTTCTGTTACAAGTCTATTCTGCGCCCGAGTCGGATCCGAGCGTGACGCTCGCCGGTCTAGCCGGTGAAGCCACACTCGAGAGCTCCGAGCCCGAAATGGACGAAGCTTCAGTTCCAAGTCATCGTGCGCGCGGCATGATGGTGCTCGCGCTCGGAATCGCGGGTTGGGTCTCATTTTACATCATGTTGCGGTTGGCTCAGCTAATTAAGTAGGAATGGTATGAATCCTGTGATGATGGCGGTGGTACTGGTGGGTTTGTTGGGCGCTTTTGCGTACACCGCATTCCACCGGTTGAAGCTTCTGAAAATCGGGAGCCCGACGTGGGAAAGCCGTGTCTCTGACGTCGGAGGGCGGCTGAAAGCCGTCTGGGTGTACGCGTTTCTTCAAAAGAAGATGCGTTACTATTTGCTGGCTGGGCTTGCGCACCAGCTCATTTTTGCTGGATTTTGCCTGCTACTGTTGCGCACGCTAGTGCTGTTTGGGCGCGGCTTCGTTCCCGATTTCAATCTCTGGGTTTTGGGGCCCGAGCCTTTCATGGGGCTGCCCTTGGGGCACCTCTATTCATTCCTGAAAGACACGTTTGCCTTGCTCGTGTTGTTGGGGATCAGCGTGTTCGCCTATTACCGCATTGGGCGCCCGCAGAAACGGATGACGCTTGGCATCGAAGGGCTGGTGATCCTGGGCATCATCGCCAGCATGATGATCGCGGACATTTTCTATGATGGCGCAGCGCTCGTTTTGAATCATCGTTTTCATACAGCTTGTGGAGGGCTCGGAGCTCCCGATTGGTGTTCGGCTGCCGCGAATGTTGTCGCGCCGTATGGACTGCCTAGAGCGGAATTAGGCTGGGCTGTTTGGCCCGATCCTTCGGGTTCGTTGGCGGCGGCGCTCTTACAGAACGCCGACGAATCACTCTTGATTGTCGTGGCTCACGCTGGGTTCTGGACGCATTCAACGCTCGTTTTGGTGTTCCTGAACATTTTGCCCTATTCGAAGCATTTTCACATTATTACGGCGATTCCGAACGTTTTTCTCGAAGATCAAACGCCGCCGGGGCGCCTGCGGCCGCTTGCAGAGAGCAGCGAAGCGCTGATGGCGTTGGTGGAAAAAGCGAGCGAAGCGAGCGATCCGAATGAGGTTCGAATTGGCTATGCGCGTCCGGACCACTTCACCTGGAAGGATGTTCTGGATCTTTACACGTGCACCGAATGTGGGCGCTGTTCGGACAATTGCCCGGCATTCAAAACCGGAAAGATCTTGAGCCCCAAACAATTCACGCTCGATCTCCGAAATGAGCTCTACAAGAATTCCGCGAAGTACGAAACGATAGCCGCGAATCCAGGCGCCGCGAATCCAGGCGCCGCGAATCCCGGCGCCACGGAGATTGCGCTCCGGCCGGCGACGTTAGTGCCAGATATCATTCATCCGGATGTGCTGTGGGCGTGCACGAGCTGTCGCGCTTGTGAAGAGCAATGCCCGGTTAACATCACGTATGTCGATAAGATTGTGCAGATGCGGCGGCACCTGGTCACGATGCGCGGTGAATTCCCGGCGGAGCTGGCCAAGCCGTACGAGGGCATGGAAGTGAACGGCAACCCGTGGGGCCTGGCGCGCGTGGATCGTGGGGCCTGGAGCGATGGGCTGGATATCCCGACGTTCCGGCAGAATCCCCAGGCTGAGGTGCTATTTTGGGTGGGGTGTGCCGCCAGCTACGATGATCGAGCCAAAAAGATTGCGCGCTCCACGGTGGCACTCTTGAAGCAGGCGGGCGTGGATTTCGCGATTCTCGGGGATGAGGAAACCTGCACTGGCGATCCCGCGCGGCGCACGGGCAACGAATACCTCTTCACGTTGCTGGCAGAGACTAACGTGAAAACGCTGAATCAATACCAGGCCGGCGGCGGAGTGAAGCGCATTTTATCCACCTGCCCGCACTGCTTCAACACTCTGCTGCGAGAATACCCAGATTTTGGCGGCCACTACGAAGTGGTGCATCACAGTGATTTTCTTCTGGAGCTCGTGCAAGCAGGCAAGCTGATGATCCAAACGCCGCTCAAGGAAGACGTGGCGTATCATGATTCCTGTTACCTCGGCCGGTACAACGAGATCTATGATTCCCCCCGGCAGATCCTGGAGGCGATTGGAGCCA
>JBBSBI010000239.1:0-7384 GCA_038251425.1 Polyangiales bacterium
CCATTGCGCCACAGCGTGTTCACCGCTTGCGCTCTCCTGCTCGCCTGTAGCGATCCGAGGTCGGCGGCCATCGTGCCAGTGCCGTTGACGCCACCGAGCTGTGCAAGCCTGAGCGATACCTGCGGTGCCAATCAAACCGAGAGCTGTTGCCTCAGTCTGCAAGTTCCCGGGGGTTCGTTTCTTCGGGGTGGAGATGCGAATTTCCCGGCAAAAGTGGGCGATTTTAGCCTGGATAAGTTCGAGGTCAGCGTCGGCCGTTTTCGTAATTTTTGGCGGTCTTACGACGCTTGGCGAGGTGCTTCGCATCCAATGCCGAGCGAGGGCGCGGAGGGTCGCATTCTCGGGTCGGGGTGGGATCCAGGCTGGGACGCCGACCTGGATCCAACCGCCAATGACTTGGCCAAGAGCCTTAGGTGCCTAGCCACCGAACAGACCTGGACTGAGAGTGAAAATGCAAACAACACCCTGCCCATCAACTGTGTGAATTGGTACCAGGCGTTGGCATTCTGTGTTTGGGATGGCGGTCGATTGCCCACCGAAGCGGAGTGGGAATATGCGGCTGCGGGAGGCAGCGAACAGCGCGCGTATCCTTGGGGAGAGCTCGCTCCCGGCAAGAATGCCGAGCTTTCCGCCTATCGTCGTTACTTTAACCCAGATCCCACGGCCCCAGAAATGAGCGACATCCCTGCCGTAGGGTCCATTCCCGCGGGGAACGGCAAGTTGGGTCAAGCCGATCTGGCCGGGAGCATGTGGGAGTGGGTTTTCGACTGGAAGATGCCGTATCAGGTTCCGTGCGTAGACTGTTTCACCAACACCAACGAAATGGGCACCACTTCAGGTAACAAAACGTACCGTTCCGTCCGGGGCGGCAGCTGGAACGGAGAGGCTGCTTTTCTCAAAACCAGCTTCCGAAACGGCTTTTCTCCGGACTATCACTACTCTGATTTCGGGGTTCGCTGTGCTCGGCCCTTTTGAAATCATCACGTCGCCGACGTGAGCAGATGCACCCTGCCTCCACACTCAAAGTGCTATAGCACCATCCAATCACGTGATGGGCAATGTGCCAGTGCTATATTCGGGATCACCGATGACCGTCAGCGGAAGCCCCATCGCATTCACGACGCTCAAGAGCAGGTTGTTCATCGGTGCTCGCTTGGCGTCGATGGTCTGACCGGTGCGCAGCCTGCCCCCCGCCTTGCCGATGATCATGGCCGGCACAGGGTAGAAGTCGTGCCCACCGGTGGCCATTTCAGAGCTGACCAGCACCAGGCTATTGTCCAGCATGCTGCCGCTACCCTCAGGGGTGTTCTTGAGCAGCGTGACCAGATCGCCGATCTGCTGCAAGAACCAACCCTGCACCTTGGCGTAGTCAGCGTGGCCTTGCGCGCCACCTTGCGCCCAACCGTGCTCCATGCCGTGATGGTCACCGCCCACCCCCAAAAAGCCGTAGCGCGGAAGGTGGTCTCCCGAAGAGAGCCATTGGTAAGTGACGACACGCGTGAGGTCACAGTTTAACGCTTGGAACGCGAGCTGGTTCATGGCTTTCCCGGTTTCGATCATGTCCGAACCACCACCGATTGTGGGGGTCTGACAGGTCTTGCCAGCCATCGGTGCGGGGCCTCCTCCTCCGACTCCGCCCACTGGGTTTTTCAGTGATTTTTCAAGCTCGCGCAGAGACGTCAAATGCTGGTCGAGCTTTGCTTGTTCTTCGGCGCCAGAAATACCCTTGATCGACGTCACTTGGCCAATCAGGAAATCCAATCGGCTCTTACCTCGAGCGTAAGCGTCGAGCTCCGCTTGGCTCGGCATGGCAGGCGCCGGGGTGCCGCTCCCGCTCGTCGCAGGTGCCGTGGCATTCGGGTTGGGTGTTAGCACCGGGAGTGCTTGGGTCCCCCCTACCTCGTCGATATCCTGGGGTGTGGGCGGGGGGGGACTGCCGCCCGCAAACAGGCGCTGAAAGACATAATCAGGCTCGGCAATGGGAGCAATCGCGACACCGTTATTGAACCAGCAATGCGAATGATCACCGCCCTGTGCAGCGTCCCAAAGCACACCCAACGGCAAGCTGGCAAACTGGGTTGACTGACCGATGGACTGTGCGACGATCTGATCAATGGAGGTGGCGGTACCGTAGCTGGTTTGGCTTTGGCCCTTGGCCGAACCATTCCAAATCGTGCGCATTCCTCCACCGTGGCCTTCGAGCTCAAAGTACGTCGAAACCAACAGCCCGGCTGGATTATCAAGCCCTGTGAACAGGATGGTGTCCGACTGGAGGTGAGCGATCGGCTTCAAGAGACTATCGAAGTTCAGGCCGTTCTTGCCCGTATCGGAGGCTTCAGCTCCGTCGTAGGTAACGCCTCCGGGAATATACGCGAGGATCAGTCGGAGTGGCGTGGCGCTCTGTGCGTCGGCCATAACAGAGCGAAACACGGGCGTTCCGAGGAATGCAGCCGCACCGAGCTGCTTCAGTAATGTTCGACGCTTAAAGATAGCCTTAGACATGGATTTTCGATTCCTTTCGTCTCAAAACAACGGGCGCTAGGCTCTCACTGGAAACTGCGATACATGAAGTTGTCCGACTTAGTGATGGCCACCATCAACTCTCGAATGTCGAGGCCTGCTGCCGCCAGAGGCTCCGTGATGCCAGCCACCGCTGCGCGCTCTCCGTCGCGGTCCATTCGAGCAAATGTCCAGCGGTAGGCCTGCAGTGCCAAGCATTGCTTGGCACTCATGCTCGTCGCGAGCTTGGTCGCGAGCTCGACGCCATTTTTGTATTGACCGTCCATGTCGATGCTTCCACTGATGGAGCCACTGGCGTCAACGAGCTTGCCATTGTCCATCGTGCGGTAACGCCCAATCCCATCATAATTCTCGAGGGTAAAGCCGACAGGATCGATGAGCTGGTGGCAGCCCGAGCAAGCCGGATCGCTCATGTGCTGGGCAGATCGCTCGCGCGCCGTCTTGGTTGCATCCACCATCGGCGCCGCTGGAACGTTAGCTGGCGGAGAAGGCAAGGTTTCGCAAAGTAGCCCTACTTTGACGAATTTTCCCCGGTAGATCGGAAACGACTGATTGGACTTGGAGTGCTCCGAAAGCACGGCTGGCTGAGTGAGAAGGCCGGCACGCTCAGCTGGGTTCAGCTCCACACGCGCGAACGCACTGCCCTGTGCCGGCGCTGCAACGCCGAGGAGGGGAGCCAGCGCCGAGTCGACAAACGCATACGGCGCGGTCATCAGCGTCGCAAATGTGCCGTCCCCTTGCCAGAGAACCGAATCGAAAAACGCAGCCGTCGATCCTTCCAGAGCCAGCGCGGTATCCGCAGTGAACTCAGGATAGGCGGTGGGGTCCTTGGCTGAGCCAGCCACCTTAGCTATCCCGCTGAAGCGAATGAGGAAGTTGCGGAAGGCATCTTGTGCCGCTGGCAGCTGCATCAAGCGTCGAGCCTGCGCTTCGATCGCTACCTTGTCCTGAAGTGCATTCGTGTCGGCGGCGGTTAATAGTGCTGTATCGGGAGGCGCGGCGGTGAAAAGGAAGGAAAGCGCACTCGCCACCTCATAAGAGGTCAGCGTGCGCATGGCACCGCCGGCAGGGTTGCCCAGTTCAAAACGATAGACGAACTGCGGCGCTTGCAGCATTGTTTCTGCTACTTGACGCACGCCACCGGCATATCCAGAGCGCGTTTGTTCGTCGCTGTAGAGCGCAACATACGCTGTGATTTCTTCTTGGGTGAGTGGCCTCCGAAAAGCGTTCTTTCCGAAGCTCGTGATGAATGCTGTCGCGCACTCGAGCTCGGGCATGGGAGCTTGGCACGCCGGCGGCGTAAGATCCTTTGCCGCACGCGCCGCGGCGGCCGCCGCATATTGGCTCGCCAAGGTGGGCGATACGGTGAGGGCACTCGCGAAATTGTCGAAACCGTTGGTCCAAGCGTTCGACTCAAGCGGCTCGGTGGGCGGCGCGGCCAATCCAAAAACCGACTGAACGCTCTTTCTGTACTCCTCGCTCGTCAGCCGGCGCAGGAGAGTGGGCCCCGCGACTGCCCCGATCGGAACGGGAATAACCGCAGGCTCCGTGGTCGGAGCTCCGTTGCCGGGTTGCGTCCCAGGCTTTGCAGCTGGATCCGTTCCTACGCCGGGGGCACCTACGCCGGGGGCACCCGAGCCTGAAGGCGCTCGCTTGCTGTCGACCGCGGTTGAACAGCTCAGGGTGAGGGCAACGAGTCCAAGCGCAGTTAATACGGTCACGGGCGTGGCGCGTTGGAAAATTGCGACATCGGTAGACTTCCAGATCAGCATGGTGTCCTCTCTCCTGTTCGGCGCTGCCGAGCGTCGGTATCGCGACGCTGCAGTTACCCAGACGATGAAAGACACGATAACGTGCGAATCAAAGAGCCACCACCGTGTAGTTGCGCCAGCAAGAAACACGGTTTCTCGATTTACGACATCCTCAGAATTGAACTGCAAAAAATCGGTCGAGCAGCAACGGTATGTGCCGTTGTTGCAAGAAAATGTCGCAAATCAAGAAATGATGATTGGGGTGACGCAATAACGGCGTGGCGACTACCGACTTAGCCCGCTAACCTATGGCCTATAGCAGGACTAACCGAGGTCGCTCGTAGCCTGCGGCTCGGAGATTGTACTCGAATGAAACACGTTTTGTGCCGGGCGCTTGCCCTCCTGCTCCTTTCGGCGTGCTCCACGGAAGTCGCGAACACTGGCGGCAAGGCTCGGCAAACCCCGGTTGGAACGGGCCCCAATGGCACCGGTACGGGTATTGACCCAACTACCGGTCTGCCGCTGCCAGTAGCCAGCACCACCGATACGTCGCCGATCGCAACCGGCCCCCGTCCTGGTGAGCCCGGACCCACGGCGCTCCGTCGTCTCACCAACGATGAGTACCGCAACACGGTTCAAGACCTGCTGAGCCTCCCAATGGCGCCCTCTGACGCACTGCAACCTGAAACCCGAAGCCTAGGCTACGACAACTTCTCAGCTGTTCTCACGGTCTCGGGCACGCTGGCTGGTCAGTACGAGAGCCTGGCGACCAAGCTTGCTGATCAGGCGGATGTTGCGAGCCTCGCTCCCTGTGCCACGCCGAACGACGACACGGCCTGCGCGCTTGGGTTCATCCAAAGTTTCGGCAAGCGTGCGTTGAGGCGTCCGCTCACGAGCGCCGAAGAGCAACAGTATTCGAATATCTACCAACAGGGCCGCACGGGAGGTTCGTACGAAGAAGGGATCCGTCGCTTGCTTCAGACGTTTCTTGCTTCGCCCAAGCTCGTGTACCGTCCGGAGCTCGGGACTGCTCTGGCCACTGGCGGGACTCAGCGATCCCTCACGCCTTATGAGGTGGCTTCAGCGCTTTCGTACCTGTTTACCGGCTCGACTCCAGACGCAGAGCTCCTGGCAGCGGCGGATGCGCAGACACTCAGCACACCTGCCGCGGTCGAAGCGCAGGCACGGCGGCTTCTCGCATCACCCCGAGCAAAAGCTGTGTTTCGGAAGTTCATTTCCGAATGGTTTGGGTTGGGGAAGATGAGTGAGCTCAGCAAAGACGCAACGGTGTATCCAGAGTTCACGCCCGAGTTGCGCGCTTCGATGATGGCCGAGACGGATCGCTTCATCGACGCCACCGTTTGGGAGCGCGCCGGATCGATTGCGAAGCTCGTGAGCGCGCCGTCGAGCTTCGTGGATAGCCGACTTTCGGCGCTCTACGGCGTTCCGAATCCAGGTTCCGATCAGTTGATGTCGGTGGAACTCAATCCCCTCGAGCGCGCCGGGCTTCTCACCTCGGCGGCCGTGCTCGCCGTACATTCCAAGGCAGGAGACTCCTTTCCGATCGCGCGCGGTAAGTTCTTGCGCACGGGCATGCTATGCCAGCCGCTGCCCGATCCGCCCAAAGGGGTCGTGATTGTGGTGCCTCCTCCCGATCCGAAGCTCACGACGCGCGAACGCTTCGCTCAGCATTCGTCGAGTCCGGCCTGTGCAAGCTGCCACGCGCTCATCGATCCTCTGGGATTTGGCATGGAAAACTACGACGCCATCGGGCGTTATCGCAGCATGGAGAACGGCAAGCCCGTAGATGCCACCGGAATGCTCACCGGCACTCCGGATGCCGATGGCCCGTTTCAAGGTGGCGTGGAGCTGGCGGCAAAGCTTTCGTCGAGCCGGGTGCTCGCGGAGTGTGCTGGCGTACAAGCAACCCGTTTCGCTTTCGGCAGAGGTGAAACCGATGCTGATCGCACGCTTGTAGCAAGCCTTGCCGATGGCCTCGGTGGCCGCAATCTGGATATTCGCGAGCTCCTGATTGCTCTCACCAAGACCGAGAACTTCTTCGTCCGAACCGCTCAGCCTTGAGGATTGGAATCATGGAAAAGCACGCCATCCGCCGTCGGTCTCTGCTCACACGCTTGGGGGCTGCCGCCTTTCTCGCAGCTCCCGTCTTTCGTGATGTAATTGCCGAGGCGCAGAGCGCCTTTCCCAAGCGGCTCGTGATCCTGCACTTCCCCGGCGGCGTTCGCTACGTGAGCGGCGCGTATGCCGGTGAGTTTGACCTCAAGCCGAGTGACCACAACTTCAATTTTAACAAGGTCTTATCTCCGCTCCTGTCGCTTCGCTCAGACATAGTGCTTCTGGAACAGATCGGAGATGTCACGCGCCCGGGTAACACCGAAGGCCACACGACCTCCACGCTGCTCACTTCGGACTCAAGGATGGCCGATGAAGACACTGTCGCGGTGCCCCCGGGAACCAACTCGATCGATCAAGTGATCGCTAATGCCATCGGTCAATCAACGCGCTTCGGATCCCTGCAGCTCGGCGTGCACACAGCCGGCGAGGAGGCGGAGCTTACCCACGCACGCATTGTCTTTGCGAATGGCACTCGGGTAGCCCCGGTCAACGACCCTCAGGTCGTGTTCACGCGACTGTTTGGCGGGGCGCCGCCGGCACCCACCGGAACCTCAACGGGGGGACCCGCCGCCGATCAAGCGGCTCAGACTCTCGCACGGCTCAACGCTCAGAAGCGCAGCATCCTGGACCTTCGCACGGCCGAACTCGTGGAGATCCGGGCGCTCGTGGGAACCCAAGAGTTCGGTAAGCTCGACGAGCATCTGACGGCCATTCGCGAGCTCGAAAACGGGATCCCAATAGCTGGGGTGCCGGGCGGCAATACGGGCACCGGCTCGGTCGCTCCAAGCCCTGGTACGTCGTGCGGTGCGCCTACCGTGGACCCGAACACCGATCTGCCAACCCAAGTGGCCAGCATGAACGAGCTCGCCTACCAGGCGCTGAACTGCGATCTCACGCGCGTCGCCACGGTGCAATGGTTGAGCTCTGGCAACGACATGACGTTTCCGTTTTTGGGCGTGAATCGCAGTCACCATGGC
>JBBSBI010000240.1:0-7330 GCA_038251425.1 Polyangiales bacterium
AAGCTCGAAAAATCTTCCGCTAAGCCCGCGGAAGGAACTCCATAGTGGGCCGCGAGCTCAGGATTCAGGTGCCGTTGGCGCGTGGTGTAAACCTGCAGCATGCTCCCGCCCGCGTTCGCCGCCGTTAACGCATAGAGATCGGCTATCTCTTCAGCCATTGAGGCCGCGAGCGTGGGGGTGAAGGAGGGAAAGAGCGCTGGGTCTTTGGCTATCCTCGAAAGCGCCTCAAGCCGCAGGTAGTCGCGAGCAAAACCAGCGGCAACGGTGCCTCCATCGGGGGCGCTGAGCAGGCGCTGCGCTTCTGCCGCGATCCCTTCGGGCGTGGCGAGCCCGCCTCGCTCGGCCCAGCTAAGCAACGCCTCGTCGGGCGGTGCGCTCCGCAGTGCATAGGAGAGGCGCGAGGCAAGCTCAACGCCCGTCAGGGCGAATGACCCAGGGCGCTCCGCGATCGGCTCCCCCAGCTCCGTGCGGTAGAGGAAGTACGGCGACTGAAGCAGCGCTGAGCTTGCCCAGCGAAGGCCCTCCGCTGCGTTCTGCAAGCGATCCGCTACGCTGAACGCCAAGGCCTGGTACTTGTCGAGCTCCTGCGGTGACAACGCACGGCGCCACGCCAAGCGACCGAAGCGCTCAAGGTAACCGCGGCTGCAGGGGTCCGCGCTCGCAACCTGTGGACCGCAGCCCAACAGAGCTTCACGCCGTGCCGGATCCGCAAAGACCAGATTGATCGCGGCATCAATCGCCTCTTGATACTGCTCCGCTCCACGTGGCGAGGTCACCACACTCTTGGCACCCACCACCGCCAACCCATCTTGGCGCAGATCATCTTGGAGCTGACCCGTGTTGACGGGCCCGAGGAGCGCTCGCAGCGAGTTCTCAAATTGGTGCTTGGTGAGCCTCGCCAAGGCCTGGGGCGTGGGAGGCAGGGCAGGCGAGCCGGGGACGACGGGGACACCTGGAACCGGGGCACTGCCCGGAACCTCCGGGCCTGCTGGATCGCTACCGCCCGTAGGAGCACCGTTAAGCAGTGTACCTGCGTTGGCGCCTGCATCGCGCTTGGAGCCAGAGCCGATGGTGCCCGTGCAGCCGCCAAGTAGCAGCGTGAGCGCCAGAGTTGGCACCGCGCCGGTGGACCACCGGGCGTAGCTTCTTTCGGAATGGATCAGTCGTGTCGAGTTCGTCGTCACTGGGTCCTCACGGAAGGTTTTCTCGCTGCCCCAAAGGGCGCAGTTGCACACACCTAGGCCCACCTCTGAGGGCGCACGCGGGCCGTACTCAAAGAGCCTGTCGCGATTGCTCCCAGCGTTAAACCAGGCTTAACCCCAGCATGAATGCGCGAAGCGGGCGCTTCAATCCGTTCTGGGGACAACACACACCGGATAAGCGACACGCCTCGGCGGCGCGCCGCTCCCGACCGCGGAAATCACGCCCGTTCGGTAGCGTGACTCTAAGACTGCCCTTAGGATTGAGGCGGGCGTCCGTCACGGACCTCGAGCCCAGGATATGCGCGTTGGCTTAAGCCTTATCAATTATACCGGGCCCCCCGCGGGGATCTTGAGTGGGGTTGCGAGCTACGCGCAGCAACGCGCATGGACGTTCGACCAGGACGATCACACGCCTGAAGGCCTTCGGCGGCTGCTGACGCTCAAGCCGGATGGGGTAATGATTGGGTCTTCGGACGCAGAGGTGTTCGCACAGCTCACCAGTGCTCGCGTGCCAGCCGTGAATATCCACTTCTCCTCGCCGCCCGCTGGGATGGGTTGGGTGTGCAATGATGATCATGCGATTGGCGTGCTGGCTGCCCATCACTTGCTCAGCAGGGGTCACAAGCGCTTTGGCTTCTTTGCTCGAACGGGGTGGGGCGTCGATGATGCGCGCCTGAGCGGATTCTCTGAAACGGTGGCGAGTTCGAAGCTCTCGGTGTCAGTCTTTGATGGTGTTCCTCCCGTGCCGCCAGCCGAACGCGGAGCGTACGAGCAGGCGCTTTGCGATTGGGTCTCAGCGCTGCCAAAGCCCGTTGGGATCCTGTGCGTCAACGATCATTTCGCACGCTTGCTGGCCAATGCCTGCAAGCGCCTTGGGCTAGAGGTGCCGTCGCAGGTTGCCATCCTCGGGGTGGACAACGACGCGATCACCTGCTCTCTCTCCGATCCCCCCTTGAGCAGCGTTGAGGTGGGCGCGCAACGACAGGGCTACGAAGCCGCCAGGCTGCTCGACGAGCTGATGGCCGGCACTGCAACGGCAGCGTTAAAAGTGCAGGTGCCACCCGTACGTGTCATCCACCGTCGCTCCACCGACGCAGTCGTGGCATCCGACAAGTTCGTCGCGGGCGCGCTCTGCCACATGAAGGCTCATCTGGCCGACGATGACAGCCTCGATGTCGTGTGCCAGCGCTTGCACTGCTCCCGGCGCACACTCGAGCGCCGCTTCGGCCTTCACCTTGGGGTCACACCCTCACAGGCGTGGAGCCGCTTTCGCTTGGAAGAGGCGCAGCGCTTGCTTGTTGACACTGATCTGAAGCTCGCCGTTGTCGCAGAGCTGAGCGGGTTCCGGGAAGCGAAGTACCTTTCGGAAGCTTTCAAGAAACTGACCGGCCAGACACCGGGTCAGTTCCGCCGCAACGCCTCGCTCGGGAAAAGCTTCGCGCACGAGGACGCCACACTGGGCGATGGTCCATGAACTGCCCGGCTAAGCTGGCAGCTTCTCGGCCAGCGCACCAAACTTCCTGACTGCTGCGACGTTATTCTTCACCGCCTTCTTGAAGGGTTTTGAGATCAAAGGGTGTTGTTCGACCTCGCTCCAAAAAGCCTCTGCGGCAGATACCAATGAACGCCAGATCGGTGCGATGACGGGATGCGGCGGGGGGAGCCTGAGCTCGCGTTCCACCAACTGATCTTGCAATGGCACGTACAACGACGGGGCCATGTCGTATACCGGGGCCAGGTCGAGAACACGAATTCCTCGCGTTATGAATGAAAGGTTCGCAGCGTGCATATCCGTGTTTCCAATGAGCTGGCCAAACCACTCGAGCCAAACGATGCGCTGCACGAGGTCTTTGGGGATGCGCCCAGCGGCTGCCAGAGCGATTGCGCTCCGAGACCAGGTTTCAAGCTGTCCCACAAACTCCGCATCGAGCGCCAGAAGTGAAAGCGTTCCCTGGCGACCGCCGTTCGCTGTGCGATCAAACCGCACCACTTCGAGGTAGACTCGTGAACCGGACTCCACCACGCGTGAGCTACAGGCCTTGTGCCCGAATCGGTTCAACACGACGTGCGCCAAATGCTCACACACCAGCAAATCGGCGCGACGCCTGCCCAACGCGCTATCTCTTGGTGGGGAGAATTTGACGAGCACATTTTCGGACTCTGCGGCCAATTCGGCCAAGAACTTGGGCTGCTCACCGCCCGCCGAGGACCCGGGCGCCGCACCGCCGAGAACGTCAAGAGCTCGACGATCGTAACTAGCTGCTCGGCCCTTCAAGGGGATCGGCATCGGCCGAGCCTCGTGAGCGTGCAGGTAATGTTGAAACGCTGCATCGCCAACGATCAGATTGCCCACCAAATCTGATCCGAAGCGCGCGAGGTATCTGAGGCATTGTTCAGCAGACCATAGACGAACGTCGGCGGGGAGATGGAGGTCCGGGTGTTGGCGTGGCACCAGGCGCCCGAGAAAGCCCGCGGGGCGCAGGTCGTTCAGGAAGTACGGAAGGTCGTCAAAGAAGCGGGACTCAACGTCCTCGCAAAGGCTCTCAACATAGAAGGCTTCGAGCGCGACCCCGTGGAGGTGCGCGATCGCTCGAGCGTTTCCGAAAGCATCAATCTCGTAGATCGGAAGGGTCGTTGCGACATCTCCGAGGAGCCGGCGCAGTGAATAGCGCGTCGCGCGAGCTCGCCCCACCACCAACAGGGAATCCTGATGTCGGGCGACCAATCTTGACAGGGTTGGGTGTGAGACCCCGAGCTGTTTTTCGAGTTCAGCTGCGGGACTCGACGCCTGTCTTGAGAGAAGGCGAACCAGCTCTCGCCAGAGCGCTTCAAAGTCCTTGGCACGCGGCATTATAGAACAGATAGCAGAACAGATATTAGTGCGCAATATCGAGTATTTAACTGTGTAGGATCAGAATCATAGAACAGATTCTCGTCCGGCGGGAGCACCCTCGCACCCGAACCGCTATCCCAAAGGCAGCGCGATCGCCTCGAGTCGAACGTAGCCCGCCTCCATCCCGTGCTCCATACCCGTTGCGAGCATCGCTGCTCGCGTTTCGGCATCCGGCAGCGTCATGCGCATCGTGATCAAAGTTCCCGCTCCTTCTTGGGTGAACTTCGTTTCAATGTGATTGTCCGGTGTTGGGTCGGGCAAATGCATGCGCTCGATGTGAACAATTCGGCTGAAGGGTTCCAGCTCAAGGAACTCACCCGTTGGATAGAACCCTGCTCCCTTGCCATCCGACCACTCGTAGCGGCTCTTCCCGCCTGGGTGCGCTTCATTGACGCAGACGGGCATGGTCCAGCCCTCAGGCCCCAACATCCATTGCTGGATCAGCTCGGGTTCAACATGCGCTCGATACACCGCCTCGGGTGATGCCGCGCAATATCGGGTTGCAACTACGTATCGATCGCCTTCGGTCGTGAGATTGAGCTTGGTCATCGTGTGTCCTTTCGTTTCATGTTATCGCTTCGACTCATTGCAGCCAGGACAGTGTCCAGGCGGTCGTAGTTGGCCTCCAGCGCAGCGCGGAGCATCGAGAGCCACTGATCGATGGCGTCGATGCCTGCAGGCGCTAATCGGCAGGGGCGTTTGGCACCGTCGACGCGGCGAACAATCAACCCCGCACCCTCGAGCACCTTCAGGTGACGCGAGACGGCGGGCTGGGTCATGTCAAACGGCCGAGCCAGCTCCATCACAGTGAGCTCACCCAGGGCCAGCCGAGCCAGGATCGCGCGGCGTGTTGGATCCGAAAGGGCTGAAAAAGTGGCGTCAAGCTGGCTCATCTGGCGCTGGTTCTTTTCATAGCATCATTGTTATATTATAAATGTGTTATGTCAATGGCGGCGCTCTGCCCGCCACGAAAATCGCGTTAGGGGCAGGGCCATGCTCAAAAAGGTTCTGTTGGGGGTCGGTAGTGTGCTTGTGCTGGCAATTCTGGCAGTGTTGGGGCTCGCGACGACCAAGCCCGCGACGTTTCGCGTCGAAAGGAGTGCGGCAATCTCTGCGCCGCCCGAGGTCGTGTTTGCCAACCTCGAGGACTTCCACCAATGGGCCGCGTGGTCGCCCTGGGAGAAGCTGGATCCAGCCATGTAAAAGAGGTTCGGCGGCGCACCGAAAGACGTGGGCGCGACTTACGCCTGGCGCGGCAACGGCGACGTGGGCGAGGGCAACATGACCGTCACGGAGAGGGTGGGAAAGGACTTTGAACTAGGCCTTTCCAACCTGAAAAAGCTCTCTGAACGGTGAGCGCGCGCGTGTGCCTTTAAAGATCGGTTGCGGGATAGGAGCACGCATCACTTGGCGTAAGCATAGTTGCCGCCCTTTTCCAGGGCGCGCTTGTAGGCGGGCCGAGCCTGCAGCCGCGCGATATACTCGAATATTTTCGGCTTTGACTCCTGGGTGATCCCCACGCGTGACACCGACGCTTCAAGCGGAAAACTCATCATCACATCGGCTGCGGTCATTTCCGCACCAACTATCCAGGGGCTCTTCGCCAGTTCGGATTCCAGATAGTCAAGATGTAAGGTCAGCTGCTTCCGAACCATGCCCTTGATGGGCCACGCCAACACGCCCATGCGATCGGCGATGAGTTTGATCAGCAATTGCGGCATCAACGACCCTTCGGAATAGTGCATCCAATAGACATAGCGCCAATAGGCATCTGTCCCTCGCTGAGGCGCCAGCTGCGGCGCATAGGTTTCGACGAGATATTCCAAGATTGCGCCGGTTTCTGCCAAAATTTGCTCGCCATCTTCAACGACCGGCGATTTGCCCAAGGGATGAATGAGCTTCAATGCATCGGGCGCGCGCATCGTCTTTGCATCGCGCTGATACCGTACGATTTCATACGGCTGGCCAATTTCTTCAAGCAGCCACACTATGCGCTGCGACCGCGAATTGTTGAGATGGTGGACTGTGATCATCTTTCCCATCACTCCCCACGATGGAGCGAGCGGTATGCCGTGGGGTCAAGGCCGGTATGTTGTTTGAACAGGCGCGCAAAGTAGCTGGTGTTGCCGATCCCGACCTGCGGCGCGATTTCTTTGACGCGAGCGTCCGGGGCGAGGAGCAAACGCTCAGCACGCCGGATACGTAGTCCAATCACGTAGTTCATGGGTGACACACCAAAGCACTGACGAAAAGAACGGGTGAGTGTGCTCTGAGACATCGACGCGCGACTGGCCAGGCTCTCGGCGGTGATCGTGGTTTCGAAGTTGTGTTCCAGCCATTCCAAGAGATCGGAAAGCTTGACGAGAGCCTGCGACTTGGAGTCCGTCATCGTGCCGTAGTGCCGCGCTAATTCCACCAAGACCTGAGTGAGGTAACCGGTGCTGACGGCGTCAAAGCCGGGGCGCCTACTATCAACCTCCTCGCGCGTCTGAGCGAGCGTTGTGCGCAAGCAAGCGACTACGTCTTTGCTAATTCGCAATCTGCTTTCGAACTGATGCCGAGATCTAAGTTGTGGTTCATACGTGAACAACGCTGAATACCCGGGTATTCGCAACAGTTGGCGCTCCGGCAGCTCCAAGCGTTTTTGGTCGAATAGGACATTGATCAGACCCAGATTGTTGCAGTGCGAATAGCCGTGGAGCGTGTTCGAGGGGATGACAAACACGTCACCCTCGCCGATCGAGAATGAATGCCCTTCCAAAAGGTGGCGTCCACTTCCTTCCATCACGATCACGAGCTCAACGTACGTGCCGTGACGATGCAGCTCCATGGGGGGATGCTGACTCACCTCGAACGCCAACAAGGGAAACGCTCTCAGGTAGTCGACGACCTCCACGTGTACGCAAAGATAGCAGGTTGGTGAGGGCCGACCAGCATCTGCTTAATGCTGCTGTTCTGCGCGCCGGGTGATACTTCCGCGCACCGGGTAATTCTCGCGGAGCGGGCCATGACGGTAAGCTGCGTGCGCTGGGGTTGGCGGCGCGATGCTGATTGGATTCTGTCCAAAGACACTCAGCAATCGCCTGCATTGTGCTCACCCGCGCTGATATTGTCAGAGCAGAATCGAGGTCACCATGAGAAGAATCATTGGCGGCGGTGCGTTCGCTTGGGCATTGTTCGGAGCGGTAGCCTGCACGGCACAGGTCGGAACTCAGAAGCAGACTGGTGTTGGGCA